>CAUYTZ010000044.1:0-22097 GCA_963575695.1 uncultured Gammaproteobacteria bacterium | reverse complement strand
ACCACGCTGACGGGGGCGCAGAGAACGTTCGTCGAAACCCTGTGCTCTTCGGCACAGAGCCTGATGGCGATTCTCAACGATATTCTCGACATTTCCAAGATCGAAGCCGAAAAGCTCGCCCTGGAAACGCTGGACTTTGATCCGGCTTTGGTGGTTCGGGAAGTGGTTGATCTGTTGCGCGGTTCGGCCCAAGCCAAGGAGGTCTCACTCGGCTTCGAGGAAACCACACCGCTGCCGGCGCTGGTACGCGGCGATCCCACCCGGTTCCGCCAGATCCTGTTCAATCTGGCCGGCAACGCGATCAAATTCACCAGTGCCGGTCGGGTTACGCTACGGGCTAAAACCATCGCGCAAGACTGGAAACACTGCCGACTGCAGTTTGAGGTTGAAGACACCGGCATCGGTATCAGTCGTGCGCAACGGGCAACCCTGTTTGAACCCTTCGCCCAGGGCGATGCTTCCACCACGCGCCGCTTCGGCGGTAGTGGCCTGGGGTTGGCGATTAGCAAGCGACTGGTGGAAATGATGGGCGGCGCGTTGGCCGCGAGTTCCACGCCCGGCCTGGGTTCTCTGTTCAGTTTCTCGGTCCGGCTCGGTCTGCCCTCTACGCCCCAGATCGAGGTGTTTCCGCCAACTTCCGTGCCGCCGGCTCCCGCGATTATGGCGGGAAAGTTCCGGATTCTGCTCGCCGAAGACAATGACATCAATCAGTTGATCCTGCGCTCCTACATGGAGAAACGCGGCCACAGCGTGGTGGTGGTCGCCAACGGTGTTCAGGCGGTGGCCGCGGTTCATGCCGTAGAGTTTGACTTGGTTCTCATGGACATGCAGATGCCGGAAATGGATGGCGAGGAAGCGACCCGCCGGATCCGCGCCCTGCCGTCGCCGCTGGGTGGGTTGCCGATTATCGCCCTGACCGCCGACGCCATCCTCGAAAATCGGCCGCGCTATTTGGCCAGTGGTCTGACCGGGTTTCTGACCAAGCCGATCGACTGGCACCAGTTCGACCAGATGTTGGCCTCGATCGGACGGGAGACCTCGCCGCTGCCTGCGGTCGCCTTGGTCACCCCGGCCGCAGGGAGAGAAACGCCACTGGTCGATGAGTCACAGGTTGAAGACTTGCAAGCGATGATTTCCAGCGGACCCTGGGCTGAAACGGTGGCCCTGTTCACTCGAAATGCCGTCCGTGCCATCGCTGAGATGCGCGCCGTCGACCATCCGCGCAAACTCGCGGGACCGGCCCATGACCTGAAGGGCATGGCGGCTAATTTCGGTGCCGGAAGACTGGCCGAGGTCGCCACCACGTTGACGATCGGGGCCCACGCCGGCCAGATCGACACCGCGTTGATGGCCAGCCTAGATGCTCTGGTTGAGAAAACCACAGCGGCGCTGCTCGCTCTTGAGGCGTGCGGACAGGGTTCCAACTGTTCTGACCTCGGCCAACCCCCACCAAAAGGCTGACCATGACCGATCCGTCGGCCGCGCCCATGGTTTCGATCGTCACCCCAACCTATGGCCGCGAGTCGCTGCTGCGTGCGGTGTTGCGTTCGGTGGTCCGGCAGACGCTGACCGATTTCGAATGGCTGATTTTGGACGACAGCCCGCAGCCGTCAGCCTTCTTTCTGGCGGTGGATGATCGTCGCATCCGTTATTTCCATCATCCCGGACCGCGATTGTCGATCGGGGCCAAACGCAACTGGCTGATCGAAAATGCTCGCGCCGAAATCATCGCTCAGTTTGACGATGATGATTACTATGCCCCCGATTATCTGGCGACCATGACCGGCTGGCTGGAGCGCGGTGCCGATTTGGTCAAGCTGTCAGGCTGGTTCGTCTATAGCCGTGCTTATCGGGCGCTGGGCTATTGGGATCTTAACCTCAAGCACGGGCTGCACTTTATCTGGTCGGCGCAGCCGATGGCCGCTGCGGTGTTCGGCGAGGCCGAAGCCGAAGCGCTGGCCACCAACCATCTTGGTTTCGGGTTCAGCTATCTGTTCCGTAAATCGGTCTGGCGTCAGGCCCGCTTTCCCGACCAGAACTTCGACGAGGACGGCGGCTTCATCCGCGCCGCCCTGGCCGCCGGCTGCCACCTACACCACTTCGCCGATACCAGCGGCCTGTGCCTGCACATCCTGCACCAGGGCAACACATCGCGCTGTTTCCCGCAATACTTGTTGCCGTCGTTTATGTTCGACCGTTATTTCCCGCCCGAGGCCCGCGCGCTGTTGATCGCGTGAGCGGCTGAAAATGGATCGCTTATGCGGTGTTACATACAGTATCCATGCCCTATTCAAGCATTAAGCATCCCGATCAACGCTGTTCTTCCTCCTTGCGCTGACGCATGAAGCCGGTTACCGCCACCTCGTCGAACATCGCGTTTTCACGCCGTAATTGTTTCGCCCGCTCCTGGCGGTCGCGTTCATCCTGGGCCAGTTCATAACGTTTGACCTCTTGAAACGCCTCGGCGATGGCATCGGCCGCAGCCTGGATCTGCCGTTCCAAATCCTCGACCTGATTCTCAAACTGTGCCCGCCGCAACTTGGCCAGTTTCAGGTAATTGACGAAGTCCATGGTTGCTTCCATCGACTGGCGGGCATTTTCCTGTTCGTTGCGGATTTGTTCGTTGATGTTTTGAATGTGAACGCGCAAGTATTCCTGCTCGCCCCGCAACTCGGCGACTTTTCGCTGCTTTTCATCCAGCTGCCAGCGGTGAAAGCGGATCAGGCCACGCAGATCAGCCATAGGCGAAGCCTGTCATTTTAGCCATAGGCGAAGCCTATCATTTTAGCCATAGGCGAAGCCTATCATTTTAGCCACGACCGGCACCCAGGATTTCCTTCAACTGAGCATAACCTTCCGGTAGCCGCGACTTCTCGCGTTTGCCCTGCTTCAAGAACGCCTCCAGCCGATCATGATAATGAATCGCCTCGTCCACCTGCGGATCGCTACCACGGCGATAGGCCCCCAACCGGATCATTTCCGCCATGTTCTCGTAAGTGGACATCAACCGCCGGGCATGGCCGACCAGGGTATTTTCTTCGGCACTGTTACAGCCGGGCATGGTTCGCGACACGCTGCGCAGAATGTTGATCGCCGGATAGCGGCCGCGCTCGCCGATGCTGCGCTCCATCACGATATGGCCATCCAGGATACCGCGCACCGCGTCGGCAATCGGCTCGTTGTGGTCGTCACCTTCGACCAGTACCGTGAACAGGCCGGTGACCATGCCCTTGCCGACCCGACCCGGCCCGGCCCGCTCCAGCAGTCGCGGCAGTTCGGCGAACACGGTCGGTGGATAGCCCTTGGTGGTCGGTGGTTCGCCGGCCGACAGCCCGATTTCACGCTGGGCCATGGCGAAGCGGGTCACGCTGTCCATCATGCACAGCACATCTTGGCCCTGGTCGCGGAAGAACTCGGCCACACTCAGGGTTAGATAGGCGGCCTGACGACGCATCAGCGGCGGTTCGTCCGAGGTCGCCACCACCACCACGCTACGGGCCAAACCTTCCGGTCCCAAATCGTCTTCGATGAACTCCTGCAACTCGCGACCGCGTTCGCCGATCAGCCCGATCACCGACACGTCGGCGGCGGTGTAACGGGCCAGCATCGACATCAGCACCGATTTGCCCACGCCCGAGCCGGCGAAGATCCCCATGCGCTGGCCGCGACAGCAGGTGAGAAAGGTGTTGAGTGCGCGCACGCCCAAATCAATTTTCGCCCCAACCCGGGCCCGGGTATGGGCCGGCGGCGGATCATTGCGGATTGGCACGCCCACCGGCCCCAGAGACAACGGCGGTCCACCATCGACCGGCTCACCCAGGGCGTTGATCACCCGCCCCAGCCACGACGGCCCGGGGAACGCCGATGGCTGGGCATCAGACAATTCCACCACACAACTAAGGCCAACCCCGTCCAGCGTGCCCAGCGGCATGGCCAGGGCTCGGCCATTGCGGAATCCAACCACCTCGCACGGTACCCGCCGGCCAGCCTTGGCAATGACGACGCAACGCCCGCCCACCGCCAGTTCTTTTTCAATGCCAGCCACTTCGACCAACATGCCCTGCACCGCCGTCACCTTGCCGAAGCGGCGGTAATCGGGCATCAGCGCCATTTCATCGGACAAGCGGTGGACAAGAGCGGACACGGCAGGATGACCTTGGTCGGCTGGCCTTGGTTAGGCCAGGGTGGACGAAACAATTCCATTCAAATCTCATTAATGGGTTAACGGCAACCCTTGATCAACACAATTGATGGCGTTATAGTTAATGAGTGTTTTTTGGTGGCTGGGTTGCGTTGAGCGAAACGGAAGCGAAACGAGAGTGGGCCTGGATGATCCGGGTCGGCGAGCGTGATCGGCAACCCCGGCTTTATCCGGTTCGAGGCGACCGATATGCGGGTTCTACTGGTAGAAGACGATCCATCGGTCAAGAAAAGCGTCGAACTGATGCTGAAGACCGAAGGCTATATCGTTGATTCCACCGATCTCGGCGAAGATGGCCTCGAAATCGGCAAGCTCTATGATTACGATATCATTATACTCGATCTGATGCTGCCCGATATCGATGGCTATGAGGTTCTGCGCCGGCTGCGCGCCGCTCGGGTAGCCACGCCGATTCTGATCCTGTCGGGCATGACCGAGATTGATCACAAGATCAAGGGCCTGGGCTTCGGTGCCGATGATTACCTAACCAAACCGTTTGATAAACGCGAATTGATCGCCCGTTTGCAGGCGATCGTGCGCCGGTCTAAGGGCCATTCTGACAGCATCATCCGTACCGGGCGGATGATGGTTAATCTTGATACGCGGACGGTTCAAATCAACAACTTGCCGCTGCACCTTACGGGTAAGGAATATGGCATCCTGGAATTGCTGTCGTTGCGTAAAGGCACGACCTTGACCAAGGAAATGTTCCTTAATCATCTTTACGGCGGCATCGATGAGCCGGAATTGAAGATCATCGATGTGTTTGTGTGCAAGCTGCGCAAGAAGCTGGCCACAGCTTCCAGCGGTGAGAACTTCATCGAAACCGTGTGGGGGCGCGGTTATGTGCTGCGTGATCCCCCTCCCGAGGGGCGGTTGCCGCCGGCCGCCGGCGGCGCTGACGATCTGCCCATCGGCCCCACTTAGGCACTAAAGAAGGAAAGCCGCGACATGTCCGCTCTGATTCCGCGTCCCGGGATTCTCGATGTCGCGCCCTACATCGGTGGCGAGGCCCAGGCCGAGGGTGTTACCCGTCTCATCCGTCTGGCCTCCAATGAAGGCGCGTTCGGTCCCAGCCCAGCGGCGATGATTGCCTATAAGGAACTGGCCGGCGACATCCACCGCTACCCCGATGGCGGCTGCGTTAAGCTGTGCCAAGCGCTGGGTAAGCAGTTTGGGGTTGATTCGGATCGGATCGTGTGCGGTAGCGGCTCTGATGAACTGCTCAGTCTGCTGGCCCGAGCCTATGCCGGACCGGGGGATGAGGTGCTCTATTCCGCCCACGGCTTCCTGATGTACCCGATTGCGGCGCGCACGGTTGGGGCGACTCCGGTCTCGGCTCCGGAACGTGACCTGACCGCTGATGTCGATGCCTTGTTGGCAGCGGTGACTCCACGGACCCGGATTCTGTTTCTGGCCAATCCCAACAACCCGACCGGCTCTTATCTGACCAGAGGCCAACTGGCTCGGCTGCACGCCGGCCTGCCCGGTAATGTTTTGCTGGTGGTTGATGCCGCTTATTCCGAGTTTGTTACCGAAGCCGACTATTCCGATGGCTTGGAATTGGTTGAAGCGGCCGAAAACGTGGTTATGACCCGGACCTTTTCCAAGATGTATGGCTTGGGTGGGTTGCGGTTGGGCTGGTGTTACGCCAAGCCGGAAGTGATTGGGGTGCTGAACCGGGTGCGTGGCCCGTTCAATGTGACCTCGGCGGCACAGGCGGCCGGGGTGGCGGCGCTGGCCGATACCGATTTCGTCGAGAAATGCCGGACGCACAACACGCAGTGTCGGGAGTGGTTTTCGGCGCAACTGCGTCAGTTGGGCCTAACCGTGTATCCCAGCGTCGGCAACTTCGTGCTGGTTAATTTCGCGCCCTGGGGCCAAGCGGAAGCGGTGCGGCTGCATCTGAAGGCGCGCGGAATCCTGATCCGGCAGATGGGGGTGTATGGCCTGCCGGGTTGCCTGCGCATGACCATCGGTACGCAAGAGGAAATGGGTGAAGTGTTGGCGGCTGTGGCTGGTTATCCGCGTGGGTAGTTTGAACCTTCCCAAGTAAAGGTTTCCAAAGGCCTCCCGGCCTTTGGTGGGGTTCAGGGGCAAAGCCCCTGGCCGCCGAAGGCACAAAATGAAAGAAAATCCGATGAGCTTTACTCAGGTGGAGCAGCGGAGCGCCCGACTTAGCCGCTCAGAACTGGCCGTTCCCGGCTCCAACCTGCGCTTTATCGAAAAAGCGGCAAAAAGCACCGCCGACGTTGTTTTCCTTGATCTTGAAGACGCCGTGGCTCCGGCCGATAAAGAGCGGGCCCGCAAAAACGTCATCCAAGCCCTCAACGAGATCGATTGGAACGGGCGGGTGATGTCGGTGCGGATCAACGGCCTCGACACTCAATATATGTATCGCGACGTGATTGAGGTTGTTGAACAGGCCGGGGCTAAATTGGATCTGTTGCTGGTGCCCAAGGTCGGTACCGCTTCCGATGTCTATGCGCTGGACATGCTGCTCAGTCAGATCGAAGCGGCCAAGGGCTTCAAACGGCGAATCGGCTTGGAGTTGATGATCGAGACCGCGCTCGGGATGCAAAACGTGGCCGAGATCGCCGCAGCCAGCAAGCGGGCGGAATCGCTCCATTTCGGGGTGGCTGATTTCGCGGCGTCGATCCGAGCCCGAACCACCCGCATCGGGGCCCCGCATCCCGATTATCATGTCTTGGCCGATCGCGACGGCGACGGCCACCGCGCCGTGCATTGGAATGACATGTGGCATTATGCCCTGTCCCGGCTGGTGATCACCGCTCGCGCCCATGGCTTGCGCCCGATCGACGGTCCCTATGGTGATTTCACCGACACCGAGGGCTTCGCCGCTTGCGCCCGCCGCTCGGCCGCGCTCGGCTTCGAAGGCAAGCTGGTCATTCACCCCAATCAGGTTGAACCAGCCAACCAAATCTTCTCCCCCAGCCCGGCCGAGGTCGTTCAGGCCCGGCGTGTGCTGGCGGCGATGGTGCAAGCGGAGCGTGACGGGGCCGGCGCGGTGGCGCTGGATGGCCGGATGCTCGATATCGCGTCGATCAAACAGGCGGAAGTGTTGGTTAAAAAGGCGGAGGCGATCGAGTGCGGTCGTAATTAGGGTGGGGAGTACCTAAATGGAGTGGGGTCGGGGGCCTCCAGGCTTCCGGACCCGCGATATTCAGGACCAAAATCAACGGATACGGAGCCAAGCATGGGTTCGGGCGACGATTTCTTCAGCCGGTACGCGAACGCCTACGAAGGTCGCCGCGAGAGCGAAATGTCGCTGCGCGCGTATCTGGAGGCGTGCCGCAAAGACCCGCTGATTTATGCCACCGCCGCCGAGCGTCTGCTGGCCGCGATTGGTGAACCACGGCTGATCGATAGTTCTCGGGATTCGCGCCTGGGCCGAATCTTTATGAATCGCACCGTAAAGATCTATCCCGCCTTTGCTGATTTCTTCGGCATGGAGGAAACGATTGAGCGGATCGTCGGCTTCTTCCGCCATGCGGCGCAGGGGCTGGAGGAGCGCAAGCAGATCCTCTACCTGCTGGGGCCGGTCGGCGGCGGTAAATCCTCGCTGGCGGAGCGACTCAAGGCGTTGGTCGAAAAGCACCCGATCTACACGCTCAAGGTTGGCGACCAGATCAGCCCGCTGTTCGAAACCCCGCTTGGTCTGTTCGATCCCGACACCGTTGGTGCCGAACTGGAAGAACGTTTTGGCATTCAGCGCCGCCGCCTGCCCGGGCTGATGTCGCCCTGGGCGCTGAAGCGGATGGACGAATTCGGCGGCGACCTCAGCCAGTTCAAGGTGGTTAAGATCTTCCCGTCGCGGTTGCGCCAAATCGGCGTGACCAAGACCGAACCCGGCGACGACAACAACCAGGATATCTCAACCCTGGTCGGCAAGGTCGATATTCGCAAGCTGGAAGCCTACAGCCAGAACGATCCCGACGCCTACAGCTACTCGGGCGGACTCAATCGCTCCACTCAGGGGCTGATGGAGTTCGTGGAAATGTTCAAGGCCCCGATCAAAATGCTGCACCCGTTGCTGACCGCAACCCAGGAAGGCAACTATATCGGTTCGGAAAACATCGGCGCGCTGCCGTTCCAGGGCATGATTCTGGCCCACTCCAACGAAGCCGAATGGCACACGTTCCGCAACAACAAGAATAACGAAGCCTTCATCGACCGGATTTGCGTCATCAAGGTGCCCTATTGTTTGAGGGTGACTGAAGAACGGTTGATCTATGAAAAGCTCCTAAAGAACAGTGATTTGGCGGCATCGCCCTGTGCTCCCGGTACTTTGGAAATGCTGGCCAAGTTCTCGGTTTTGACCCGGTTGAAGCCGCATCAGAACTCCACGCTTGCGTCCAAAATGCGGGTTTACAATGGCGAAAGCCTGAAGGAGACCGATCCCAAGGCGCGTTCGATGCAAGAATACCGCGATGCCGCCGGGGTGGACGAGGGCATGGACGGGGTTTCCACGCGATTCGCGTTCAAGGTTCTGGCGGCGACGTTCAACTATGACACCAACGAGATCGCGGCCGATCCGGTCCATATGATGTATATCCTGGAACAGTCGATCAAACGCGACCAGTTCCCGGAAGAAACCGAGAAGCGATTTCTGGAGTTCATTAAGGAGGAACTGGCCAAGCGCTATGCCGAGTTCATCGGTAATGAGGTTCAAAAGGCCTATCTGGAATCCTATCATGATTACGGCCAGAATTTGTTCGATCGCTATGTTGATTACGCCGACGCCTGGATCGAGGATCAGGATTTCAAAGACGCCGACACGGGTCAGTTGCTGAATCGTGACTTGATCAATCAGGAGTTGAGTAAGACCGAAAAGCCGGCCGGGATCGCCAATCCCAAGGATTTCCGCAACGAGGTGGTTAAGTTCGCGCTGCGGGCCCGGGCCCAGAACAATGGTCGCAACCCGTCCTGGACTTCGTACGAGAAGATCAGGGAAGTGATCGAACGGCGGATGTTCAGTCAGGTGGAAGATCTGTTGCCGGTGATCAGCTTCGGCTCGAAGAAGGACGGCGAGACCGAGAAGAAGCATACGGAATTCGTGCAGCGGATGATGGTTCGTGGCTATACCGAACGGCAGGTGCGGCGACTGGTCGAGTGGTATATGCGAGTCAAGCAGGCGGGATAATAAAGTAAAGTGGGTCCAGGGGCCTTCAGGCTCCTGGACCCACCAAAGGCCGTGGGCCTTTCGAAACCGTTACTTGGGACGACGTTGAGACGGTGCCGAAGCCGCCGCGTGCGCGGTCACGGCGATGAACAGCACCAGCGCCGCCACGTTGCCCAGCCCGGCCCAGGCGCGCAGAGTCTCCCAATTCGCAGCGTCCGCCGCCAGCCGCAACGCGACCGAGGCGTGCAACAGGGCGAAGTGGCCGTAAAAGCGCGGATGATAGGGAACCTTGATCGCCAGAATCGCCGGCAAAATGATCGGCGCGTGAGCAAACACCATCGAAAACACGAAGCCCAGGCTAATGGCGTGCATGAACGCATCCCAGGCCAGACCCGGCCGGGGCAGCGGTGCCACCAATCCAATCACCCCGGCCACCGCCAGCCAGGCATAGCCGGTCAACAAGCACACGGCGGAGAATCGAACGAAGCCGCTCTGGCGGATGGTGCGCCGGGCGATGTCGTAGTGCGCCAGCCACGCCGCCAGCGCCAGCAGCCCGGCCGCCACCAGCCGCAGATTCTCGCCGTCGTTGATCACAACCACGATCAGACCGAAGACCAGCAGACCCGCAGCGGCGGCGAATAACCGCAGGCTTTCGGCGCTGTGCTGCAACAGCCGGCTCAACTCCAGCCGCTCACCGGCAATGATCAGCACCAGGAAGCCGATCCACCACGGCACCACCACCTCCAGCGGCCAGCCGTGGAACCACAAGGCATTGCCGATCAGCCACGCCCCGGCACCCAGCGCCAGAGTCACGGTGAACATTGCCGGCTGACGCCGGGCCATGATCACCGCCCCGGCGAACATGATCATGGCCGCGAACACGGGCAGCGCCAAGGGGACCGGCATCAGCACCCCGGCCAGCAGGGCGAAGGTGCCGATCCCGTTGAGCAACGGCGACAAATAAGCCCAGGGCTTGCCATAGGCCACCGCTCGTTCGACTCCGATCAACGTGCCGAAGAAGCCGGAAATCATCAGCGGCCCATGCCAATAGGCCAGATCCGGCACCGGTTGCGGCACCGTCCAGCCGATGCGGTTTAGGCCGCCGATCAGGCCGGTGATCAGCGCAATCAAGCCCAAGGCCAGCAAGGGTACGCGGCGAAGGCGGCGTGCGGCCGGCGTTGAGAAGGTGGTGGAAGCCATTAGCGACCCAGTTGCTTGCGTGCGGCTTCCGACATCCGTTCCGGCGTCCACGGCGGATCGTAAGTCAGGCCAATTTCGATTTCGGTGCCCGCAGCCAACGAGACCTGAAGCGCTTCAAGCGCCTGATCGGTCAAAATTTCACCCAAGGGACAAGTGGGTGTGGTCATGGTCATGGCGACGGTGACGGAATTAATGCCCACGTCAATCTGACTAATCAGACCAAGATCAACGATATTAATGCCCACTTCGGGATCGATGACCTGCTTCAGGGCTTCCCGCACCTGCTGCTCGATCACCGCCTTATCATCGTGATTCATGCGCGTGGTTCCCTTGGCTTCGGCAACCAGGGGCCTGAGGCCCCCGGGCACCTAACCCCATCTACTTTGCCACGAAATCATCGCGGGTATAAAGGCTGGTCAAGGTCAGGCCCAATTTGGCCAGATTCTCTTCCGCCCCTTCCTTGCGATCGACGATGGTCACAACCCCAACCACCTCGCAATCAATCGAACGTACCGCTTCGATCGCCTTGATCGATGAGCCGGCGGTGGTGGACACATCGTCCAGAATCACCACCCTCGCCCCCGTAACCAGCGGCCCCTCGATCAGCTTTTGCGTCCCGTGATCCTTGGTTTCCTTCCGCACGCTGAAGCCCAAGATCGGCCGCAACGGCCAGCTTTTCATCACCAGCGCCGACACCACCGGCACCGCGCCCATGGCCAGACCGCCAACCGCGTCGAACTCAAACCCGGCCAGCAGATCCAACAGGCCATCGCCGATCAGATTGGCACCTTCGGGATCGAACAGCGTCTGCTTCATGTCGAAGAAGATTGAACTGGTTCGGCCTGAGGCCAGACGAAACTGGTTGCCCGAAAGCACCGATTTCGCCTGAATGATCGCACGCAGCCGGTCGCGTGCGGCGGGGGTAAACAATTGGTCGGACATGACGGCCGCTCCGGCGATGTTCAGGGACGAGGATGTTCAGGGACGAGGATGTTCGAGGGCAAGCTTGAATTATCAACCAAACCTTAACGTGTTACCGGCCGTTCCACAACCACGGCATAGGAACTAAGCGCCGGTAGGGTCTCGATCAAGCCCCGTGCCTTCAGATAGGCGGCGAAGCGTTCATAACGCACCGCATCCAGCGCCGCCGGGCTGTGGCTGAAGCGGGGCAGGGTGGCGGTCCAGGCGCGGCGGTTCAACTCGTCGTCCAACTCCGGCCGCCCTTTGACGAACAGCGCCCGCGCCTCATCTGGATGATTGAGCAAATACAACGTCGCCTGCTCGACCGCATCCAGGAATCGCGGCAGCCGGGAATCGGCCAGCGCGGCCTTGTTGGCGACCAGAATCAATTCGTCATAGGCCGGTACGCCATGCTCTTCGGGATAGAACGCGAGGCCAGGATGGTTTTCGATCGCCAGTTGGTTCAACTCAAAATTGCGGAATGCCCCGACCACGGCATCAACTTGTCCCGACATCAGCGCCGGCGACAGGCTGAAGTTGACATTGATCAGAGTCACATCCTTGAGACTCAGCCCGGCCCCTTCCAACATGGTGCCGAGCAGCGCGTCTTCAAATCCGCCGACCGAAAACCCGATTTTGCGTCCCTTGAGGTCGGCCAGGGTCTTGATCGGACCGCCGGCCAGGGCGACCAGGGCGTTGAGCGGGGTCGAAACCAGCGTCCCCACCCGCACCAGCGGTAGCCCGCCCGCAACCTGCAAGTGCAGCTCCGGCTGATAGGTCACGGCCAGATCGGCCTTGCCGGCTGCGACCAGCTTGGGCGGGTCATTGGGATCGGACGGCGCGATCAGCGCCACCGCCAGACCGGCGGCGCGGAAATAGCCCAGTTCCTGAGCCAGAATCAGTGGCGCGTGGTCTGGGTTGACGAACCAGTCCAGCATCACCGTCAGCTTGTCTTCGGCGTGGGCGCTCACGGAAAGCGCCAGCAAAAGAATTCCGGTAAACGGGGCGAGAAGTTTGCGCATTACGAGACTCCTTCCACAAATCAAAATGTTGCTCTCATCGCTTAAGGTTCCCACGGCACCAAGAGTCGCGATAGCCGGTCGATCAGCGTGAAGAGCGTTACCGTCAGCAAGGCCAGCACCAGCAGTGCCGCGAACATCAAATCGGTCTGAACCCGGGCGTTGGCGTGCAGCATCAAATAACCCAAGCCATCGGAGGCCCCAACCCATTCGCCGATCACCGCCCCGATTGGAGCCACCGCCGCCGCCATTCGCAGCCCCGAACCCAGCGCCGGCAGCGCCGAGGGCAGGCGAATGTGGCACAGCACCGCCCAGCGCGACGCGCCCAGCACTTGGGCCAGATCGAGCAATCCTTTGTCGGTGCGGTTCAAGCCATCAAGAAAACTAGAGGTAATCGGAAAGAAGATGATCAGCGTCGTCATCGCCACCTTTGAGCCCAGGCCATAGCCCAGCCACAGCACCAGCAGCGGTGCCAGCGCGAACACCGGAATCGACTGGCTGGCGGCGATCACCGGCATTAGCCAGCGGCGCACGGCTGGAAACCAAGCCATGACCAGCGCGCAGGCCATACCCAGCGCCGTGCCCAACGCCAGCCCAAGGCCGATTTCGGCCAGGGTGCAGAGCATGTGGTGAAACAAGGTGCCGGCATGAACGCCCAGCGCGCGCAGCACCCGCAACGGTGGCGGCAGGATATAGGGCGGACAACCGGTCAGCGTCACCACCGCCTGCCACAACAGGCCGATCCCAATGATTGTTTTGCCTCCGGCGACCAGGGCTTTGCCCTGAACCCCCTTCATTTTACGCCAGCTTCGGCTCGACATAGCGTGGGAACACTCCTTGCGGGGCCGGCAACGGCACCCCCCCGGTCAGCACGAACGCCGAATCGAGCTGTTCGAACCCGCGCGCCTCGGCCGGTACCGCCAGTTGATCCAGAATCCGATTCGAGGCATCGGGCATGAACGGCTGTGTCAGGATTGCAAGGTGGCGAATGGTTTCCGCCAACACCCACAGTACCGTGGCCATGCGCGGCGGATCGGTCTTCTTCAGCGTCCACGGCCCCTGTTCATCGACATAGCGGTTGGCGTCGCCGACCACCGCCCACAGCGCATCCAACGCCTTATGGAACGCCTGCACCCGCATTTCCGCGCGGACCGTCACCAGCAGTGCTTGCGCCGAACCCAGCAAACGCTGGTCGGTCTCGGTCAGCGGCCCCGGCGTCGGCACCGCGCCGGCACAGTTCTTGGCGATCATCGACAGCACCCGCTGGACCAGATTGCCATAATCATTGGCCAGATCGCCATTAATTCGCTGGACCATGGCGCGGTGGGAGTAGTCGCCGTCGTTGCCGAACGGCACCTCACGCAACAGGAAGTAACGAGTCTGGTCCAGGCCATAAGTTGAAATCAGGGTTTCGGGCGCGATGGCATTGCCCAAAGATTTAGACATTTTCTGGCCATCAATCGTCCACCAACCATGGGCGAACACTCGTCTCGGCGGCTCTAGTCCCGCAGCCATCAAGAACGCCGGCCAGTAGATGGCGTGAAAGCGCAGAATATCCTTGCCGACCATGTGCAGGTCGGCAGGCCAGAAGCGGGCATAGTCGCCGTCAGCACCGGTATCGGGATAGCCGAGTGCGGTGATGTAGTTGGTCAGCGCATCCAGCCAGACATACATAATGTGAGCGTCATCACCCGGCACCGGAACGCCCCAACTGAAGGTGGTTCGGCTGACCGACAAATCGCGCAGGCCGGATTTGACGAACGCCATCACTTCATTGCGCTTGCCAAGCGGCAAAATAAAATCTGGGTTGCTCTCGTAAAACTCAAGCAATGGCTGTTGCCAGGCCGACAGGCGGAAGAAATAGCTGGGTTCTTCCACCCATTCGCACTCGGCCCCGGTCGGCGCGATCTTCTTGCCCTTGGGGCCTTCCTTCAGCTCGTCTTCGCCGTAAAAAGCCTCATCACGCACCGCATACCAGCCGGCATAGGAACCGAGGTAGATGTTGCCGGTTTCGATCAATTTCCGCCACAGCGCCTGACAGGCCTCGCGGTGGCGCGGCTCGGTGGTGCGGATGAAATCATCGGCGGTGAAGTTCATCGCCCCGATCAGATCACGGAAGCGCTGCGAGACCGCATCGGTGAACGCCTGCGGCGATTCTCCCGCCGCCGCCGCCGACTTTTCCACTTTCTGGCCGTGTTCGTCGGTGCCGGTCAGGAATTTGACCTCAAAGCCGTCCAGGCGCATGAACCGCGCCAGCGCGTCGCAGGCCAGCGTGGTATAGGCGTGGCCGATGTGCGGCACGTCGTTGACGTAGTAGATCGGTGTGGTCAGAGAGTAGCGCGGCTTGCCGGCCATGGGGCGGTCCTGCACGAGGGAAAGCGTCATGTCTGCACTTTCCCCGTGGCCGTCGAAAAACGCAACCCTTGTCGAGTTTTGTCCCAAATGAAGTGAGTTTAGGGTGCAGCCCTGGCCGGGAGCTGGGCGAAGCCCCCGGTTTCACGAGGATTGCAGCGGACGCACTTTCCTGTCACCTTTCCGGCCGCCAGTTTTCGGGTGTACGACCACGAGGAGAGCAAAGTTATGATTTCAAAGCGAAGTGTCAGGCGGTCGGCAAGCGGTCTGGCGATTCTGGCCGCACTTGGTTCGGTGGTACTGGGCGGTCTGATGGAGAGTGGTGCTGCGGCGCAAGCCGCAACCTTGTCGCCCGCCCCCCCCCTTCAGGTGGCGCAAAGCAATCGGGGAGCCTCCCTTGAAGTTCAGGATTTGCTTTATCTGTGGCGGTCCCAGATCATTCCCAAGCATCGCAAAGAGCTTGGAGTCCTGCTTGGCGTATCGGATCTGAAGCTTGATTTTGATGCCGCCAGCTTTGGACAGGTTAATGCCCAGGCGCTTGACGCCAAGACCGCCGACATCCTTCTGGACAAGATTTTCATTTCGATAAAATTCTTGATCAGCCGTCGCTTCGTCGATAGCAAAAATCCGGATGATTATGGCCGCAAGTTGTTGAGCCAACAGATTAATCGAATCACGGTTCGTTATGCCGGCAGCCAGGATCAGATCAGCGCCAGAATTGATCAGGGTAATCTGGAAATCACTGCCGCGTTTCTCGATCCGCTGACCAAGGCCAATAAGATTCTGTTCGATGACGATGGCGCGCTTGCGGTCGCGATCGAACGGGCGGTGGCTGCGGCCTCGGGCGCAACCGGCGGCGTACCGGCTTCGCTGCGCGACCTACAGTACCTGCACCAGATTGAGGTGTTGTTGCTGCCGACCTATCAGAACAAACTCAACACGTTGCTTGGTGGCGACCAGATCCGCTGGACCGTAGATTGGGCATCGCTGGCCGCAGTGCCGGGTGGCCCGGCTCAGGTTGAGGAGCGGGGCTTTATCCGAGTTTACGACGTGCTGCGCAAACTCGGTCTCTATCCGGGCTTTAAGAAGGCGATACGAACCAGCATCAGCGAAGTGCGCATTGTTGCCGCCGCCGAGCCGCGCCGAATCGGGGCCGCCGTGGCCCAAGGCGTGCTGACCGTGACCGCCAACTTCTTCCAGCCCCAGGCTAATGATCCGGTCGACCCCAATGCCGACTTGTACTTCGCGTTTACGCCTGGCCGGGTGATCAGCATTCAGGAAACTTTGGAAACTTTGGTTTCGGGTAAAGATCCGGTTGATGACGAACCAGATGCCCCGGTACCGGGAGTGGCCACCGCATCGGGTGTGGTTCCGGCCGCCATCACCGCCCCCGGCGTGACTCCGGGGGGGGGCGTGGCCCCGGTGTCGGCACCCGCCGCCACTGGATCGCCAGCAGTCGCCGCACCAGTCCCGACGACACCGGCGGCAGCGCCTGCGGCGGTGAAACCGGTCAAGCCGAAGAAGCCAAAGCCGCAGAAACCGGCAGCGGCACCGGATGCCCCCGCCCCTACGGTGCCCGTGCCGGAAACGGCTCCGCCGGTAGCCGCACCAGCGCAATAGGTGGTTGCTTAACGAAGTGAAGTGGGTTCAGAAACCGGGGGCAAAGCCCCTGGTTTGGCCCCCGGTTTGGCCCCCGATTTGACGGTACGCAGGCGGTCCCAGGTGGCGTAGGCCAAGGGTGCCAAGGCCACAATCAAAAGGATGCGCACGATGTGATGGGTGGAGACGAAGGCCACGTCGAAGCCCAGACTCAACGCCACCAAGCTCATCTCGGTCAGGCCGCCGGGGGTGAAGGCCAGAATCAGTGCGCCAAGGCCAAGGCCGGTGGTGCGGTGCAGGGTTAGCGCCAGCACCATCGTTAGGCCCAGCGTCAACCCGGTTAGTCCCAGGGCGATCACCGCACCCCGGCCCAGAGTGTGCAGATCGACGCCGGTGAAGCGGCAGCCGATCGCGGCACCAACCGCGACCTGAGCCGCCGCGACCAGCACCCCGGGCGGTTGCACCGCGCTGACCCCCAGGCCATGAACCACGGCGCTGACGATCATCGGCCCGATCAGGAAAGAGGCCGGCAGCCGCACCAACCGGGCTGCGGGCGCGCCCAAGGCACACCCGGCCAGCAGCGCCCATTCCCACAAAGACAGCGTGCTTAACGGCGGACCGGGCAAGGCGGCGCGCGCTCCGGCCAGGGCGTTGGTTAGGGCGGGGGCCAGGGTGGAGGTCTCGCCATGGGTTAACTGGAACCACACCGGCACCACCATGACCACCATGATTACACGCAGACTGTGGGCCAAAGATATCGCCGCCTCGTCGCCACCGAGCGCGCCGCCAACCATGGTCATTTCGCTCAATCCGCCCGGCGTGGCGGTAAAAAAAGCGGTGGTCACGTCATAGCCGCCGATGCGACGCAAATAGGCCAAGCCAATCAGGGTTGTCAGCGCGACATAAGGCACCAGCGCCGACAGCGACACCAGCCAAGTCCCGGCCTGGGTGAAAATCGCCGGGGTGAAGGCTCCCCCCAACAGCACACCTAGAATTACCACCATGGCGTTACGGAACCGCCTGGGAACAGCCAGGGTTGCGCCGCCGATCGCCGCCGCTGCGGTTGCGACCATCGCCCCAATCATCCATGCCAGCGGCAGGCGCAGCAGATGGAACAGGGCCCCGCCCACCGTGCCGATACTCAGTGCCAATACCAGCATCATGGTGTCGCGGAAGCGAATGAATGACTTTAGAGTCAAGGATATCAAAGCCTTGTGTCGGTGGTGCTTGTTGGGGCCGCCGTCGCCGTCGGTTGTGGTTGCACCATAACCAAGATAGCGGAAGATTGACAGTCACCCGCCAGCACCGCACAGTGGGGCGCTTGAGCGTGTCCGAAATTCAGGGCCGTTGTTCAGAACTCACGGATCACCATGACCACCCGTCCCCCGGCCCGTCCCCCGGCCTCCCCTCCGGCCCCTTCTCCGGCTCGGGGCAAAAAAAACGCCGGTTCGCTCAAGGCTCGGCGGAGTGCCGCCCGCCTGGCTGCGGTGCAAACACTCTATCAGGTTGAAATCGGTGGCATGACTGCCGAAGGAGCCCTGAACGATTTTACTAGGCACCGGCTCGCCGACGACGACGGTATCGATTACGTCACCGCCGAAGTCGATTTGCTGGCGGCGATCGTGCGCGGGGCCAGTGTTCGGCTGGCGGAAATCGATCGCATCGTCGCGGCGACGCTTGACGCACGCACGAACCTGGAGCGCATGGAAACCCTGCTGCGGGCGATTCTGCGCGCCGGTTCCTGGGAACTGCTCGCCCAGCCGGAAACTCACTCCAGAATTATCATTAATGATTACGTCAACGTTACCCACGCTTTCTTTGCCGGGCGCGAGCCGGGTATGATCAATGGCGTGCTGGATCATGTCGCCCGGGTGTTGCGGCCGGATGAGGTCGCCCGCCCTGATCCCGATCGCATTCCTCCACCGGTCATGTGAGGCCGCACGCCATGCCGTCCCTGGGCGAATTCGACCGCATCGCGCGCATTTTTCGGCCGCTGACCGTGGGTTGTCCGGCCGCGCTCGATCTGACTGATGACGCCGCAGTGTTGACCCCGCCGCCTGGACGCGATCTGGTGATCACCACCGACGCCATGGTCGGCGGCGTTCACTTTCTGCCCGAAGATTCACCGGCGGATGTGGCCGCCAAACTGCTCCGAGTTAATCTGTCCGATTTGGCGGCAATGGGGGCGGAGCCGCTGGGCTATACCCTGGTCACGGCTCTGCCGCGCACGCTGGGCGAGGTGTGGCTGGAGGCGTTTGCCGAGGGTCTGCTTCACGACCAGCGTCGTTACGGCATCGCCTTGCTCGGGGGCGACTCGGTATCCACCAGCGGGCCGATTACGCTTTCCGTCACCGCGCTGGGTTCGGTGGTGAGTGGGCGGGCCCTAACCCGGCGTAGCCGCGATCCCAGCGCCGCGCTGTTCGTGACGGGAACCATCGGTGATGCCGCGCTCGGGCTGGCGATTGCGCTTGAACGGTTGGACGACGTGACCGATTCGGCGCGCGGCGTGTTGCTTGGTCGCCTGCGCCGCCCAGAACCACGACTGACCGTGGCTGCTGGATTGTATGAACTGGCTTTGGCCGCGATCGACGTTTCCGATGGCTTGGTCGCCGATTTGGGTCATCTGTGTCGGGTTTCCGGCTGTGCCGCTGTGATCGAGGCGGCGCGGGTGCCGTTGTCGGCCTCGGCGCGCGAAATCCTGGATGGGCAGCCCGAATTGTTGACGGCGATGATCACCGGCGGCGATGATTACGAACTGCTGTTTGCGGCCCCGGCGAGCCATCGTTCGGCGTTGGCGGCGCTGGCGCGGGCGGTGGGGGTGCCGATTACCGAAATCGGCCGGCTTCTGCCCGGACCGCCCGGCCAGGTGACGGTCACTGGGGCCGATGGGGTACCGCTAAGACTGGCCCGGCAGGGCTGGACGCATTTTTAGTTCCTTGGGAAGTCCAAATATAGCGGGTTCAGGGGTCTTTAGGCTCCCTTCCCCCTAATGCCCGCCCCAGTTGGAATGGCCGTGACGTTCGCGCGATTCATGGTCGTGATGACGACCATAGTGCGGCGGTGGCGGCGGTGGCGGCGGCGAATAACGCCACATTAATTGCTGCTGGATATGCTCCTGGCGCAACGTTTCACACGCATAGTAATCGCCGTGGTTGCAGCGCCAGTGCAGTCCTTGCTGTGGGGTATAATAGCCATCATGAGCACAAGCCGATGTTGACGAAAGAACAACCGCAGAAACCAAGATAACCTTGGCTAGGCCGCGCATGACATGCCTCCTTGTTGGATGTCATAGCAATCAACGCCGGCAGTAGAGGTTTATTCCGGTAAAAACGGGTTGCCCATCGTATGGCATCATACGCACAAGGGATGGGGTTCAGCGCGGCAGCAGCCGGCGAAGCAGTTTGCCGTTTGCCGCACGCGGCAGGCTTTCAACGAACCGAATCTGCTTGGGTCGTTTGTAGCTGGCCAGATGCTCGCGGCTCCAGTCGAGCAATTCACGCTCTACGCAAGCCCTGTGAGCGACGCAAGGGTCGTGAGCGACGACGAACGCGGTCAGTACCTGCAAATCCTCGTTGATCGTGGTTTCTCCAACCGCGACATCGGCCACCGCTGGATGACGGGCCAGCACCCGTTCGATTTCCAGTGGCGACAATCGATAGCCCGAGACCTTGAGAATGTCGTCGTTGCGACCGTGGAACCAAACATAGCCGTCGGCGTCCAGATGGGCCAGATCGCCGCCGGCGAACCACGCGCCACGCCGGACCAGAATCTCTTCTTCCGGCCGCTGCCAGTAGCCGAGCATCAGGCCCGGATCGGAATTATGCACCGCGAGCAGGCCGGTTTCACCGACCGCCAGTTCGCGCGGCGCGCCTTCGGAGGTATCCGGGTCTAAAATCGTGATTCTCCGGCCAGGTTGTGGTCGTCCCGGGCTGCCCGGCTTCAAGGCCATGCCCGGACCGGTTGAAATATAAGTCGAAATCTCGCTCATGCCCAAGGCTTCATAGAGTTCCTTGCCGGTGTGCGCCCGCCAGGCGTCGCGCAGGGCCGGAGTCAGGGGCTCGCCCGCAGTCAGGCCATGGCGCAGGCTGGGCATACGCGCCGGGGTAAGGTTGCCGTATTTGAGCATCCGGCGGTAGAGGCTGGGTACGGTCGCGAACAGGGTAATTCCGAAACGTTCGATCAGATCGGGCAGGTGGGCTGGATCAGACGGGCCGTTGTAGAGCACCGAGGTTGCGCCGACCGACCACGGATCGAGCAGGCCGACGCCGAGCGTGTAGGTCCAGTTGAAGGCACCTGGATGGAGCATGATGTCGCTCGGTCCCAGGCCGAGCCAGCCCTGGTGCATCGGTTTTCGGCCCCAGACCACGCGCTGGCCATGAAGCACGCCCTTGGGTTGGCCGGTGGTGCCAGAAGTGTAAATCAGGAACGCCGGGTCATCGGCGGCGGTGTCGGCCGGTTCGATCGCCGGGCCGGTCGCGGCCAGGTTCAGCAGCGTCGTTGCGTCCACGACCCGCACCCCCTCAGGCAAGGCATGGTGAAAGGCCAGGCTATCGGACACCACCACCATAGTCGCGCCTGAATCCTCCAGCAGGAATTCGGCCTCTTCCTCGGTCAGCGCCGCTGAGGATGGAAACGAGATCAGCCCGGCGGCCAACCCGGCGAAGAAGGCCAGGACATAGGGCAAGTCGTTGTCCATGCGGATCATCAGCCGGTCGCCTGGCCGCGCACCCAAAGCCAGAAGTCCGCCGGCCAGCCGTCTTACCGCAAGATCCAACTCGGCGTAACTCCAGCGACGCTCGCTGCCGCCGGGTCCGGCGATAATCAGCGCGGTCTTGTCCGGCTGACTGTGGGCGTGGTCGGTCAAGCAATGGCGGGCGATGTTGATCCGGGCGGGCGGCGAGGGTGGCAGGGTCACGGCGGCGGGTCCAAGGTTCACAAGGTCCAGAGGATGAAAGCCCGCCATCGTATCATCGAATTCACCAGCGAGTAACGGGCAGCAGGTTAGGGCTACAGTCATTTCTATTCGCTTGTTTTCCTCCGGCGGTAAGCTCATCCTCGTGACAAGTGGGGAATTTCCCAGGAAATGGGAGAGCCAAAAATATCCAGGGAGGGGGCTATGCTGCACCGCATCAAAATCAGTTTCCGGTTGCTTCTCATCGTTGGTGTGGCCCTGCTGGGTTTAGTCATGGTCGTTGGCGGCGGATTGCATAGCCGCTGGCAAAATCTTTTGGATGGCCACAAAGCTAATTTGAAAAGCGTCGCCGAAGCCGGGGTTGCCATTCTCGATTACTATGCGGGATTGGCGGACAAAGGGGAGATCAGCCAGGACGAGGCCCGCAAAACGGCCTTCGCTGTGGTCAGTCACATCCGTTACGGGCAAAACACGTATCTGTTTATCAATGCGTTTGATGGGATAATGGTGATGCATCCGATCGTCCCTGCGATGGTTGGAAAAAACCAAATGGGCATACAAGACAAGGCTGGCAAGCTGTTTGTGGCGGACATGATCCGGGTGGCCACCACCGACGGCAGTGGTTTCGTCGAGTACCTGTGGCCAAAGATCCCCAATGGAGAACCACAACCAAAGTTGACGGCGGTAGTAAAGTATGACAAATGGAAGCTG
>CAUYTZ010000043.1:0-5475 GCA_963575695.1 uncultured Gammaproteobacteria bacterium | reverse complement strand
AGGCTTGTGGTTTCCCGCAAGCATTAGCCCCGCTGGCATCAGCCCCGAATCAGGGCCAGCAGGTCATCATCACTCAACCGGCCGCTGATTTCGCTCCCTTCCAGCAGATCGCTCGCCAGATCGCGCTTGTGGCGATGCAATCAATTGCACAGGGGCTTCAGTTGGTCGACTTGGGATGGTGATGTTACGCGCGCCAATCCCAAGGTTGCTCAAAAGCCCCGGCCCAACCGGGGTAAATGTTTCAATTATATCCGCTCCAACGGGCGGAACAATAGGTCCAGGTCATCTGCGGACAAGGCCCCACCGAGGTCGGTGTCGGGATCGAAGAGGCCATCGGCCAACGCCTGCTTGCGCGCCTGCAAGGACAGCATCGCCTCTTCGACCGTACCGACCGTGGCCAGACGATAGACGAACACCGCCTTGTCCTGGCCGATGCGGTGGGCGCGATCCATCGCTTGGCGCTCGACCGCCGGATTCCACCACGGGTCGTAAAGAATCACGGTATCGGCTGCGGTCAGGTTTAGCCCAACCCCGCCAGCCTTGAGGCTGATTAAGAACACCGGCACCTCGCCGGCTTGGAATCGCTCGACTGGGGTGGCGCGGTCGCGGGTCTGACCGGTAAGCTTAACGAAGTCGATCCGCAGCCGGACCAATTCGGCTTCGATCAGGGTCAACATGCTGGTGAATTGGGAAAACAGCAGAATCCGCCGGCCATCGGCGATCAGTTCCGGGAGCATTTCGGTCAGCCGATTCAGCTTGGCCGAAGTCACCGCTTTGGCCGAGGCCAATTTGACCAGGCGCGGATCGCAGCACACCTGACGCAGCTTGAGCAGCGCGTCCAAAATTGCGATGTGGCTGCGCGCCAAGCCCTTGGCCGCGATTTCGGCCCGCACCCGGGCATCCATCGCCACCCGGATGCTTTCGTAAAGATCGCGCTGTGCGCCTTCCAGTTCGATGTGCTCGATAATTTCGGTCTTTTCCGGCAGTTCGGTCGCAACCTCGCCCTTGGTTCGGCGCAACAAGAACGGCTTTACACGGCGCGCCAGCAGCCGTTGCCGATCACGGTCCCCCCCCTTTTCAATCGGGTTGCGGAACACGCGCTTAAACTGGCTAAGATCGCCCAGCACCCCCGGAGCGAGGAAGTGAAACAGCGACCACAGCTCTTCCAGGTTGTTTTCCATCGGCGTACCGGTCAGGCACAGCCGGTGGCGAGCGCGTAACTGCACGGCGGCCAGCGTCGCCTGAGCCTTGGGATTCTTGATCGCCTGGGCCTCGTCGAGAATGACCACATGCCATTGCTGCTCAAGCAGCACCGCCTTGTCCCGGGTCAGCAGCGGATACGTCGTCAAGACCAAATCATAGTCGGCAATGCGCTCGAAATCGCCCCTGCGGCCCGTGCCATGCAACACAAGTACCGAGAGCACCGACGCGAAACGCGCCGCCTCCAGCCGCCAATTGACCATCAAGCTGGTCGGCGCAATGACCAGACACGGCCGGTCGAGCCGCCCGGCCTCTTTCTCGGCCAGAATATGGGCCAACGCCTGCACCGTCTTACCCAAGCCCATGTCGTCGGCGAGCACGCCGCCGAAGCCGGTCTCGCGGAGAAATTGCAGCCAGTCCAGGCCGTGCTGCTGATAGCTGCGCAGCGTTGCGGTCAGCCCGGCGGGAACCAGGGTTGGGGTAACTCCGGCACCGTCGCGCAGCCGCCGGCCCAACTCAAGCAACTGGCTGCCACCAACCCAGCGCAGGCGAGTGGCGGACGCCGCCGCTTCCAGTTCGGCCAATTCCGCCAGCCGAGCCGGATTGAGGCGGATGGAGCCGTCATCGGCGATGCCGCCGACCCGAAACAGATCGTAAAGCGCCAACAGCAGTGGCCGCACCCGCTCCACCGGCAGCGGAAGAACCCGGCCTTCGCCGACCGGGACATAAAACGTGCCGCCATCGCAAGCGCTCAATCGGTCAAGCAGCTCAAGACCGCCATCACTGGGCAAGGCGCGCAGAATCGGCAACAATAGCGGAATCAGATCGAGCTTCTCGCCCGCGACCGTCACCCCCAACGAGATCCCGAACCAGTCAATGCCGGAGCTTTCACCAATTTCCGCTGCCCAATCTTCATCCGGATCAGCCAGAACCTCGGGAAAGCCGTTTTCGACCTCGATTTTCCAGCCTTCGGCACGCAAAACGGGGGCGTCGTGATGCACAAAACGCAGAAATGGCGTTAATAGACCGGGCCGGGCCTTATAATCCGACGATAGATCGAAAAAGGAGAAAGTTTCCTTGCCGGTGTTCTGGACAAAACCCAGTTCCTTCAGCCGGTTAAGCGCAACCTGCTCCGCCGCCCACTGGCGCTTGACCACCACCAGGTTCGTACCGTCAACCTGATGAAATTCCAGCTTGGTTTCGAACGCCCCAACCTCTCTGCCGATATAATAGAAGCTCAACTGGGCTTCCGGCCACACCCCATCATCGATGTCTTCTTCGTTTGGATATCGATCTATCCCATCATAATCTTCACAATCATCATCGTCATCGTTGCCGCCAATTAAACTCAGCCGCAGGCACGGCACCGGCTCAACCACACGTTCCACCGACGCCCCAAACGCCCGTGGTCGCAGATTCGGCCGATCGGGCAGACGCTTTTCCAACTCCTGGCCAAGCCAACCGGCCATGGCCGGGACCACCGGCGGCGCGGCCAGCAATGCGATCAACAGCTTTGCCGGCAAGCCGGTTTCGACCGGCCCGCACTGGTGGCTGGCGTGGTCCAGGTACCACAAAGTGCTCATCGGCAGAATCTGGCGGGAAATACCGTCTCCGGTTTCGAGACACAGACGTTGCGCACCCTGATCGTCGGCTTGCCAGCGCGGCGTCGCCACCACCACCGGCCCCAAAGCCAGCGCCGGCCCGTCCACTGCCCCCCAGTGCGCGCGGCCGGTGCGCACCATCCGTTCCAGCAGCAGCGGCCCCTGGCTGTCGTTCAACGGATAGGTGGTGCTGTAATGATAGGGGCCGGCGGCGCTGCCCAGGCTGCGCAGAATAAACAAGTCGCTGTCGCGCAGATAGCCGGCGGCTGAACTGGGAGTGGCCACCAGCCGATGGGCGTCGATGCCCTTGTTTTGGTAGGTGAGCGTACCATTCTTGCGCAGTTGAACGCTGACCGCCTCAACCACCAGTTGACTGACCCCCTTATCGGAAACCTTGAGCGACAGCCGGTAGAGCAACCGGTAGCGGACATCTGCGGGAAAGGCTTCGGGATCGGCCGCCCCGGCGGCGGCCTCGACCGCAGTCAGCCAGCGGGCAAGCTCCGCTTCCGGTCCGGCCGGCACTTCCGCAGCAACAACGGAAGCCGTGGTGCGGAGGTGTGGCGGCGTGTCGCGCTGACGCGCCGCCATTTCCAGCCCGTGCAGCAACACGGCGATAACGTGCTTGCAGTTGTAATGCACCGGGCAAGAGCAGATGCCCATAAATCGATAGCTGAGAGGGACACGTGTTCTCGCTCCGGAATTTAGGACATTGATGACGATGCTGACATCATAGGGTCGCGGCACCGAGCCCGTGCCACGCAACCCGCCGTCAGGCGCGATTTCGACCTTTAGCACCCGCCCACCGCGCTGATAGGAGCGGCCGACGACAAACTGACCGGGCGAAAAAGCGTGTTCGACTTGATCCTGGCTGTAGTTGAGCATCCCGTCCCGGCCAATATCGTTGTTTTCCACAGCGACAATACCCCATGGTTGGGGAACTTTCACCATTCAAGGCCGGGGGTCGGAAACTCGGCACGGTAGCGATGATAAGCGGTCTGCCCCAACCAGGCTTCGCGTTCCAGCCGCAGATGGTGAACATCGAACACCTCCCCGTTCTTAATCACCCGCCCACGATCCAGGGCGGTTTCCCGGTAACCGTGAGCCGCATGCAGACGAAGGATTTCATCGTTGCCAGCGATAACCTCGGCGGTCATCGCCCGATAGTTCCGATCAAAAAACATCCAGTTGTAAAAGTGGGGCAGAACCACACCGGTCAAACGCAGGAATTCATCCTCACCGATATAGAAACCTGAACCGGATTCCCGCCGCTCACGATTGATCTTCTGAAGGTTGATGAGCCCGATCGGGCGGTCCCGATACATAATGAGCCAATGGCGGTAATCCTGGCGCTCGGTGCCGGCCAGCAGCCAAGCGGTATGGCGGGCAAGATCGGGAGCAACGTCGCTGAACATGGCCCTGGTCACCCGTTCCTGACGGCGCCAACTCAACACCCGTTGGGCGTCGGCAGCGGTGGGCAGGGTGAAACGCAGCATATCGGCCCCAAAAAAACAGGAAAATTATTCAACCGCGCATGGCGTCTGCCGGATTGAGTGTATATTCTAGCTCTGCCGGAGGGCGGTGGAAAGCCTGAACCCGATCGGCCTCGGCCGGAAACCGGTTTCGGCCCAAGAACGCCCTGGTGGACAACATTATGGATTGGGACAAACTTCGGGTTTTTCATGCTGTCTCTGAAGCCGGCAGCTTTACCCACGCTGGCGAATCTCTAAACCTCAGCCAGTCGGCGGTCAGTCGCCAGATCAGTGCTCTGGAAGAGAGCCTGAATGTTCCGCTGTTCCATCGTCATGCCCGAGGGTTAATTCTGACCGAACAGGGTGAACTGCTCTATCGCACTGCCCGAGAGATCTTCGCCAAGCTGTCGATGACCGAGGCGATGATTACCGAAAGTCGCGAATACCCCAAAGGACCGCTTAAAATTACCACCACGGTCGCTTTCGGCTCGCTGTGGCTGGTGCCACGAGTCCGAGAGTTCCTGGCCCTCTACCCCGAGATTCGGCTAACCCTCCTGCTTGACGACACCGAGCTGGATCTGGCCATGCGTGAGGCGGATATCGCCATCCGCATGAACACACCACGCCAGCCGGATCTGGTTCAGCGCCATCTCACGACGATCCGTTTCCACGCTTACGCGCATATCTCGTACATCAAGCGGCGCGGTATGCCAAAAACGGTGCAGGACATCGATAATCATGACATCATCATCTTTCCACCGGAATCGCGGCCGGCAATTGCCGGGATTGATTTGCTGGTTGAAGTTGGTAATCCAGCGCAGGGCGCGCGCAAGCCGGTACTTCAGGTCAACAATGGCCATGCCATCTATCGCGCTGTAGAAAGTGGCCTAGGCATTGCTGTGATGCCGGATTACATGGTTGAAGCCAATCCAGATTTTGTGCGTGTGCTGACCGAGATCAACGGTCCCAACGTCGATGCCTATTTCGTCGGATGTTAAATGTCTGGAAATCATAAATGCCATTAGATCGTCTTCGTTCCCTTCATTGTCTAAAATCCAAAATTCCTCCGTCAATCCTAGCACGGAAGGTCTTTATACGCTACCGTTTTTTGGCATACCGCGCCGCTTGATGTACGAGATATGCGCGTAAGCGTGGAAACGGATCGTCGTGAGATGGCGCTGAACCAGATCCGGCTGGCGTGGTGT
>CAUYTZ010000042.1:0-5866 GCA_963575695.1 uncultured Gammaproteobacteria bacterium | reverse complement strand
ATTTTTGGTGCCAAAAAGGGATCGAGCAGGGTCACCTCGGCGATGCGCCGATCCCCCTCCAGTTGCAGAAGGCTCTCCAAAAAGCTGATGAGAACATCTTTGGCAAGCTCATTGCCGAAGATCTTCTTGAAAGCAAAATTGATGCGAGTATCCATGAATTTCATGGCCGGATCACCTGTTCACCAAACGGGGTGGAGCTTACACTGCTGGGAGACTGTACCACCCTGGCGCGGTAAATACCACCTTGATCCGCTGGCACAATGACTGCCGCCTAATCAAAGGCGAGGTGCGGGGCCATCCATGGCATAGGGTGTGAGATGCGCCTATACTTGGCCGAGTGTTGCGTGCTGGCAATGTTGTAGCCACTGTAGCCATTGTGCCAGGGGTACCCCCTTGAAAACAAGGCTACAGCATGGACTTGACAAATAGCTCCGTGTCTGCTAGGTTCGCTCGGTCACACATAACAATTTTCTTAAGGATTCCGGCATGAGCAGAGAATTCTACATAGCCGCACTGCGTCATTACAAGGACGCATGCCTTCTGGAAAAAAACAACCGTCTGGCTAACGCCGATCAACTGTATGGGTTAGCGACAGAGTGCGCACTCAAGTTTGTTTGGTCAAAATTACACCCAGTCGGTACCCCCAAACCCTGGGGGCATATCGATACACTCTGGGGATCATTGGCACGCTCTCCCAACCTACTGCGCGATATACACTTAAAGAGTTTATTAGGCACGTACCCATTTTTAGGCTGGTCAATCCATCAACGTTACGACGCGAATCCTAATGTCACCCGGCTCACCATTCATTCTAAAACGGCCGCACAGGTCATGCAGATAGCACAATCTTATTGGAGGGCACCATGATACGATTCAATCAAACCATTGAAAAAACGATAGAGATCGTAAGCAAACGGGTTGATCTGGGCCAGACAGCAACAAAACCTCGTCTGGTCCGGGGTATGACCGGAGCGATGACGGTTATTCTGCCCGATGATCTTTACTTGGATCCCACTGTTCGGCAGTCTCTTGCCGAAGAGCTGCATGAGAATCTTGGCCCCTACAGTCTAGGGGAAGAGAGCATTCTCTTGACAGAGTCCGATTTGTTTGATCGGGAGGATGTTTGGGAGTCTCCCCACCTAGTGGAGAGCTCAGACGAAGCCGTCTTAGTAATGGATCGCACGCTTTCCAACCAGGAGTGGTTACGGGAACCTGTTGTTGATACACTGCCCATACCGACCGCTACGGCCTTCAGCATCAAGGGCGGGGTGGGACGGAGTACGGCTGTGGCCGTATGGGCCTGGGGCTTGGCACGACAGGGCAAAAGGGTTTTGGTGATCGACCTCGACCTGGAAGCCCCCGGCATCGCCTCCCTGTTACTGAATCAGTTACCCACCTATGGTGTGGTGGACTGGATGATGGAATCTCTTGTGCAACAGGCGGATGACGCCCTGCTCACTCAGATGATACAAAACAGCCCGTTAAGCACTCAGTGTGAAGGAACCATCCAGGTTATTCCCGCCTATGGAACCGAAGGGAAGGATTATGTGAGCAAACTTGGCCGAATCTACACGCCCACATGGGATGTCATGGGGCAATTGCAAAGCATTGCCTTCCGTTTAAACGCTTTGTTAAACGCTGTTGCCAATTTTAATCCCGCCCCGGATGTCGTGCTGTTAGATGCCCGTGCGGGGTTGCACGACATTGGCGCGATGGTTATTTCTCAACTGCCAACAAAAGTTTTTCTTTTCGCCAGAAACGAGGCACAAACTTGGCCGTCCTACCAACGTCTTTTTGATCATCTGCAGCAATCCCGTTGTGTACAGCCGGGAATGCCAAACAATGATATTCGTTGGCGTCTCAAAATGGTCGCTGCCCAGTTGGGAAGAGAGGATCAGGATTTCGAGGATGCCGTGCGTTGCTCCCATGACACATGGAAAAGCCTATACGATGCACCCCTAGAGGTTTTGGAGTCTCACACAGATAGACCCCATTATCCCATCCCCATCTATTCTGAAAGTCTGCTGAGCCGGAAAAGTTTGGTGCTCCCCGGTCAATGCCCCCCGTGGTCGGTGGTCGAAAAGGCTTTTGGACGCTTTATCACCGAGGCAACGGCACGATTGTTTGAAACAAAGGGCGCGTCCGATCATGCCGAGACCCGTTAGGCTGTTTATCTCTTATGCCAGTAAAGATGCCCATTGGCGGGATCGGCTGCTGATCGCCCTGGCCCCCTCCATAGAGGCCGGACTCATTGATCCCTGGCATGACCGTAAGATAGAGGCGGGGGAACAGTGGCACGCGGAAATATTCGAGCGTATCGCCTGGGCGGATGCCGCCTTATTATTGTTTAGTCAAGTTTTTTTTAATTCAAAGTTTATCATCAAGAAGGAGGTGCCGGTTCTGCAGAAACGGTATGAGTCCGAAAAATGGCCGCTCATTCCCATCCTGTTGGATCACTGTGATTATGAACCTATGGCGTTTTTGCACAGTCTGCAACTGCTTAATGTAAACAACCGTCCACTCGCTTCATACAAACCGCCGACTCGCACCCTAACCGATATTTCTAAACTGTTACGGAAACGTCTGGAAACGGTTGTCCTGCAACCAGACACGCCAGCGGCCAAGGTGTTGGATACTTCCACACCAAAGACAGTTTTACCCTTATCTCTCAACCAATTGCTGGAGCGTCGGCTGGATGCGGTGGTCTACCGCATGAAGTTCGCACCGACTCCGTTCGCTGCCCGACAGTTCGTCAACCATGGCCACATCCTGGTCAATGGTCGCCGGCTTAACATCTCGTCCTATCAGGTTCGCGATGGGGACGTGATCGAAGTGCGCCAGAAAGCCAAGCAGAACGAGGTCATTCTGACCGCGATCACCTCTGGCGAGCGCGATATTCCCGACTATCTCAGCGTTGATAAGGGCGCGTTGAAGGGTACCTTCATGCGCGCTCCAGCGTTGGCCGACGTGCCTTATCCGGTTCAGATGGAACCGAACATGGTGGTCGAATTTTACTCCCGCTGATTCGTCGGCAGGACAAAAGAAAACCGGCGGGCCTTTGGGCACCGCCGGTTTTTTTATGGGGAAAGTTCAAAAGGAAATGGGTCCAGGGGCTGTGCTCCTGGACCCATTTTACTTTTTCATCAGGACTAATGGCGGAAGTGGCGCATGCCGGTGAAAACCATGGCCAGCCCCCGTTCGTCCGCCGCTGCGATCACCTCGGCATCCCGCACCGAGCCGCCCGGCTGAATCACCGCCGTCGCCCCAGCCTCCGCCGCCGTGATCAGGCCATCGGCGAACGGGAAGAAGGCGTCCGAAGCCACCGCCGAACCCTTGGTCAGCGGTTCGGCCAGCCCAGCGGCCTTGGCGGCATCCAGCGCCTTGCTGGCGGCGATCCGGGCGCTATCGACTCGGCTCATCTGGCCGGCACCAATCCCAACCGTCGCGCCGTCGCGGGCATAGACGATGGTGTTGGATTTAACGTGCTTGGCGACTCGGAAGGCGAACAGCAAATCCTGCAACTCGCGGTCGCTGGGCGCACGCTTGGTCACAACCTTCAAATCGCTCAGGCCGACCCGGCCGGTATCGCGAGTCTGGACCAGGAGTCCCCCGGCCAGGGAGCGGACCACCAGCCCGCCCGTAGCCGGATCGGGCAGAGTGTTGGTCAGCAGCAGACGCAGATTCTTCTTGCGGCCCAAGATTTCGCGCGCCGCCCCGTCGGCGTCCGGGGCGATGATCACCTCCAGGAAAATCTTGGCCAGTTCCTCAGCCAATGCGGCATCGATTGGGCGATTGGCGGCGACGATGCCGCCGAAGGCGCTGACCGGATCGCAGGCCAGGGCCCGGGCATAGGCACCGACCAGGGTTTCGCCCTCGGCCACGCCGCACGGGTTGGCGTGCTTGATGATCGCGATCGCCGGCCGGTCGAATTCGGCCACCAGTTCATAGGCGGCGTCGGTATCGTTGAGGTTGTTGTAGCTGAGTTCCTTGCCCTGGAGCTGCAACGCCGAACCAACCCCCGGCCGCGACGGTCCGCCCTGGTACCAAGCGGCCTGCTGGTGCGGGTTTTCGCCATAGCGCAGGGTCTGGCTGAGACGGCCGGTGAAGGCGATGGTTTCCGGGAAGACCTCGCCCCGCTGATTGGCGAACCAAGCGGAGATGGCGGCATCGTAATGAGCGGTGCGGGCAAAGGCCAGACCGGCCAGTTTGCGGCGAGTATCCAGCCGGGTGGCCCCGTTATTTTGATCCAATTCAGCGATCAAGGCCTCGTAATCGGCCGAGTCGGTGATCACGGCGACAAAATCATGATTCTTGGCTGCGGCACGAATCAGGGTCGGGCCGCCGATGTCGATGTTCTCGACGCAGTCCTCGAAGCTGGCACCGCGCGCCACAGTTTCGGCGAAGGGATAGAGATTGACCACAACCAAATCGATGGGCGGAATCGCGTGCCGGGCCATGGCGTCGCGATGCGTGGCCAGATCGCGTCGCCCAAGAATACCGCCGTGAATCTTGGGATGCAGGGTCTTGACCCGGCCATCGAGCATTTCTGGAAAACCGGTGTGGTCGGCGACTTCGACCACCGCGACACCGGCTTCGCGCAGGCGCTGGGCGGAACCGCCGGTGGACAGGATTTCAATCCCGCGTTTGGTCAAAGCTTGTCCCAACGCCACCAGCCCGGTTTTGTCGGAAACAGAAATCAGCGCACGGGTAACGGGAATCAGGTCGATGGTCATGGGTCTCTTCTCAGGTTGAGAATAAGTATGGATCCAGGGGGCAGGTGTCGTTGGTCAGGTGTCGTCCAGCCGATGGCGGCTGGCGGGCCAGAAATCTTCATCCAGAATTTGGGCAGACGTATAGGGGCAATGGTCCGGCAGTTCTCCGGTCCAGGTCTGCCCGCAATAACGTCGCCGCAAGCGCTTAATCGCTATTATGGATAGCCTTTCAATCTCCAAACGTTTAAGCGCTGTTGGCGAGCGCTGTGCGCGGAGCATTACGGTATCCCGCCACTCGTCGATTTCGCAGCGCCAGTGGTGGCGTGGTTCGGCATCCGGGCAGTATTCCAACTTGAGCAGATGGACCAGAATCTGCACCACCAGACCTTCGATCTTGGCCAGGATCTCGTTGCCCATATCCTCGACCTCTTCGGCCAGATGCTCCAGATCGACATCGGGCAGATTGATGCGCAACGACGCCACCCGGCGCAGGGCCGCAGCCTGCTCCTGAGTCCAGGTATAGAAATCGGCTTCATAGGGTGTGGGGAGCATGGCCGGATACCTCAGAACTCATGTGCGCCCAGTTCTGGAGGTAGCGTACCTCAGGCATGGGGGGCTGCCGACCAAAATTTATTGCTGGCAAAATTTAGTGCTGAGGTGATTTTCACCCCCGTCCCTGAGGCGGGTGTCCTGCGGTTGCCGTTCTCGTCGTTACGGCCTATTATAAAAGCGGTATCGGTTCGCACCGCCAGAGTGGCGACGGCGGATGGGTCTTTGGCGACCGCTCCCAAGTTTCGGTCAGCCAAGTTTTAAAACCAAAAGGGTAGCCACCGTGCCGGCCGAAACAACTCAGCCATCTGACGGTGAAACGCAAAATGTTTCATCATCGACGCACTTTATTTTTGAGCACAAAGTTTTCGCCGTTTCCGGGGCCCATTTTACCGTGACCAATGACAAGGTGTCGGTGTTCATGGTTCCGCTTGGTGCCGCCATTGGGGCCCTGACACTGTCAACGCTCCGAACGTCGTTCGATATTCCGGCCGATTCTCGCGATGAGCAATTGCTTAGGATCGTTGAGAGCAGCCTGAAATTCGTCAAGGTCATCCGGCCGGGGGAGTCCATTCCGCGCGAGTTGTTGGATGGGAGCGCGTCTT
>CAUYTZ010000041.1:0-4374 GCA_963575695.1 uncultured Gammaproteobacteria bacterium | reverse complement strand
TGCCAAGGGCGAGGCGAAAGGACGGGCCGAGGGTAAGGCCGAGGGCGAGACCGTGGGCAAAGCGAACATGCTCCTTCGCCAGCTTCACCGCCGCTTTAAGACGCTCCCCTCCGGTTTTGAGGATCGAATTCGGGCCGCAAGTGCCGACCAGTTGGACGCGTGGAGCGAGCGCTTTGCTGATGGCCTTTCGCTAACCGAAATCTTCGGCCTCGATCTGCCGCACTGACCGCGATTATGGCCGGAGACGATCCCAATCCCAATCCCAATCCCAATCCCATCTCATATCTCCTTCACCGAATCCATTCGCACAATCGGAGTCCGAGATGCTGCCGCGCCTGCGTGATGATCTGACGCTGCTGCCCGGTCCCTCGACCACTGATGGAGCGCCGACATGGAGCGTGCATGACCCGGTGCGCAATCGCTGGTTCCGGTTGACCCGCCCTGCCTTCGTTGCGTTGTCGGCCTGGATCTCCGGCAGGCCGGAGGTGGTGCGAGAGCGGGTCGCGTTCGAAACCGGCCAACCGATGACCGCCGCCCAACTAAGCGATCTGATCCGCTTTTTGCAAGTTAATGCCCTGCTGGAAGGACAGGGGCCGGCGGTGATCGCCGGTTATGTCAGGCAGGAGCAAGCGGCGCGGCTGTCGTGGCCGCTGTGGCTTCTGCACCATTACCTGTTCATCCGCATACCGCTGCTGCGACCGCACCGGCTGCTGGTGGCGCTACAACCATGGGTGGAGCCATTCTATTCGCGCGCGTGGCGGCAGTTGGTGGTCGCGTTGGGGGCGCTCGGCCTGTTCCTGGCGCTGCGTCAGTGGCCACAGTTCGCGCACACCTTCACCGATTTCCTGTCGTGGGAGGGGGCCGCAGCGTTCGCAGTAACGCTGGCTACGGTCAAGGTGGTGCATGAATTCGCCCATGCCTGCACCGCTACCCGCTATGGCTGCAGAGTGACGACGATGGGCATAGCGTTCATGGTGCTTGTGCCCGTGCTCTACACCGACACCTCGGACGCGTGGAGGCTGGTCTCACGTTGGCAACGGTTAGAGGTCGCCGCAGCCGGCATCGCTGCCGAGTTGGTGCTGGCGGCGCTGGCGACGCTGGCATGGAGCTTCCTGCCCGACGGCCCGGTGCGCGGTGCGGCCTTCGTCATCGCCACGGTGTCGTGGCTGGGTTCGGTCGCGATCAATCTCAACCCGATGATGCGCTTCGACGGCTATTACCTGTTGTCTGACGCGCTGGATCTGGCCAACCTGCAGGAACGGGCATTCGCCTTCGGCCGCTGGTGGCTGCGCGAGGCGCTGTTCGGGTTCGATGAGCCACCGCCTGAGCAGCTGGGGCGCGGGCTACAGCGGTTTCTGGTTGTGTTTGCTGCCATTGTCTGGCTGTATCGCTTGGTTCTGTTCACCGGCATTGCCCTGCTAGTCTATCATTTCGCGTTCAAACTGTTGGGTATTGGCCTTATGATGGTGGAATTGGGCTGGTTCATCTTCCGGCCGCTGCTGGGCGAGATCCGGCAATGGAGGGACCGGCGGGAGCGAATGAGACTGAACGGCACGTTGATCCGAACGCTGATCCTCCTCACACTGGTCGTGGCCGCGTTGCTGGTGCCATGGAGCGACCGTGTGTCGCTACCAGCCTTGAGCCGTGCCGCAGCTTTCGCAGCACTTTACCCGTCGTCTCCGGGCCGGTTGGTCGCGGTGCATGTTGCCGAGGGCCAACAGATAACGGCCGGAGAACCGGTGGCAACGCTGACCAGTCCGGATCTGGAGTTCGCCCGTGACCAGGCCGTGCGAGAACAGGCCCGGCTGGAAGCTGAAATCCGCCAGGTGGCAGGTAGCCCAGAGGGCCGGGAGCGGCTGGGGGTGCTGTATGAACGGCTGACCAGCATCCGCAGTCAGGCTGCGACGATGACGGCGCAAGCGGAGGCGCTGATCGTCCGCGCGCCGATCAATGGCGTCATTACGGAACTGGCTCCGTCACTACACCCCGGCTCCTGGTTTCGGCCGACGCAGCGACTGGCCCGGGTGGTGGCCCAGGAGCAGGCAGAACTGGTGGCTCTGGTCGAAAGTACTGACCGCTACCGGATTACCCCCGGCGCTTCCGCCTGGTTTCTGCCGGAAACACCGTCTGTCCCAGGTCAACCGGCGGAGGTGGTGGCAGTGGAGTCGGTCAATCTGGCGCAACTCGACCAGCCCTATCTGGCCTCGCTCTACGGTGGGCCGGTGACAGTGCAGTCCGACTCCCGTTCGCGTGCGCTGGTTCCGACCGCAGTCTGGTACCGGGTATCGTTGCGCTTTACCTCGGCCACGCCGCCGCCGGCACCGGCCCGGGTTACCCGCGGCACCGTCCGGATCAAAGCCGAAGCCGCCAGCTTGATCATGCGGATGTGGCGTATGGCAGCCATGGTTGTAATCCGGGAAACCGGATTCTAACAGAGCCGGCTATGGATAAGTGGTTTTCGGGTACGGCACCGGCCATCCCTGATGAACTGGACAACCGGCTTTCTCTCGGCCATTGACCCAAACAAAGCATCCCGCATAGTTAATTCACCCTGGGGAAAAAGCCGGAACCCAAATACGAAATTCCGGTCCTGCCTGAAGAGGCCGGTGCAACAAGGGAGTGATGCCGTGGATGGTGCTGCCAGCATTCCTGCTGTAGGTCAATTCCTTGACTTGCTGCGCCGGCTGCGCCATGCCCGCTGCCCTGCAGAACTGAGTTTCCTGATCGTGAATGATACCCGGAGCCTCACTCGCTACCGACAGGCGGCATTGGCGCAAGGGACGCCCGGCCGGATGCGTTTGCGGGCCGTGTCGTCGGTAGCCGTTTTGGAGCATGATGCCCCCTATGTCCGCTGGCTTGAAGCCGTGCTAAATGCTCTTGCGACAGCTGAGGGCGCTGATATCTGCCGAACGGTTAATGAGACCGACCTTCCGGAGGATCTGCGGACAGATTGGGGAGTGTGGGCCTCTCCCGCAGCCCTGTGGTGCCCGTTATTGAACGCCGATGGCGGGCTTATCGGGACGCTGTGGCTGCATCGGGATGCAGATTGGACTGAGGCGGAGCGGGCAGTGCTGGGAGAACTGACCGATGGCTTCACCCATGCCTGGTTGGCGATCCATGGAGGCCGACCACCGTTGAGGAAGACGCCCGGCCGGCCTTGGCTGGTGGCGATTGCGGCAATGGCGGTGGCAACGGCGCTCTGCTTTGCACCGGTACGTCAATCAGTCCTGGCACCGGCCGAAGTCACGGCGCACCAGCCATGGCTGGTGGCCGCTCCCATTGATGGGGTGGTTAAGACCATCGCGGTTGCGTCCAATACTGCGGTCAGTGCTGGCCAAGTTCTGATTGTGCTCGAAGACATCGCTTTTCGCGGCAAGGTGGAATTGGCGGAACGGGCACTGGACATCGCCATGGCTGAATACCATCAGGCCAGTCAGGGTGCCTTCGGCGATCGTCGCTCTGGAGGGCAATTGACGGCACTCGCGGCTCAAATTCAGGCCAGAGAGGCCGAGCTTGGCTTCGCCCAAAGGCAGCTGGAGCGGGCAACAGTGACCGCGCCGCGTGGCGGGATCGTTATATTCACAGATCCGCGCGACTGGATCGGACGGCCGGTTGCTGTTGGAGAACGGATCATGTCGATTGCAGATCCGGCCGATGCCGAGTTGAAAATCATGATCCCTGTTGAAGACGGGCTTGTCATCCTGGACGGAGCCGATGTGCTTGTGTTCCTTGATGTCGATCCGCTCAATCCGTTGAAAGCCCGACTGGTGAGTGCGGCTTACGAGGCCGAAGTGACGCCGCTTGGCGTGTTGGCCTATCGAGGCGTTGCCACGTTTACCGGCGGAGGGATGCCGCCGCGTCTGGGGTTGCAGGCAACGGCCAAGATTTACGGCGAGAGTGTGCCTCTGGGGTTCTATTTGTTCCGCCGGCCGCTTGCAGCGTTGCGCCGGCATTTTGGCCTCTGATGCCAGTGTGCCGTATGGCACGAAGCCAACGGCGCGCCGGCATCAGACAGGAACTCTCACCGGATGGAATTTTAGTTAAGAGCACCAATGGCGCTGGAAAGTCTGTTGGCATATGAGTTTGCATAGACGAGTTGGTTGTTGAAACCAACCATACTTTGTTCACCAAATGGATTATCTGCCGAACCAAGGGAACTTACATTTATATTTCCCTGATTTTCCCGGAAGATTTCTGAGAATCTTTTGCTCCAAACATCATTCGATCCATCCAGGTAACATCCCGAAAAGCATTGCTGGCAGCGTGATGTCAGCCGGGGTGCGACAATTTGACTCATGGGCGACATGATGCTGAGGTGTTGACAGGTGCTGGGTGTTGGGATTCAGTATCTGGCATGTCGAAGCTACTGCCCCT
>CAUYTZ010000040.1:0-4226 GCA_963575695.1 uncultured Gammaproteobacteria bacterium | reverse complement strand
CACTGGAGATTACTATACCCAATGGTTGTGACCTGAAAGGCAGAACCGAGAAGGAACGGCTCATCTGCGCGAAATATTTACCTCGTTGGGGGTTGCTCAGGAGGAGGCTGACCGCCTAAAATGCACCCTGAGCCCTTTCCTGACCGCCGTAGGCCATGCCCTGCGCGCCCCACTACCGGCGAGCGCGTTGGTGCCAGAGATGGTGGGGCGGTTGACGTCATGCGTCAATAAATGCACATCGCCAAATGTTTTGGAATCCCCCTGAGTCGATTTGTCGCACCCAACGCGGAACCAGCCCAACGCCACCGGTTATTGAGCATTCACCTTCATGGCTTCGTGAAATGCTCAGACGGTCGCCTGCATCATAGTGTTGTGGGCGAAAAGGCCCTTCAGTCATGGAGCAAAAAGCAATCGTACCGCACCAATGGCAAAGCCGGGGCAAAAAAGCGGTGGGGTAGCGCGGATAGCCGGGCCAATAGCAACGCCAATGGCGAGGCTATGGCCGGGCCAATGGCAAAGCCAATGGCGAAACATAGCAAGGGACAGGGAGAGGGACAGGGAGAGGGACAGGGAGATAGTAAGAGTCTTAGGCGGGGGAAGGCTCTTCATTCTAGAGAGGAGGAGAGCGCCCCTTCCGGTTGTGACGACGATGGTGAGTACAGCTTTGACGTGCATACTGGTGAGGTGCTGTCATGACGCCCCGCCAGCTTCGCCCGCACCAGGCCGACGCCATCGATGCGCTCAGGGCCTCCCTGGCATCCGGGAAACGCCGGCCACTGCTAATGGCCCCTACAGGATACGGCAAGACCGTTTTGGCTGGCGAAATCATCCGCCGCGCCCGCGGCAAAGGAAAGCGGGTCTGCTTCGTAGTGCCGGCGGTGAGCCTGGTTGATCAGGCCGTTGACAGCCTGCACCGTGATGGGATTGCGGAAATCGGGGTGATCCAGAGCGATCACGTTCTGACCAATTGGTCAAAGCCCGTGCAAGTCGCGAGCATCCAGACCATTGCCCGGCGTGGATATCCGGAAGCCGGCTTGGTTCTGGTCGATGAAGCGCACAAGCTGTTCGACGCGCAAAAGCACTGGATGGCGCATCCGGAATGGCAATCCGTTCCATTCATCGGCCTTTCAGCGACGCCCTGGACCAAGGGACTTGGCAAACACTATGACGACCTGATCATTTCGGCGACCACGCAAGAATTGATCGACGGCGATTTTCTGGCTCCATTTCGGGTCTTCGCCCCGGATCATCCTGACCTGTCCGGCGTGAAGACGGTGGCCGGTGACTTCCATGAGGGCCAGTTGGCCGAAGCGGTCAACAAGCCGCAGTTGGTCGCCAATGTCGTCGAAACCTGGATCAGGCAGGGTGAAGGACGGCCGACGTTGGCCTTTGCCGTCGATTGTTCGCACGCCAAAGCCCTGCAAGCCCAGTTCGAAGCCGCCGGCATCCCCTGCGGTTACATCGACGCCCGCACCCCGCCGGCTGATCGCAACATTGTCCGCGACAAGTTCCACCGGAGCGAATACCGGGTTGTCTGCAACGTTGGCACATTGACCACCGGCGTTGACTGGGATGTCCGCTGCATCATCCTCGCCCGCCCGACCAAATCCGAAATGCTGTTCGTCCAGATCATCGGGCGTGGACTGCGCACCGCCGAAGGCAAGGCGGATTGCCTGATTCTCGACCATAGCGATACTCACGCTCGCCTTGGCTTCGTCACCGATATCCATCACGACAGTTTGGACGATGGCCTGGAGAACCGGCAGGCCAAAGAACGCAAGGCCCCGCTGCCGAAGGAATGCTCGAAATGCCACTACCTGCGCCCGCCAGGGGTGGCCACGTGCCCCGCCTGCGGCTTCAAGGTAGAGGCCCGGCCCGGCGTTGAGCATCAGGACGGCCAACTTGCCGAGATCACCCGCGGCAGCCGGAAGAACGAGGTGCCGGCCGGTTGTGTCCAGCTTGCCGGAGAGACGCTACCGAAATCGGAATTCTACCGCCAGTTGCTCGGCTATGCCGAGGTGCGGGGATATCGCGAGGGGTGGGCTGCGAACCAATACAAGTCACTGGTTGGAAGCTGGCCGAACGCCTACCGAGACGCTTCCCCCAAGCCGCCGAGCCGTGAAGTCCGGTCCTGGATCAAATCCCGGCAAATCTCGTTCGTGAAAGCCCGCGAAAAGCAGGAGGCAACCCATGCTTCCTGATGACTTCGAAGAACAGGCCGGCATCCTGGAGCACGACGGCAAGTTTCCGCGTCCGTGGGCGGAAGCTCTGGCCCGCCTGGGCACCGCCCCCCGCCCGGAGATTTACACCCCGGACCTGTGGGCGCGTCTGGTCAACGACGGGTTCATCTTTATCACAACCTGGCTGCCGGCGATCAGGCGCAACGACTGGACGCCGGAGGATGTTCGTGGGCTGATCCCGTTGATTATTGGCCGCGCGGTGATCGCGGTTGGACGGGCCGACATCACGGTTCAGGAACCCGGCTTCGCCCCGCAGAAAATCTATCATCGTCCAGCCGTCAATGGCCCGGCCCGGTGGGATGTGGGGAGGCGGGCGGCATGAGCCACATCGACCGCCTCCCGCTTCACGAGCGCGCCCATGGTCGTTGGTTCAGCATTCTGACGGCGCTTGGCGTACCGCGTTCCTTTCTGACCAAGCGCAACGGCCCCTGCCCAATGTGCGGCGGGAAAGACCGCTGGCGCTGGACAGATCACCAGGGCAGCGGCGCTTGGATCTGCAACCACTGCGGACATGGTTCCGGGGTTGATCTGGTCAAGTTGATCAACCGGGTTGAGTTCAAGCAAGCCGCCGAACTGGTTGAGGGCGTGATCGGAAAGGCCGAACCTGCTCGGCAACAGGAGCGCAGCCCGGAAGAACTGCGGGCAGCGATGCGCGAGGCGTGGTCGCGGGGCCGGCCGGTTACCGCCGATTGCCCGACCGGCCGCTACCTGACCCGCCGCATTCCCGGCCTGTCTGAGTTCCCACGCTCCATCCGGTCGGTTCCGAGCCTGCGCTATGACGGCAACCGCTCCTTCCCGGCGATGATCAGCCAGGTGATTGCGCCCGATGGCTCGGCCGCCGTCAACCTGCATCGGACCTGGCTGACCGAAGACGGAAGGAAGGCCCCGGTTGAACCAGTTCGCAAAATGATGCCGGGGCCGCTGCCCAAGGGTTCCGCCATCCGGCTTGCCCCGGCCGGCCCGGTGCTCGGGATCGCCGAAGGCATAGAAACCGCCTTGGCCGCGTCGGTGCGGTTCAAGATCCCGGTGTGGTCGCTGATTGCCGAAGGGAACCTTCAGGGCTTCCGGCCGCCGGCTGGCGTCGAAGAATTGCGGATTTTCGGCGACAACGACCTGTCGATGGTCGGCCAAGCCGCTGCCTTCGTCACTGCTCGGGATGTCCAGCGCGAATGCCAGCGGGACGGCCGAACCATCCGCCTCCGCGTCCTGATCCCCGATGCGCCCGGCGCGGACTGGGCCGATGCTCAAACAGGAGTCGCAGCATGAACCGCCCCGCCGCATACCCCTTCCGGCTGCTCAGGGACTCGCTGGGTGGTTGCTGGTCGCGTTCCCTTCTCGGAGGGCGGACAGTATTCAGACCTCATTCAGCGGCCTCTGGAGGGGTTGGAAACCGGCCGGGTGTCAGAGCCGCAACGGCGCTTTACAGCAACCATCAGCGGTCACTCTGTCCGGTTCTTCGCTTCCCCACTGAGCGGGCCGGACTTTCCTTGGCACAGCTTCGATGACTTGGCCGCCGCCTGCGACCTTGATCAGAACCAGCGAGAGCACTTTCTTCGCATGGCCAAGCGCGATCATCCAAACAGCACCAGGGTCATTGCCACGAATGCAGGCTTGGTGACCATCAGCCCGCATCCGCATTTGACCTGGTGTCGGCCACGGTGTCGAGGAGGGTGGGTTGGGTTCTCCGGCTGACCGGCAAGGTCGCTCGGGTGGATAGGTAGGCCCTGGCTTTGGCGACCAGCGCGTCATTCTGGGGTTCGCGGAGGGTGGTCATGGAATGGCGTCCTGGAATTCGGGCGGCAAGGCCGCATTGATCGTCTGATAGGTTGCCCTCGCGTAAAGGGCATCGTGAGGGGATCCCACGATGTGGTCGAACGCCCGACGCAACCATAGAGCTAAGTCTAAGGGGAGTGGGATAATAACCACCGTCATGGTTGCGCCTCTTTTAGCTTAGCCTCGACATGCTTTGCAAAGTACAGGACCAAC
>CAUYTZ010000039.1:0-1480 GCA_963575695.1 uncultured Gammaproteobacteria bacterium | reverse complement strand
GTACGCTGCCCTTCCGGCCGCCGTTCTTTCGCCGCTTTGCGCCCTTGCTGGTTCGGGGCGAGCCGAACGGTTTAGTGCCCGGTTGGGCGGAGCCAAGGTCTATTTCAAGCGCGAGGAACTGAACCACACCGGCGCGATGATTGGTGCGATGCCGCGCGCACACGCGCTGGCACTCTCTCGGACGCACTACGGGGTCGAGGGGAGGGGTGTTCGGCGACGCCATGAAGGGGATGGAGGATATCTTCGTCGGCTTCATCACCCGGGGCGAACTCAACTTCGACAACCTGACCCAGAGGATCATCGAGGACCTCGCCCGGATATTCTGGGAGCGGGAAGTAATGGGGCCGATCGGCGACGCGATCTTCGGCACCGGCGACGGCGGGGGCGGCGGTTTCTTCTCCGACCTGTTCGGTGGCCTGTTCGCCACCGGCGCGGTGTTCGAAGCCGGGCGGGTGACGGCCTTTGCCGGCGGCACCGTGATCGACCGGCCGACCCTGTTCCCGATGGCCACTGGCATGGGGCTGATGGGCGAAGCCGGGCCGGAGGGCATCCTGCCGCTGCAGCGTCTGCCCGACGGGCGGCTCGGCGTCAGTGCAGAAGGCGTCGGCGGTCTCGGCCTACTCCAGGCGACCGACGCGCGGGCGACCTACGTGGTCAATGTCGACGCCCGTGGCGCCAGCGATCCCGACGCCACCGCCGCCCTGGTGCAGCGGGCGGTGGCCGAGACGCTGGGACGCCTCGTGCCCGGCATCGTGAGCCAAGCCGCCTCCACCGCCTACGGCTCGGTGGTCGATCAATTGCACCGCCGGGGAGGCAAGTTCTGATGAGCGACACTCCGGTCGACTGGCCCCTGGCCTTCAAGCCCGAGCAGGCGTCGTTCTACATCCAGACCCTGACCGCGCGTTTCACCAATCCGTTCACCAACCACGTCCAGGTGCTGGAACGCGACGGCACCCGCTGGCTCGCCCGCATGACGCTACGCTTCTCCGATGATAAGGCGCGGGCGTTCGACGCCTTCCTGGCCAGCCTGCGCGGCGTGGTCGAGGTCATGGTGCCGGACTTCCGTCGCTTGGCCGCCGCCGGCAGCTTGGCCGGGACGCCGGTGCTGGCCAGCGGCTCGGGCACCACGCTCACCGTCACCGGCTTCACGCCGAATGCGGTCGGGGTGCTGAAGGCTGGCGACCTGATCCAGACCAGCCCCGGGCGCGCCCATCTGGTGCTGGCAGACATCACCGCCGGAGCCGATGGCCATGCCAGTTTCCGGGTGGCGCCGCGTTTGCGTGAGCCGGTCGTCACCGGGCCGCTGGTCACCAGCAATTGCCGGGTCCGGATGCGGCTGATGACCGACGACGCCGGGGCCAACCAGACGGTGGCCCCCGTGAAGTCGTCCTATCAGATCGATCTTTGCGAGGTCTTGCCGTCGTGACCGCCTGGAACTGGCCGGCGGAGATCCGACCGGTCGAGCAAGTGTTCTACGTCG
>CAUYTZ010000038.1:0-1496 GCA_963575695.1 uncultured Gammaproteobacteria bacterium | reverse complement strand
TTCGGCGAACACCAGTTCCAGATCCTGGTGACAGATCGCCGGGTTCTCATCGGCGCGCAGGCGAAAACGACTGACCACGCGCCCAAGGTCCGGAAACATCACGAAGTCGGTAATGGTCACCGCCACCACCTCGATCAAAAGCTGGTAGCGATCGCCTTTGCCAAGCTGGTTCACGTAAGCCTTGCAGGCGTTGTACAGCACCCGCTTCTCAAAGCCCTCGACGTTCAGCACCTGCATTTCCACGATATAGGATCGGCCGCGCTGGTCCTTGACCCGAACGTCGAGGTAGGTGTCTTTCATGCCCTCGATCTTTGGCGCCAGACGGGGATCAAGGATGGTGACGTCAACAATCACCGCCTCGCCAGTCAGATCCAGAATGGCGTTGAGAAAACTGATCAGGATGTCCCGGCTCGCCTCGGAGCCGAAGATCTTCTTGAAGGCGTAGTCGGTCTTGGGATTGAGGAAACGCATTGAATCAGCCGGAGTGAAAATCGGACGAGCGGAAGACTACCAGATCTGCGTCCGGGAGTCCCGCATTGTCCATGACGGTGAACGCTTGCCATCACTGGCTCAATCTCCTGATTCATAAGGCGTCTCTCCGGATAATCGTGGTCTTGTCAGGCGGCGTGCTGCCAGTTTGCGGCGATGACTGGGGCGACGGCAGCGGCGACATCGGTCGGCAGGGCGGTGGCGATACCGGACGGCGGGGCGAAGGCGGCCATGGCCGCCACCAACTGATCGACTTGGGTGTGTGCAAGCGACCAGCCGTCGCGGGTGGCCAGGGTTTCGATCTGATTGGCCGGGTCGGTGTACCAGTTCCTGATCGTCACCCGGTCGCTGCCGCCGACCAGATCGATGACCAGATCCGAACCGGTGTGCGACAACCACACCTGATCCGGCGCGATATTGGCGCCCAGCAGCAGCCGGTCCTGGCCGCCGGTATCGGCAATGGTGTCCTGGCCCTCGCCGCGCCGGAACAGATAGGTGTCGTCACCCAACCCGCCGTTGAGCGCATCCGTGCCGACGCCGCCGGACAGCACGTCGTCGCCGGCCCCGGCGTTGAGCGTGTCGTTGCCGCCGTCGGAGAACAGTACGTCGTTGCCGGCGGTGCCGGCCAGAGTATCGTTGCCAGTGCCGCCCAGCTTGACCTGGGTGCCGGCCAGATCCCAGGCGGTGCCGTCATCGAAGCGCAGGCTTTCGATCCGGCTGGCGGTGCCGTTGAACTGGTTGGTGATCGTCACCTGGTCCCCGCCCTCCAGCCCGGCAACCAGACCGTAGCCGCTGCGGGTCAGGCGCAAATCGGCGAGCAGGGTCCCCGCCTTCAATTGCAGGACATCGCCGGCATCGGCGCTGGCGGCCTCGTTGATGGTATCCACCCCGTCACCCAGACCGAACAGGTAGGTGTCGTTGCCGAGGCCGCCCAGCAGGGTGTCGGTGCCGGCGGCACCGTCAAGCGTGTCGTTGCCGCTGCCGCCGGTGAGCTGGTTGTTGAGCGC
>CAUYTZ010000037.1:0-1809 GCA_963575695.1 uncultured Gammaproteobacteria bacterium | reverse complement strand
AAACGAATGACGCTGGTGTTTTCGCTCAATAGCCTTTAACATGAACGCTTCAAGCCGATCGCGACGGTGATGTCCGGTTTGAGCCTATTATCGAGTCGAAAGCTCCAGCGCAGCGACCAGGACTTGGTGGTCTGACAGCGAGCGATAATAGCCGAGACTGTAAACTCACCGTTAACAACCAGTAAGTCAGTCGGGTCGTCTTGCACAATCTTGCCGCCGAGTCGCTCGATGTTCGAGACCACGTCCGATATAATTCCTGGATACATCTGTCGCAGGTATCGATTGGTTTCCAAAAACCGGTAGTCCCGGGCCGGGAGATAGCCGATCTTTCGATAGGCCTGCAGCAGGCCGCCAAAGCGGGAGCCGATGATCGAGCTTGAGGGCAAGGCATGGCATTCGTTGATCAGCGACGCCGACAGTAGCCCCTTCTGGCCATAGAGGCTCTTGAGCGCTTCTAGCAGTTCCTCGTTGGAGAATTTACGCGCCCGCTCTTGAATGATGCCGCGCGCAGTGTAAAATAATTGTGGATCGATGATCCCGTCAAACGCATCGTCGGCACGAATCCAGGCCTCCGGAGGATTTTTGACCCGTTTCTTTTTCAGCTTGAAGGAGATGCGGTTAAAGACGTTGTGGCCGATGTACTTCTCATTGATCAGGATCTGATGCACCACCCCCCGGGTCCACTGGCGTCCCATATCGGTCAGCAGGCCTTCGCGGTTAAGGCGGTCCGCGATCACGCTTTCGACCAGCCCGTCCCGGACGAACCACTGATAGATCTGATTGACCACCGTCACCTCGGCGTCCGGTCCCGGCATCAGGACGACGCGGTCGGTGTGAATGCTCTTTTGTTCTCCGCGCGCCAGCTCTCCCTTGACGTTGCCGCCAGCGTCAACCAGCACCCGGCGCAGTCCGAAGCCTGCGGCACCGCCTTGACGGTAGCCCAGTTCAATCAACCGGCACTGGCCGGCGAAGACCTTGACCGAGAGTTCACGGACGTACTCGCCGGCCATGGTCCGTTTGACCGCTTTGACAATGTTTGAAACCGGGCTTCCGTCATTCTCGAATTGCTCGGCGCAATACTCGATCTGAACTCCTGCTCGCTTACAAATATACTCGTAGTAAGCACTCTCATCGGCGTCTTGAAACCGTCCCCAGCGGCTCACGTCGTAGACCAGGATTAGATCAAAATCGTCGGCACCGTTTTCAACATCGTCAATCAGACGCTTCAGAGCATCGCGGCCATCGAGGCGGAGACCGCTTTTGCCATCATCAGCGTAGGTGGCAACCACTTTCAGCCCACGGTGAGCGGCGTATTTGGCGATGGCATCCCTTTGGTTCTCGGTTGAGTATTGTTGGTGCTCGGTCGACATGCGCACGTACTGAGCGGCTCGCCGCAGAGGCGGGGCGGCTGAGATGCCAATGCCAGGAAAAGGAGTCGCCATTTCAATGTGTGTTTGCACGAGCTACCGCCTATAAACAAATAGACAATCAACAATGTCCATCGTACGTCAATTAATAAACTGTAGCTGGGTGAAGTCAAGTTGTTTTTGCAGTTGACCAGTATGCGAAGGGAGCTTTTCAACAAGCAAACCGGAACCAAGGCTCCAGGTAAGATTGACTTGAATCAGCTTTTGAGTTTGGTATCCAAGAATGTACGTGACCTTAGCCTTACCGCCGACAGGCAAAACATTGTCAGCATCAAAGGACAGGGCGGTTGTCTGTTCAACGTCATTTTTCTGTTTTGTGATCTCTTCCGCCAACGTCTTGAAGTCACTGGTGATCGCTTGCCGAACCTGAGCCTCCGCCATG
>CAUYTZ010000036.1:0-3870 GCA_963575695.1 uncultured Gammaproteobacteria bacterium | reverse complement strand
CCGGGCCAACGAGTCAATATCAAAAGCATCAACGAAGCCGTGCGCGCCATCGCCATAGGTGGCGGCGGACGAGGCATAGACAAACCGGCTGCCGTTGGCGGCCGACCAGTTCCACAGTTGCAGACTGAGCGCGAAATTAGTGCGGAGAATCAGATCGGCATCGGTTTCGGTGGTGGCCGAAATCGCGCCCATATGGAAGATCATCTCGATATCGCGGTGAAAATCGCCCAGCAGTTCGAACAGCCGTTCCGGCGGCACAATCGAACGCACCTCCGGCTTGGCCAGATTGCGCCATTTGTCGCCGCAGCCCAGGCGGTCGCAGACCACGACATCGGGAAAGCCGCGTTCGGCCAACGCCGCGACCAGATTGGAGCCGATGAAGCCGGCCCCGCCGGTAACCACGATCATGGCAATTCCGCTCCCGCGTCCAGTTCCATCGCAGGAGTTATAGGAGGCAACGATCTGTGCCGCAACGCGAATTCGGTACGCCAATAATCTGCGTCACGATTCAGTGCTGGCATCACCCCGTTGAGTATGCTAGTGATCCTGCCGCGCCGGAAACGGCTCGCCGCATCGGCTTCGGCCGACGTTATGCGGATGGGGGATCGTCTAGTGGTAGGACAGCGGACTCTGACTCCGCCAGCCTAGGTTCGAATCCTAGTCCCCCAACCAATGATTTTATCGCCGCCCACACCCCCACCATAAGCCTTAAGCCTCTTGACTGCCGGCAACCCCCGTGTCCGTCTCAAGGCTCGTGGTCATATTTGCGAAGTTGACTTCCGCACGGCCCTGCCTCTAGGCTCACGCAGAGTCTGGGTTAGTGGGTGGAAATCTGGTCCATCCTGATCACACGAGGGATCGACGCGCGCGGTGAGTAAAACTCTGTTCATCAAAACCTGGGGTTGCCAGATGAATGTGTACGATTCCGCGCGCATGGCGGACGTACTGGCACCCTTGGGTTACCGGCCGGTGGATCGGGCGGAAGATGCCGACGTGGTTATCCTCAATACCTGCCACATTCGCGAAAAAGCGGCGGAGAAGGTCATGTCCGATCTGGGCCGACTGCGCGTGCTGAAGAACTCCCGCGCTGTCGCCGGCCAACGCATGGTGCTGGCGGTGGCCGGTTGCGTCGCCCAAGCCGAAGGGGCAGAGATCCTGGCCCGCGCGCCCTATGTCGATCTGGTGTTCGGGCCGCAGACCTATCACCGCTTGCCGGATATGGTCGAACGGGTTCTGGCGGGCGGGCGGGCGCTGCTCGATACCGATTTTCCGGCCGAATCCAAGTTCGATTCTCTGCCGGAGGAAGCCGTCGGCCAGGGCGTGTCAGCGTTCTTATCCGTGCAGGAAGGCTGCGACAAATTCTGTACCTATTGCGTGGTCCCTTACACTCGCGGTGGCGAATTCTCGCGTCCGGCCATGGCAATCCTGGCCGAAGCGGAACGGATGCTGGCCCACGGCGCACTTGAAATCACTTTGCTTGGCCAGAACGTCAACACTTGGCATGGCGAGGGGCCAGACGGTTCAATCTGGACTCTGGGCCGGCTGCTGCGGCTGCTGGCCGAGCGGCTGGCGGGTAAGGTGGCGGGTGGGGGCCTGGAGCGGCTGCGCTACACCACCTCCTACCCCATGGACATGGACGATGACCTGATCGCGGCTCATGGCGAGGTCGCGGTGCTGATGCCGTTCTTGCACCTGCCGGTACAAAGTGGATCGGATCGGATTCTCGCGGCGATGAACCGTCGCCACGCCGCCGCCGACTATCTGCGCGTGGTCGAACGGTTGCGCGCGGTGCGGCCGGATCTGGCCTTGTCTTCGGATTTCATCGTTGGTTTTCCGGGCGAGACCGACCAGGACTTCGCCGATACTCTAGAGTTAATTCGCGCGGTTGGTTTCGCCCAGGCCTATTCGTTCAAATACAGCGCCCGGCCAGGCACGCCGGCGGCGACGTTGCCCGATCAGGTGGCGGAAGAGGTTAAGGGCGAGCGGTTGCAGATCTTGCAAGATCTGCTCAATCAGCAGCAGGCCGCCTTCAATGGGGCGATGGCCGGGCGGGTGCTGCCGGTGCTGATCGACCGTCCCGGCCGCCGTCCGGGCCAGATGTTGGGCCGCAGCCCCTATCAGCAGGCGGTGCATTGTACCGCCGGCCCCGAGAGCCATGGCCGAATCGTTCAGGTTCATATCGAAGCCGGCTACGGCAACAGCCTGGCCGGAAGTCTTTGGCCGCCAGTGTGATAATCATTAGAGGGGCCGATCGTGACTTCTGAACTGGATATCGTGATCTCAACAGAAGCCGAAGGCTGGGACGAAGCCGCCTGTGAAGTCCAAATCACGGCGGCAGCGCTGGCAACACTGGCGGTGGTGACGTTGCCGCCGTGCGCGCGGGCCGAAATCGGGGTCACTTTGTCTGATGACGAGCAGGTGCGGGTGTTGAACCGCGATCACCGTGGCCAAGATAAGTCGACCAACGTGCTGTCGTTTCCGATCGATGAGCCGCCGCAGGCACCGCCGCCGGGGGCACCGCTGCTGTTGGGCGATATTGTGCTGGCGCGGGAAACCATCACTGCCGAAGCCCTCGATCAGGGCAAAAACTTCGCCGCCCACCTAAGCCATCTGGTGGTGCATGGTGTTTTGCATCTGGTCGGGTATGATCACATGATCGACCAGGATGCTGAACGGATGGAACAACTGGAGCGTGAGATTCTTGCCCGTCTGGGTGTGGCTGATCCCTATGCCCCAACCCAATCCCCAGCCGACACTGCGGCATTTGACCACCACACGTCAGGACCATGAGCGAAGCTAATTCCGGCCGTTTCCCGCGCGAAGACGAAGCCGACGACCAGCATTCCCTGTCCGGTCAGTTCCGAATTTGGTTCCGTGCCGTTCTGCGCGGTCGTGGTGATGTCTCGCTGCGCGAAACCATCGAAGAGCTGATCGAAGAGCGGGATGAGGAAGAAAATTCGATCGCGGCCAGCGAACGGGCCCTGCTGACCAACATCTTGAAGTTGCGTGACCGCGCTGTGGTTGATGCCATGGTGCCGCGAGCCGACATCATCGCGCTCGACATCGAAACACCGATGGTCGAGCTCATCGGGCGCATGGCCGAAACCAGCCACAGTCGGCTGCCGGTTTACCATGACACCCTGGATGAGGTGATCGGCGTGGTCCACATCAAGGATGTCATGATGTGCGTGTCCCGCAACGAACCGCGTGAGCTGAAGGATCTGATCAGGCCGGTCCAGATCGTGGCCCCGAGCATGCCGGTACTGGATTTGCTGATTCAGATGCGCCAGAGCCGCCAACACATGGCACTGGTGGTCGATGAGTTCGGGGGCATCGACGGTCTGGTCACGATTGAGGATCTGGTTGAGGAAATTGTGGGTGAGATCAAGGATGAGCGCGTGGACAGCGCCGCACCGGTGCTGTTCGCCCGCCCAGATGGAACCCTGATCGCCGATGCTCGTCTACCGATCGAGGATTTCGAACTGCGGGTTGGACCGATTCTGGCCGATGACGAGCGCGACCAGATCGATACCCTGGGCGGGCTGGTGGTGTCGTTGGCCGGACGGGTGCCGGGCCGGGGGGAACTGCTTCAGCATTCAACTGGAATGGAATTCGAGATTCTGGATGCCGACCCGCGTCGGATCAAACGCTTGCGGGTGCGCAATCCACCGCCGGTCCCAGCGCCGGTTGGGGGATAATCGGACTGGTTAAGCGGCCTTCGGCGACCAGGGCGCTGCCCCATATGCGCTAGGATAAGGATTTTTGCCGCCCCTGCATCTGCTTTTTGCGCTTTCGCGGAGGGTCAAAGAGGTTTCGTGTGCAGCGCCTGAATGCCTTGATAAGGCGTTTGGTGCTGTGCACCCCTCTAAC
>CAUYTZ010000035.1:0-15842 GCA_963575695.1 uncultured Gammaproteobacteria bacterium | reverse complement strand
CTTCAAGATCAATCGATGGTGGGGCGGTTGACGTCATGCGTCAATAAATGCACATCGCCAAATGTTTTGGAATCCCCCTGAGTCGATTTGTCGCACCCATCGCGGAACCAGCCCAACGCCACCGGTTATTGAGCATTCACTTCGGCGACCAGGGTTTCACCCTGGACCCGCTTTATCTTCAATAAGATTAAGGCTTACTCCTTTAGGTCAGCCCACAACTCCTTAACTTTGGCAAAAAATCCTTCCGACTCGGGATGAGTACTTCCCTTGTCCCCCGCCTTTTCAAATTCGTGCAGCAGTTCCTGCTGACGCTTGCTCAGATTAACCGGGGTTTCGATCACCGCCAGGACATACATGTCGCCACGGACCAAGCTGCGCAACACCGACATCCCTTTCGCCTTCAGTCGGAACTGATGACCGGTCTGGGTGCCCGGCGGCACCGTGATCTTGTTGCGGCCGCCATCGATGGTCGGCACCTCGATAATGCCCCCGAGGGCTGCGGTGGTCATCGGAATCGGCACCCGGCAATGCAGATTAGCCCCATCGCGCTGGAAAAAGCGGTGCGGGGCGATGGTCAGAAAAATATACAGATCGCCGGGCTGGGCACCGCGCAAGCCGGCCTCGCCCTCGTTGTTCAGTCTGACCCTGGTCCCGTCCTCGACTCCGGCCGGAATGTTGACTTGCAGCGTCTTTTCCCGCCGTTGGCGACCGGCACCGCCGCAGGTTCGGCACGGGTCTTTGATCACCCGCCCGGCACCATGACAGGTCGGACACGAGCGCTCTATGGTAAAAAATCCCTGCTGGGCCCGAACCTTGCCGTGACCGGCGCAGGTCGGGCATGTCACCGGCTGGGCCCCGCCTTCGGCACCGGAACCCTTACAGGATTCGCACACCACCGAAGTCGGCACCTTGACCGAGGTCTGGCTGCCTTTGAAGGCATCTTCTAGGGTGATTTCCAGATTATAGCGCAGATCGTTGCCGCGACCGGTGGCAGCGCCCTGGCGACGCCCGCCCATGAACTCGCCAAACATCTCATCGAAGATGTCGGCAAAGCCACCACCACCGCCAAAATTGAAATCAAAACCTGGCCCGCCCTGAGCGCCGGAACGACCGGGACCGCCTTGTTCGAAGGCGGCATGGCCATAGCGATCATAGGCCGCGCGCTTTTGTTCGTCGCGCAGCACTTCATAGGCTTCGCTAATTTCCTTGAACTTGGTTTCGGCCTCTTTATTCCCTGGATTTCGATCAGGGTGAAACTTCATCGCCTGTTTGCGATAGGCCTTTTTTAGTTCTTCGGCGCTGGCGGTCTTCAAACAGCCGAGCAATTCGTAGTAATCATGCTTCGCCATGGGCCGATCCAGCGTTGTGCTTTACTTTTGATTTGCCATCGGCGACCAGGGGCGGCGACCAGGGGCTTTACACCCCTGGTCGGCGGCCGGGGCGAAGCCCCGGCCCCGCCGGAGGCCGTTTATCTGAACCTAATCAATGCGGCCGGCTTACGCCTTGCCCTTGCCCTTGTGGTGATCGTCGTCGACCTCTTCGAAGTCGGCATCGACCACACCCGGTTGGGCCGAAGCGCCACCATCACCGGCCCCCGCTTCGCCGCCACCGCCGGCCTTATACATCGCCTCACCCAGCTTCATCGACACTTGCGCCAGGATATCGGCTTTGGCCTTGATCGCGGCCAAGTCATCACCAGAGAGCACGCCGCGCAGTTCGGCCACCGCTTTTTCCGCTGCGGCCTTTTCAGCGGCTGGAATCTTATCGCCGGTATCCTTGATCGTGCGTTCCGTGGTGTGGATCAGGGCGTCGGCATGGTTGCGGGCATCGACCAAATCACGCCGCTTGCGGTCTTCGGCGGCGTGGGTTTCGGCTTCCTTGACCATGCGGTTAACATCGTTATCGGAAAGCCCGCCCGAAGCCTGAATCCGAATCTGCTGTTCTTTACTGGTCGCTTTGTCCTTGGCGGTAACGCTGACGATACCGTTGGCGTCGATGTCGAAGGTCACTTCCACCTGCGGCACGCCGCGTGGCGCCGGCGGAATCCCGACCAGATCGAACTGGCCGAGCATCTTGTTGTCCGCCGCCATCTCGCGTTCGCCTTGGAACACGCGGATCGTAACCGCGTTCTGGCTGTCTTCGGCGGTGGAGAAGGTCTGGCTCTTCTTGGTCGGAATGGTGGTGTTGCGGTCAATCAAGCGCGTGAACACGCCGCCCAAGGTTTCGATACCCAGCGACAGCGGGGTCACGTCCAGCAGCAGCACGTCCTTAACGTCGCCCTTGAGCACGCCGCCCTGAATCGCGGCACCGATCGCGACCACTTCATCGGGGTTAACGCCACGGTTCGGTTCACGGGCGAAGAACTGCTTAACCGTTTCAATGATCTTGGGCATGCGGGTCATGCCACCGACCAGAATCACATCGTCGATTTCGCTGGCCTTGACGCCTGCGTCTTTCAGCGCGGCGCGGCAGGGTTCGACCGTGCGCTTGACCAGATCATCGACCAGCGCTTCCAGTTTGGCCCGGGTCAGCCTGATGTTAAGGTGCTTGGGGCCGGATTGGTCGGCGGTGATGAACGGCAGGTTGACCTCGGTCTGCATCGCGGACGACAGCTCGATCTTGGCCTTTTCCGCCGCTTCCTTCAGCCGTTGTAGCGCCAGCCGGTCCCGACGCAGGTCGATGCCCTGCTCCTTTTGGAACTCTTCGGCCAGATAATCGATGATTTTGGCGTCGAAGTCTTCGCCGCCGAGAAAGGTGTCGCCGTTGGTCGATTTGACCTCAAACACGCCATCGCCGATTTCCAGCACGGAAATGTCAAAGGTGCCGCCGCCCAGGTCATAGACCGCGATTGTGCCGGTACCCTTTTTCTCCATGCCATAGGCAAGCGCGGCCGCCGTCGGCTCGTTAATAATTCGCAGCACTTCCAGGCCGGCAATCTTGCCCGCATCCTTGGTCGCCTGGCGCTGGCTGTCGTTGAAATAGGCCGGGACCGTGATCACCGCCTGAGTGACCTTCTCACCCAGATAGTTTTCAGCGGTTTCCTTCATCTTCATCAAGATGAACGCGCTGACCTGGCTGGGGCTGTATTTCTTGCCTTGCGCTTCAACCCAGGCGTCGCCGTTGTCGCCACGCACAATGCGATAGGCGACCAGAGCCTTGTCCTTCTGGGTTATCGGATCGTCGAACCGGCGACCGATCAGACGCTTAATCGCGTACAGCGTGTTTTCCGGATTGGTCACCGCCTGGCGCTTGGCCGGCTGCCCCACCAGCCGCTCACCATTTTGGGTGAACGCCACGATCGACGGCGTGGTCCGGGTGCCTTCAGCGTTTTCGATTACCTTGGCACTGTTGCCTTCCATCACGGCCACGCATGAATTGGTGGTGCCGAGATCGATACCAATAACTTTGCTCATATCCTGCCTCTTGCTGTCGGCGGAAGCCTGGCGGCCCAAAGTACCGCTGCCGTCCTGGTTCCCGGGGGAGTCCAATTGTCGGCACATATAAGGATAGCCGCCCCCCCCTGCAACGGGTGTGGTGAGAATCGAGTCATCGAATTCACATTAAACCCGATGCGACTCGGAAAAGGATCGGAAAAGGAGCGGGTGCGATGGGCCTCTTGATCGGTTAAATGCCCTCGCCGTCGGCGACGGTATCGGACAGTGCCTCACGCAGCGCGCCAACATGCTCGGCAAAGCCTTGAGTGTCGCGCCGGCGCGGACGGGGCAAGGTCACTTCGAAATCGCGCACCACCCGCGCCGGCCGTCCGCCCAGAACCATAATCCGGTCGGCCAGGAACACGGCTTCGTCCAGATCGTGGGTGACAAACAGCAGCGTCGTCTCGGTTTCGTGCCACAGCCGGAGTAACTCGGTCTGCATGGTGTGGCGCGTGATCGCATCCAGGGCCGAAAACGGCTCGTCCAGCAACAGCAGGTCCGGCCGCACCGCGAGCGCCCGAGCGAGGTTGATCCGCTGTCGCTGCCCGCCCGACAACTGGTGTGGCCAACGTCCGGTCAAGTCGGCCAGCCCGACCAAGGCCAGGGTTTCCCGGGCCCGGGTCAATCGCTGCTCCGCGCTGAGGGCCAAGCCTTCCAGGCCGAAGACAATGTTGTCGAGCACGGTCCGCCACGGCAGCAGCCGCGGCTCTTGAAACACCAGCGCGAACGGCCGGTGCATAACCCCGTTATCGGGCGGCACCACCACTTCGCCGGAGCGGGCTGGAGTGAGGCCGGCGATCACCCGCAGCAGAGTCGATTTGCCGACTCCGGACGGACCGACCACAGCGGTGAACGATCCCGCCGGCAGGCTGGCGCTGAATCCGGCCAGAACCGGCGGGCCGTCGCCATGGGCCACGGCCAGATCGCGAAGTTCGACTACCGTTGCCATTGCAGCAACCGGTCGCGAATGAGCAGGAACACCATGTCGGTCAATCCGAACAAAGCAGCGATGGTGACCATGTACACCACGACCACATCGGTGGCGAGCAGGCTGGAGGCCTGAATCATCCTCTGCCCCAGACCGGGAATGCCAAACAACTCGGCAGTAACCACCGCCATCCAGCCCTGGCCGACGCCCGAACGGATACCGGACAGAATGCCGGCGGTCGCCGCTGGCAGCAAAATCTTGACCAGTTTGGCCCAAGCGCCGCTGTGACCGAAGGCGTCAGCCAGTTCCAACAGATCTTTGTCCACCGCCGCGACCGCCGCGTGGGTAGCGTAGAAGTTCAGCCACAGCACACCGACCACGATGATGAAGGTGGCGGCAGTCTCGCTGACTCCAAACCACACGATCGCGAACGGTACCCAGGCCACACCAGGAATCGGTCGCAACAAGCGAATGATCCACGACAACGCCTCATCCAGTCGCGGCCACAGCACCGTAACCACGCCCAGGCCAACGCCGATGCCGGTACCAAGCAGGAGTCCTAACGAATAGTGGCCCAAGCTGGCGAGCACCGCTTCATGCCAGTAGCCACTGGTGATCTCGCGCCAGATCGCTCCGGGCAGAAGGCTGGGCGGCGGCACGAACAGGGTCGAAACCAACCCAGAGGCCGGGGCCGCTTCCCAGATCGCCACGAACAGGCCCAGACCGAACATGGCCAGCAGTCCTCGGTTCATCACCAATCCCAATTCCTCAGAGCTTGAAAAAGAATCAAAATTTTAGTCCAGGAGTCTCGATTGGGCTGCCGCCCAAACCCGCCTGGGGGAGACCCCCAGTCCCCCCTTTATTCTGTTATTCTGTGAACTTAACAAGATAACAAAAACGAAAGGGGTCTGGGGAATTCATTCCCCAGGTGGGTTTGGGCGACAGCCCAATCGCGTAAGCGATCCATTTTCAGCTATAGCGCCCCAGCCGGGAAAAACCTGCCTCTAAATCGGCGACCAGATCCTCAACCGCCTCCAGCCCGGCATGGAGCCGCAGCAGCCAGCCTGGCTCGGTCCAGCGGGTCGCGCTGCGCACCCCGGCCGGCTTGGCCGGCAAAATCAGGCTTTCGTACCCACCCCAGCTATAGCCCATACCGAACAGCTTCAGCCCGTCGAGCATCGCCGCCAAGGCCGGTTTTGGACACGGATGAAGCAAAATCGAAAACAGGCCGCTGGCCCCGGTGAAGTCGCGCCGCCACAGCGCATGGCCAGAGTCGTTGGGTCGCGCCGGATGCAGCACCCGGGCCACCTCTGGCCGGGCCTCCAGCCACTCGGCCAGCGCCAGCCCGGTGCGCCAATGCCGCTCCAGTCGCACCGCCAGGGTCCGCAGGCCACGTAGGGCCAGAAAAATATCATCCGGACCGGCGCAAGTGCCGAAGCGGACCGCAGCGCGCTTGACCGCGTCGAAGGTTTCGGCCGTGCCACACACGATCACACCCAGCATAATGTCGGAATGTCCGCCGAGGTATTTGGTCGCGGCATGAAGCGAGACATCGACGCCATGGGTAAACGGTTTGAAATAAAGCGGCGTGGCCCAGGTGTTGTCGATCATGGTCGTGATCCGCCGCCCAGACGAAGCGCTGGCGGCGCGGACCCCGGCCACGATCGCGGGCACATCCTGAACCTCGAAGGTCAGGGAGCCGGGTGATTCGAGATAGACCAACGTGGTCTGCGGCCGAATCAAATTCCCAATTCCGGCCCCGATCAGTGGATCGTAATACTCCACAGTCACGCCATAGGGGGCCAGAACCTCAGCACAAAAGCGGCGCGTTGGGCCATAGACGCTGTCGGCGATCAGGATATGATTTCCGGCGCGCGTGAAAGCGGTGAGCGCGGTGGCGATGGCGTTCAGTCCGGAAGCGGTGGTTACTGCCCGGTGGCCGCCTTCCAGCGCCGCCACCGCATCTTCCAGCGCGCGTGAGGTCGGCGTGCCGATCCGACCATAGTTTATGATGTCGAACGGGGCCCGATCGATCGCTTCCAACGCTTCCAGTGTCGGGAATACCACGGTGGAGGCATGGTAAACTGGCGGATTAACGATCCCCTGGTGGCTGAATGGATCGTTGCCGCCGTGAGTCAGCAGAGTTTCAGGGCGCAGCAGGCGGTCGGGAAAGATTTCGGTCATGGTCTCAATTCACTCTGCCCAAAAATCTATCTGATTGAGATTAATAAGGTACCTAGGTAATTGGCTGGATATCACCTTAAGCGGAGGATGTAAACAGAGCAGTGCCTGTCTGGCACCCCAACGCATTGAAAAGAATATGGATTTTTATAGGAAATGGGCCAAAGGGGGCCGGCCCCCTAGGTCCGATTCACAGGCTGATGTTGAGTTCCACAACGAGAACTGCGGGATAAAACAGCAAGCGCGTTGCAACGTAGCTTGCCACCGGTCATAATCTGGCGGTCATGCTGGGGGTTATGAATGTCTCTGAGGCGTTCCATCCTTTTGAGCGCATTCTTGGTGGGGCTGAGTTGCTGGTTGGTGATCGCGGTCCAGGCTTCCGGGGGCTGGGCAGGGGAGTTGTTGAAAGCGCTCTAGCTGGCGGATGAGGGTAGGGAAACACCGTGTCGCAGATCAAATGGGCCGATGAAAGTGGCCAGGTCAAACTGGGAATGCCCAGTGACCTGGATTTGCCGGTGGCGTCTTCCCTGGTGGACAGTTTGCGCCACGGATTCGCCGTGGGAGAAAGCGTTGAAGTGCTGGCCGAGTCGGTTGAGCGGGTCAGCGCCGCTTGTATCCAGGCACTGGTTGCGGCGTCGCGTCACGCCGCCGATCACGGTCAAAAATTCGTGATTTCGTCCCCGTCGGTGGTGATGATTGATATCTGTGCCGATCTGGGGCTGGCCTCCTGGCTGAATCAATGGAGCCGGTCGTGAAGAAGAAGGTACTTACAGTCGATGATTCGCGCACCATGCGTGAGATGGTGTCGTTTACGCTCAAAGGGGCCGGCTATGACGTGGTCGAAGCCGGCGACGGCCAGCAGGCGTTGAATGCTCTTGGTGTGAACAAAGTGGATCTGGTCATCGCCGATCTGAATATGCCGGTGATGGACGGCATCACTTTGATCAAGAGGATGCGCGCGACTCCGGCTTACCGAACGCTGCCGGTGCTGATGCTGACCACCGAGTCGGACGACAAGAAGAAATCGGAAGGTCGTTCCGCCGGGGCTACCGGCTGGATCGTGAAACCGTTCGATCCGGCAAAGTTGATCTCTGTGGTGCAGAAGGTCTGCGGGTAAGCCGCAAGGCGAAAAAGCCCGAGGCAGCCGGCGCAAGCGGGCGATGGAGGAGCCATCCGTGATGGACGATCTCAGTCAATTCAAGCAGACCTATTTCGAGGAAAGCGCCGAGCTGCTGGAGGTGGCCGAATCTGGTTTGCTGCGGCTGTCCCCCGACAATCAGGATATGGATGAAATCAACGCGGTGTTCCGCGCGGTCCACTCGATTAAGGGCGGCGGCGGCGCGTTTGGTTTTACCGATCTGGTCGCTTTCGCCCATGAATTTGAAACTGTGATGGATGGGGTTCGCTCCAGTACCATTCCAGTGACCACTGATTTGGTCGATACGCTGATCATAGCCAATGATGTGCTCGGACGGTTGATCGGTCACGCCCAGGAAAATACCCCGATTCCACCCGGCACCACCGACGCTGCGGCCCAAGCGCTCTGCCGCTTTTTGGGCAAGACCGGTGCGCCGACGAAATCGACCGACAGCGCTTCGGCAGAGGCGACCTCAGCGACGGCGACGGCGACTGTGGCGGGGGCGGGGGCGGGGGCGATCCCGGCGGCCGACGACGGCCGCAAGACTTGGTGTATCCGCTTCACGCCCAAGCAAGACCTGCTGTTGTCGGGCAATGACCCGTCGTTCATGCTGCGGGCTCTTGAGCGGATGGGTGAGGCGACCATCGACTGCGATGTGAGCGATCTGCCTTCGCTCGACCACATGGAGCCGGAAAATCTGTACCTGAAATGGACGGTGCAACTGCTGACCGACCAAACTAAGGCGCAGATCGAAGATCCGTTTGAATTCGTGGCCGAGGAGGGGGTGGTTGAGATCACCTGCCTGAGCGAGACTGCCGCCGGTCCGACAGCGGCCAAAACCGAAACGGCTTCGGTCGGCGCGGTGGCGGTCAGTGGTTCCAGACCAGAGGCGGATTCCGGGGCGGCGAGCGGCAGCGGCCAACTTACGGTTTATTCCAAATCCGGAGAGGCGGGGGCCAAGACGGCGGCAAACAAGGGAGCCGGCGGGGCCCCGCCAACCCAGGTTGCCGGCCACACCATCCGGGTCGATTTGGATAAGATCGACCGCTTGGTCAATATGGTCGGCGAAATGGTCATCACCCAGGCCATGGTCGCCGAACACCTGCGCGATCTGCCGCCGGGTGAATTTCAGGAACTGCTCGAAGGGTTGGAGCAACTGGCCCAGCATACCCGCGAGTTGCGGGAAAGCGTGATGTCGATCAGAGCCCAACCGGTGGGCTCGGTATTCTCGCGCATGCCACGACTGGTCCGCGATTTGGCGGCGGAAACCGGCAAAGACGTGGTGCTCGAAACCAGCGGCGAAAACACTGAAGTTGATAAGACGGTAATCGAGAATCTGGTCGATCCGCTGACCCACATGATCAGAAACTCGATCGACCACGGCCTGGAAACCCCGGATGCTCGGGAAGCGGCCGGCAAACCGCGGACCGGTATCGTCCACCTTTCGGCCCAGCACCGTTCCGGTCGAATCGTGATTGAGGTCTCGGACGATGGTCGCGGAATTAATCGTCCGCGCGTGCTGGAAAAGGCGGTCGAACAGGGTCTGGTTCCGGCGGGGGCCTCGCTCAGCGACGAGGACATCGACAACCTGATCTTCCTGCCCGGCTTTTCCACCGCCGACAAGGTTTCCAACATCTCCGGCCGTGGCGTCGGCATGGATGTGGTTCGACGCAACATCAGCGGCCTGGGCGGACGAATCGCGGTTTATTCCGCCCCAGGTCAAGGCTCGCGCTTCGTGCTGTCCTTGCCGCTGACGCTGGCGGTTCTGGATGGCATGGTGATTTCGGTCGGGGCGGAACGGTTCGTACTGCCGCTGACCAACATCGTTGAAAGCCTGCGGCCCAAGCACGCCGACCTGCATGGTCTGGTCAACAAGTGCGATGTGATGATGGCGCGCGGCGAATACGTGCGCCTGGTCTACCTGCATAAGCTGTTCGGCATTCCCGGCGCGGTTGAAGACGCTTCTAAGGGCTTGGTCGTGCTGGTGGAAAGTGAAGGCGACGGCCGGCTGGGGCTGGTGGTCGATGAGGTGCTGGGCCAGCAACAGGTGGTGATCAAGAGTCTGGAAGCCAATTTCCGCCGACTGGACGGGGTGGGCGCGGCCACCATTCTGGGCGATGGCCGGGTGGCTTTGATTTTGGATGTTGCAGGGTTGCAGGAGATGAGCCAGCATTCGGGGTCTGGCGGCGGAGTTAGACAAATTTCCGATCTAGCGTCACCGGCGGCGGTTCCGTTGTTGCGTGCATCGTAAGGGGCTGGTTGATGAGTTCGAATTCCCTGTCCGTGGTCGGGCGAACCGAGATGGCCGCTTCGACCTCCCATGAAGAACAGTACGTTACCTTCACCGTCGGTGCCGAGGAATACGGGGTTAAGATTCTATCGGTGCGGGAAATCCGTGGCTGGACTCCGGAAAGCCGTCTGCCCAATCTGGCAGATTACGTGCGTGGCGTGGTCAATCTGCGCGGCATTATCATTCCAATCTTCGATTTGCGGGCCCGTTTCGGTGGCGGCTGCACCGAAGTGACCAAACTCCATGTCGTGGTCGTGATCCAGGTTGGCGAACGGACTCGTGGCATTTTGGTCGATGCCATTTCCGACATTCTGACCATTGGCCATGACCAAATCAAACCGCCGCCGACGCTCGATTCGAGCATGGTCGAAGCCCAGTATCTGAGCGGCCTGTATACCTGCGACCAGCGCATGGTGACGCTGCTGGACGTGACCAAACTGTTTGCCGAGGAAACCGGTGAAGAAGAACATCTGGCCCAAAGGGCAAATATGGGAACGGCCAGGGCGGCTTAATCTCTAACAGAAGTGGGTCCAGAGGCTCATTGCCCCTGGTCATCGAAGGCAAAGATCACTCATTCAGGAATGCGCGATGACCAGCCCGCTTCGAATCGGCACCCGTGGCAGCCCGCTGGCCCTGGCCCAGGCCAACGAAACCCTTGATCGGCTGGCCCGGGCCCACGCTGGTTTGGCGGGATCCGGCGCGATCGAAATTATCGTCATCAAAACCACCGGTGACCAAATTCAGGACCGGACCTTGGCTGAAGCTGGCGGGAAAGGCCTGTTCACCAAGGAAATTGAAGACGCACTTCAAGACGGCTCAATCGATTTGGCCGTCCATTCGATGAAGGATGTCCCGACCTGGCTGCCGGAGGGGCTGGAAATCGCCTGTCTGTTGCCGCGAGAAGACCCGCGCGATGCCTTTTTCTCCCGCACAGGCGGTGGTTTGGCCGCGTTGCCGGCTGGAGCGGTGGTCGGCACCGCTGGCCTGCGCCGTCAAGCTCAGATTCTGGCCCGGCGGCCGGATTTGCGGGTGGTGCCGTTGCGCGGCAATGTCGGCACGCGCCTGCGTAAGCTGGAACAGGGCGAGGTTGACGCCACCTTACTGGCCCTGGCCGGGTTGCGCCGTCTGGGGCTGGCCGACAAGGCTTCGGCGATCATGGAACCGGATGAGATGTTGCCAGCGGTGGCCCAGGGCGCGATCGGAATCGAAATTCGCACCCACGATCAGGCGACGCGCGCGTTGCTGGCACCGTTGCATTGTCCTGCCACCGCAGCCCGAGTCGGCGCGGAACGTGCGCTGCTGACGGTGCTGGATGGATCGTGCCGCACGCCGATTGCGGCCCTGGCACGGCTGGATACGGATGGAACCCTCACGCTAGATGCGTTGGTGTTGTCGAGCGATGGTAAAATCAGCTTTCGCGCCTTCCGTCGGGGGCCGGTGGCGGAAGCGGTGGCGATGGGTCGAGACGCCGGCCAGGAGCTTAAGGCGCAATTGCCGGCCGGTTTTTTCGGTTAAGCACTTTGCCTTCGGCGACCAGGGCTTTGCCCTGGCCCCACCAAAGGCCGGGAGGCCTTTGGAAGCCGCTACTTGGGAAAGGTTCCAACCAGAGGAAACCCACCCCATGAAAGCTCCCGGATTCTGGTATCGCCCGGCGGGCACCCTGGCCAGCTTATTGACACCGCTTGGCCTTGTCTACGCCGCCGCCGGTGCCGTGCAGCGGGCGATTGTCTCCCCTTGGCGCGCGCCCATACCGGTATTGTGTATCGGCAATCTGGTCGCCGGGGGGGCCGGCAAAACCCCTCTGGCCCTGGCTCTGCTTAACCACCTGCGGAGTCGTGGCATTGTGGCCCACGGCCTCAGTCGCGGTTATGGCGGCAGCGAGTCCGGGCCGCTGCTGGTTAATCCAACTTTACACGGTGCGGATCGAGTCGGTGACGAGCCTTTACTGCTGGCCCAGGCCGCACCAACCTGGGTGGCGCGTGACCGAGTCGCCGGTGCGCGCGCCGCGATCGCGACCGGGGCCAAGGCCCTGGTTCTCGATGATGGCTTTCAGAATCCGGCCTTGATCAAAGATCTGTCGTTACTGGTGGTCGATGGCGCGGTTGGTTTCGGCAATGGCAAAGTGATTCCGGCCGGGCCCTTGCGCGAGCCGATTGCGGCCGGGCTGGCGCGGTCTCAAGCGGTGGTCGTAATTGGCGAAGACCGCACAGGTGTCGCGGCCCTGGTCGAACGGCTAACCGCCGGTCGAGTGCCGGTGCTAAATGCCTATTTGCGCCCCGAACCGGCCGTGGTGGCTGAACTTAAGGGAAAACGGGTGTTGGCCTTTGCCGGGATTGGTCGCCCGGACAAATTTTTTGCCACTTGCGCCGCTCTGGGTGCCGAGATCGTGGAGTCGGTGCCGTTCCCCGATCACCACCGTTTTCTGGCGCAGGAGATCGAAGCGCTGTTGGCCCGAGCCGAGCGACTGGCGGCGCTAGCGGTAACGACGACCAAGGATACGGTGCGCTTGTCGCCGCAACTGCGTGAACGGGTACGGGTGGTGCCGGTAACGCTGGAATGGTGCGATGAAACAGATCGGACGGTACTGATGCATTGCTTGGAAAGATTCTGACTGACCAACTATTCAGGCAACAGGATCGCCGTATTAAGGTTAACTCGATCGCCCAATGACGTGACAAAGGCGGCCAGCAATGCTTTCAGCGTTTGTGGTCGATCTTCGGCCCGCAACGCCAGCCCGCTCATCAGCACCGCTTCGAATTCCGGCGGCAGCTCCACCCCCAACGCCGACGGCGGCTGCAAGGAGTCCTCATGCAAGCGACTGGTGGCATCAAGCGGCGCCCGCCCAGTCAGCACGCAAAAGAACGTGGCGCACAGGCCGTAAACATCGGTCCATGGCCCTTGGCGGCCGTTGGTTAGATATTGTTCCGGCGGGGCATAGCCCATTTTTAGAATCACCGTCATCTGGCCCAACTCCTCGGAGTCGGCCTGACGGGCGGCACCAAAATCAAGCAGCTTGCTATCGCCGGTGCGGGTGATGAACACGTTGTCCGGACTGATGTCGCGGTGAATCAGCCCCTGTTCATGAACCCGTTGCAGGGCCTGGATGATCGGCAGCAGAATCGACACCGCTTGAACGTAACCCAGCCGGCCGCCACGGTCGCGCAAGAGTTCCTTTAGCGTCTGGCCCTGGAGCAGCTCCATGACCAGATAGGTGGTGTTGTTGCCTTCGAAATAATCCTGAACATCGACGATTTCACGCACGCCGCGCAGACGGGCCAGAATCCGCGCTTCTTCCAGAAAACGGCGAATGCCGGTGGCAAAGCTGCGGCCGTGCTCGTCGGTATAGGGCACCAGCCCGGAACTGCCCGAAATCCGCGCGACCAGATTGACCGGAAAGTATTCCTTGATCGCGACCTTAACTTCCAGCCGGGCGTCCCAGCCCAAATAGGTGGCACCGAAACCACCTCGGCCCAGAAGCCGCCCGACCTGATAGCGCCCTTGCAGCCACGATCCCGGTGCCAGGTGCGGCCCCAGCCGTTCCTTGGCCGGGTCGTAGCCGCATTCCGCGCAAAGGCCGGAGATGCGTTTTTCGACAAAGCAGTTGGGACAACGAACCTGATAGCCGCCGGCCTCGACCTCACTGTCCGCCAGGCTGTTTGGCGGGCCGTTTGCCGAACCAGGCACGATTTGGGAGAGATCGAGGGCAATGGTGCCGTTGAACGGCTCGGCCTGGGTCGGATATTCCCCCTGCGGCGACTCGGCTCGCACCGGCCGGTAGTCCGTATATTCAACCAGAATTGTGGATTCATCGGCCGAAACCCCCACCGGTACGGAGTCGGCCACCGCCGGCAGCACTTCCACCGGGGCGGACGGCACCAGATTGGGATTGGTGCCGGTAGCCAGTCGGGCTTGTTTCACCGCTTCACGCAGACACAACCACTCGTCACCACCGAGTTCCCGCGTGTGATCCAGCGCTTGCTTAAACTCGGATCGGGCGACAAGCTCGCGCAATCGCCAACGCAACTGGTTGATCGCTTCCTCGTCGCGCACCACCTCCCGCGCGATCCAGCCGCTCAGTCTGGCCGCTTGGACCGGGATCGATGGCTCCTTGCTTTCCAGGCGTCGAACCAACTCGCCGGACCGGGCAAAGCTGTCCACCAGCCCGGCCAACCGCAAGATGAGATCCTGGCGAATTGTCTTGGACAGACCGCTGGCCTCAATCGCCCGTGCCGCCCCGGCCATGCTGCGGCGCAAGGTGGTCCCTTCATCGGCACCAAAAACCAGCGTTTCGACCATGCGATCATTGGTCAAAACCGCCTTTGACCAGTCGCCGATCGAGGTCAGATAGCGCTTGCCGGTAGCCGTGGCGGAAAACGCGGCCAGGAAGTGCAGCGCGCGAAGCGGGTGCTCAAGCAGGCGAGCCAGATCGGGCAGGGCGCGAGAAACACCGCTTGACCCAGCCTTGATGAAGCTGCGCGCGTGGCGCAAAGTTAGCGACTCAGCCATGCCGACACCACCGGACACCCCCTCAGGCGAGACCAAGGTGGTGAGCAGGGCGCGAAACCGGGCCGATTCGTCCGCGCTGGATCGCCGGTTCAAGGGTTCTGGGGATCGCAACAGGCGCCGTGTCCGGGCGAAAGCCGCAGCTTCCGTAGCCGGCAACAGATTGGCCCGGAACAGCGGCCGCAGGACTGCGGCTTGCTCGGTCAGCGGCGACGGTGGTTCCGATTGGCCCTCCTGTTCCCGGTTCCCAACCAGATCCAACAGTCGTTCCAGCGTCGCACCCAGCCCGATCGGTTCGCCAAGCAGGATATGCGCCGCCGCTGGGGTTGAAATCAGATCGGCCAACGCTTGGTCTATGGCCATGATCATTTGGGTATCGCAGCCGCTCGCGATCAACTTGATCAGGACATCCAGTTTTTCCGCCCAGCTCGACGCCGCGCCCAGATCACGACACAACGCCGCCCGCAGCATTTCCCATTCATCCAGCACGGTCTGGTTCGGACCGGCACCGCCATTTCCAGCCAGAGTCCGTGCTGTCCGCCACGCCTTCAGCGCGGTTGCGGCCGGCGGCAGGTCGTTAAGCGCTTTATCCAGCCGCTGGGCTCGGGCCAGAGCCTCCGCGACCAAGCCGCCTAGAATCGAACGCACCCGGCGCGGATCGCCGCCGCTCGCTCGGGCTTGAGCCGTCGCCACTCGAACCAGGGTCGATTCCAGCAGCGAGCCGCTATCAATCAGTCGCTTCAAAGCGCGTAGGGAATAGAATAGTTCCAACGGGATCAGTCCCCGCGCATCCAAAAACGGGCGTAGAACCTGACCGATCACCGCTCGTCCTTCCGCACCCTCGGCTTCAGCCAGACTGGTGCAGGCGGCCTCTTCCTCCAGCCCATCGGTGGCGACGAGCGCGGGAGCGTTTGGTCCCGGCGGATAGGCGGTGATGGCCATCTGAACCCAATTCTTGGGAAAAGTTCTGATTGCTGTACTAAATAAAGTGGGTCCAGGGGCCTCTAGGCTCCTGGTGGGTCCAGGGCAAAGCCCTGGTCGGGGGCTGTGGGGGTGAAACCCCCAGCAACCAAATCAATCAGTAAGGAAGAACCATGCCCAAGGTGCTCATTTCTTCTTGATAGCCACTCTTCCAAAACTCATTGCAATATGCAAAAATGGTTTCCTTGCTTTCATGCTTCACAAGTTGGTAATATTTTTTTGACAAAGCACGTACAACAGGCGTCTTAATGCCGTATAATTTGATGCCTTCTTTAAAAAAACGGTGTGCTGATTGTTCAATCTCTTTGTTGGCAAGTTGAGTAAGTTCTGCACGTATTTGTTGAAGTAAATTGTTCATTGTTGATGTGAAAATAGATTTAGTTTAAG
>CAUYTZ010000034.1:0-5388 GCA_963575695.1 uncultured Gammaproteobacteria bacterium | reverse complement strand
CGCGTGCTCGACGATTACGATGCGATCGTCGATGCCTGTTGCGTAGCCTGGAATGCCTTCGCGGCTGACACAGAACGGATGCATTCACTGACTAGCTACCCCTGGATTCCGTGTGTCATTCATTAGGCTCGCTGGTATCATTGGTCGTCGAGGGCAGCGTCGGAGTGTGGAACTGATGGCTGAACTCACACTTAAAACCGGCACGCCGACCGGAAATCCGCCATCCGGCTACCTCAAGCTGTTCATCGCCGACGATGGCAGGTTGACCGGTCGGGATTCCACCGGTGCCAGCGTGCTGGTGCTGGGCGGGATCAACACCGGTGATCAGGGCGCTTACAGTAATCTGGTGATCAACGGCTGTTGCCGGGTCAGCCACCGCGCGTCCAAGACGCTTTCCACCAGTTGGCAGACCGGGCCGGTGGATCTGATCGCGGCCGCGGCCGGCGGCACGGTCGGCGCCGGCACCATCGTTCAGGCGACCGGCGTCACCAGCCTGTCCAAGTCCGGCTACGCCTGTCAGGTCCAGTCGGTGACGCTGACCGGCAGCGGCGCCATCTCCTGGCGGCACCGGATCGAAGCCCGTAACGCTGTTTCCCTGGCCAATGGTGCGGCCATGGTCACGGCGCGGACGTATCACGATGTCGGCTCTGCGGTGACCTACAGCATCACGGTCAACAAGCCGACCGCGGCCGACAATTTTGCCTCCGTGACCCAGATCGCAACCGGCACGGTCTCAGTCGCGAACGCCACGAACGCGGACGTGAGCCTGTCGATCGCCAACCTCGGCGACTGTTCCAACGGGTTGGAGATCATCATCAGTGCGGCCTGCGGCGCGGTCACAACCAAGAATTTCAATCTGGGCGACGTGCAACTGGTTGCCGGCACCCTGGCGCTGCCGATGGCGCCCTTGCCCATCGCAACCGAGGTCGCCCTGGTCGCGCGTTACCTGCGCCCGTGCTCCGGACTGATCGGCAAGGCCAACAGCGCCACCAACATCCAGATTCCGCTGTCGCACCCGGACATGCGCGCGGCACCAACCTATGAAGCCACGGCCGCCTTGAACTTTACCGACGCGGTCAGCGCGGATTTTGCCCAATCCCAGGCCAGCATCACCACGGTTCACGATGCCACCGCCCACAACGGCCGGGTCTCCTGCGCCTTCTTCAGCGGCCTGACCTCGGGCACGATCCTGATCCAACGCGGCAGCGGCGGCACTATCCTGGCCAGCGCTGAACTCTGAGGCCGCCCCGCCGGCAGCGGCGAGCGGCGCTCAAGCCAGCCGCCAGCGGGGTTCACCTGTCGTCATGGCGGGCGCAACGCCGCACGCCACGCGGGCGGACCTATCACGTCAGCCCTGGCAGGCTCCTGCGATTCGCTATCCCTGCCACCGACTTGATCCATCCCCCACGATGGCGTCTCCGCGGTCCCTGCGCTTACGGATCCCGGTCTCCTGGGGGCTGGAATCCAGCCGCGTCCAACCCCAAGCGGCCAGATTAGCAGAGTCATACCGGCGACGGTCCAGCAAAAATCATCAGAATTATTTTGAAGAAAGATCAATCCCATGCCGCGCATTGACGCCATTCTGCCGGCCGGGCAGCCGGTGTCCAAGCTCGATCTGCGCCGCTATCTGGCGAGCCGTGAGATCGCCACTCCGGTGGATTACGGCGCGATCGAAGGCGGCATCGCCGACTGTGCGCCCGCGTTCGCCGCCGCTCTGGCCGCCGCCAAGGCCGTGTTCGTGCCACCGGGCGTGTGGCGGATCGCATCGCCGATCGTCTTGGGCTACGGCCAGAGCCTGTTCGGCGTGGGCGACGCTTCGGTGATCCAGGCCCGCGAGCAGCCGTGGGACGCCAATGCCCTGCCGGCGTATCTGTCCGAGTTCGATGCAATCGAAGTTCAGGACGGCTACTGCCAAGTCCGAGACTTGAAGATCATCGGCGGAGCTTCGGCTATCAAGCTCTTTGGTCGCACCGGGCCGTGCGTCAGGAACGTGATCGAAAACCTGACCATCTGGGATGCCCAGATCGGCATCACTCTGGACGGCTACGACGATCCGCAGAAGCCGTGTTACTGGAACAGTCTTTCCAGAATTCTGATCGCCCGCCCGCGTCTGCACGGAGTTCTTATGACCGTGCTTTCCTCGGGCGACACGCCCAATGCGAATAAGTTCCACGATGTCCGCGTGTATTCTTTGTCCGCGCCCATGACCGGCTGCGGCTTCTTCCTGTCTACCGCCCGCTTCAACAACTCCTTCATTGATTGTGAGGCCAACGTTCATTCCGGTGCGGAAGCCTGTTTCCGTCTCGGAGCAATGACGGACCAAACGCGGATCTTGAACTTCTACGCCGAAAGCTCCGGCGCGGTGCCCGGCATCCGCATCGACAACGGCTCGACCAACACCACCATCATCGGCCTGTTCTCCGCCACCGGCGGGTGCTCCGGTCTGGGACACCAGCGGCCATCGCGAATACATGGCATTTGCCGCCGGCTATCCCAGTTCGGCGCTGCTGAAACAGGCGACCGTCACTGATCTAACCGTCGAGGGTCTCAATTACGCGACTCGCTTCGTCGAAGGCCAAGCCTCGGTCACACCAGATTTTGCCGCCGCGCCACTGTGGCTGATCAGCGCCTGGACCGCGGCAGTGCAAGTGGTGCTGCCGCTGCCCGGCGATTGCCCCGGTAGAGTCGGCATCATCAAAAAATCAGACCAGACCGCGCACACGGTCACCGTCACCCTGCCGTCCGGCTCAGGCCCGGACAACGACGCCGTGACGTTGCGCAGCTACGGCAATTCCGTGACCATCGTGAGCAATGGAGCGGCGTGGCACATCATCGCCCGCCACTACGACACGCCGATCGGCGGCTGGCAGAACCCGACCGGAACCGCCTTCTCTCGCGCCGCCTTCAACGCCGATGAACTCGAAAACGTCGGGTTTTCCTATGACCGCAACGTCTTGAACAATATCAACTACCGCCTGCACGATACCCGTGCCGTGCTCCGGGCGCTGATCCTGGATCTGAAAACCAAAGGCATCCTCGGCGACTGAAAGAAAGTGCGGAAGCGGCGAGCGGCGCTCAAGCCAGCACGCCGGCGCGGGTTCAGCGTTGATATTCACCATGTCCAAGATCCGCGCGGCTGCAAGGCACGCGGCCGGGTGAGTTTAGCAGAATCGAGGCCGACAGTTGGCCAAATTCTGCGGGATAATCCGGCGACTTTCCCTTCGCCGGCACTGTCCGGCGCTGACTTCCCGCCGTCAAAAATCCCGGCCAACCCTTCCAGCGCAAGCCTCTTCCAGGCGTGGATCTGGCTGGCGTGGACACCAAACCGGCTCGACAGTTCGGCGACCGTTACGTCCTCCTTGATCGCCGCCAGTGCTACCTTCGCCTTGAACTCTGAGTTGTGCTTCTTGCGAATCTGTTTCACGTCATGCTCCTGCTTCTCGGCAACTTATAGGAGCGTGACTCTCTCTTCGCCACCTGTCCGAAAATCCGGGTCCACCTCAGCCTGCCCCTTTACCGTGCCCCAGCGCCGGCCTTTGCGTCCTTCATGCCGCTGGTAGCGTTCGCCGCAAATCTCGGCAGCTTCCTTCTCCATAAGCTCCTGCATAGCCTCGATGCCTGCAACAAGGCAGAACTTTTCAAAGCTGGTTTGCACGACTTCGAAAGCTTGTTCCAATACCGCCTGCTCCGAACTAGGCCTGTCGCCGGCAGGCAGGCTACAAATAGTTGCGCTTGACGAACGGCACCATCGACCGTGACCGAAATAGTGTCGCCGGCATAATCCACCTGCACCGTCTCGCCAGCACGACGCTCTTGATGCATCGACAGTCCCGGCCGGGCCTGCTTGCGCCACTGCGCGTAGTGGTGTTTGAACTGGGACAAGCCATAGCCGTTGAGATAGTCGGCCCGGTATTCCTGCCACACCAACCGCAGGGAGACGTGGCGGTTGCTCCGCAAGTCTTGGTCGATCTTTGCCCAGTCCGGTTCCGGCCGATCCGGGCTCGGCGAAGGTGTTGAAAACAAATCATTTTCCAGCAAATCCTCGGCCATACCCTCGGCGGCAGCCGCATCGACCCCCGCCGCCGCCGCTCGCATCAGATACTTGCGTACCGACGAGCGGGATACCCGCGCCCCGGCAGCAATCGCGCTGACATTACCTCCCAATGCAACACGTAGACGTAGAACTTCTTTAATCCGACGCATGGCTGACCTCGGTCTCGGCATCGTTGCTCTCCTGTCATAGGGCGCAACAATACTTCAGGTGACTGGATGGGCAGCAGCGGTTCATGACCTCCCTAGGGATGGCGTTGGCTCCGGCTAGGGGTGGCGCGCTCGACCGGTTGGGGGGGTGGCGATTTGGACCGGCCACGGGTGGCGTTTTGAACCGGCCTGCGCACTCAGCCATCAAAAGTTCATTTGACTGGCCTTTTTCGGAGTGTCATAAGCCCTCGATGCCATTAGGACCAATCATTCAGTCTTGATCCAGGCAAGGAAAAGTTATGTCTCACGAGGGACGCCGATGTCTCAAAAGGATATTGCTGAGCTGCTGAGCAAGCACAGAATCGTAAAAAGTATGGTTCATGCCCAAGTCAGTCGCAATCATGATGTGGTTGAAACGTTGGTTCATCGGCAACATTTGGTAGAATTGCAAACACTCCTCTCGCAGCTTTCCCCGACTGAAATTGGCAAGAGCCTCGATGCTCTGACTCTTGAAGACGCAGAACTGCTTTGGCAGCAGGTCGAACCAAAGCGCCGGAACGATATTCTGTGGGAAATCTCAAATGCCCTTGGAGAACATTTGACCGGGGCAAATGAACCCGAATTCTGTCAGGGCCAGATTGCTGCTTGCGAACTGATTGACGGACGGATGAGGATCGTGGATGTCACCAACCGCAGTGGTCTTGAAAGTCTTCGACCAATCTGGATTGATGTGCTCAGAGCCTCTAAATCAGAACGAAACGGAATCGCGCTACATTTTGGGTTAGAATTGCCTGATCCGGAAGACGTGACTGATCTTGAAGTCAGTGCACGCTTCTACGTTGAAGAAAATGATGAGATTCACCTTCACTCAAACTTCCTGCTTGACCGTGAGGGCAAGTCTCAAAGCGTTCCTGTTGCCTTTATTGTGCATGGGAATATTTTGTTCACTGTTCGCAATGAAGAGTTGCCGGTTTTCCGTCTGCAGAGATTGCGGGCGCGCAATCAACCAGGCAATGCCGTCAACTGCATGGACATGCTGCTCGATCTCTACTTCTACTATGTCACATTAGTTACTTGCGCTTTCAACATTTACACTATATGCTTTATGTCGTTAACATAGGCTTATGGGGGATCAGATGCTAAACATCTTGACCGAAGGACAAAAACCGTCAACCATCTCCACATGTA
>CAUYTZ010000033.1:0-5481 GCA_963575695.1 uncultured Gammaproteobacteria bacterium | reverse complement strand
AATATTACATGCCTATCCGGTTGACGCAGACACCCACAATGGGTAGAAGGCCAAATGAAGGGGATCTGGCGGTAACGTTGGTGATTTCATGTGATTCCCCTCCTGCATCTGGTAGGTGTCTGCGTCAACCGGATAGGCATGCTTCATTCTAGAGCATACTGAATTTTGCAAGAACCTCGAATGTGACTCAATTTGTAGCATAGTTTTAAATATTGCCTCACATTTGAAACAAATTGGAATCCATGGAGGCTCTTGCAAAAATGGTAATTATTCCTAATGGTTCACGCCTCGATCCCGATCCGATTCCCATTTGGCGCTACTTCGTTCTAGAACATACTGAATTTTGCAAGAACCTCCATGTTAAGCTTTTTCTTGCAGGGTGCTACCTAGGCAATTAAAAAAATGTTGCACTGCCCGAAAAATAAAGTTACCTTCAACACATCCTGTTCACGAAGCAGGATGACGCGGCGCCCACAGATCCCTTCTTCCTTTGTTTTGTGGGCGCCGGTCAGTGAACTGAGTGATCAAACTGTCATACAAAAACACCGAGGAAGAGATGGGCGTCGATCAAGAAATACCCGAATTTGGCACCTCTAATAATGATGTTGACAAGAATCATGTTGAACATGCACAATTGAGTATTCTGATATCTAGATACATTGATTGCCTGGCGATTGAGCGGTGTCCGTACACGTGCAATATGGTGCTGAAGGCAATCGAATGCGTAGCTCGAAAGCACTTTACGGAAGAAGAAGAGGTTATGCTGAATTGCAATTTTGAGCCGTACCTAGCCCACAAGGCATCACATAACAGGCTACTGGCTGATATTAATGGACTTATTTATATACTTGATCAAGCCACCTCGATAGACGAAATTGATGCCCCTTCAGTTGTGCAATTTTTGCTCTTATGGTTCTCTTATCATAGCTATCATGAAGATAGCATACTTCTTGATTACTTGAAAATTGGACGTCACCCTCATTAATGGTGCGATACATGACAAAGCGCGTATTAAAGATCAATCCAACTTTCGCTAATCAAGCTGAGATGAAGCGATCTCTTGAACTGGCGCAAAAGGGCCTTGACAATATTGTTAATTACGCCGAACGTAAGATGTTCCAACAACTCGATGAACTTGTTAAGAATATTAAGACTATTGTCGCAAGCAACCGATTTCCATCAATTAGACGGAGCATCTTTAATATGATGATTGATGAGGCTGTCAAGCAAGCCTACATCAAAGAAGCATCAAATATGATCAAACTTTATGCTAGTGTGGAAATTGCAGGCGATTCCAGTAAACGTCAAGACGCACTCAACAAATCGCGGGCATTTGTCAATAAAGCGATTGCATCTGGGGCAAGACCTTCACTTAAAGACGAACTTGAGAAAGTATTAGAGATACTTAAACTCACAACCAAGCCGGGGATTGATGATATTGCAAAGAAAGAAGCTTTAAAACGTACTGAAGTTATCTATGACGCGCCAGATGTAAGGATCGATCGGCGAAAAGCACTTAGGTTTTTTTCTCCGAGACTTTCCGTTTTCATTAACAACAGAGATAACTACACGCTAGATTGGTCAATGTATGGTTTGAGAATTTTTTATAAGCACGAACCTCCTAAGGTCGGGTCTTCTTTATATTTGCAACTATCAACCATTGGCATGGACGAACCGTCTAAGCCAATTTGGGTGAAGGTTGTTCGGGTTGATCAAGCAAACTCACTGATATGTGTTGAATTTGAATCAATTTGTACTGTTGTTTTAAATATTGCCGCTCATTTGAAACAAATTGGTATGAAATTGGAACTGCTGTAGAGAGCCTGTTATGCTAACCGCACAAAGTTTTTCCAAAATCCGCAATCCAAAACGCCCCCTGTCCCTCATCCATCCCCTCATTTTAGATGCCCGCGAACGACTCACTGAGCACTTTCATTTCGCTGATGATTTCGGTGAAGCGGTCCATGAGGGGATTAATACCAGCGAGCCTAATGAATGACACACGGAATCCAGGGGTAGCTAGTCAGTGAATGCATCCGTTCTGTGTCAGCCGCGAAGGCATTCCAGGCTACGCAACAGGCATCGACGATCGCATCGTAATCGTCGAGCACGCGGTGAGAAAGAAAATGCTCGCGAAGGTACAGCCAAACGCGCTCTACCGGGTTTAGCTCTGGACTATAGGGCGGTAGTGGCACTGGAATAATGTTATTTGAAACGATGAGGTCTTTTGAGCCGTGCCAACTAGCTTGGTCCATAACCATCAAGACAAGAACGTCTGTTTCGAGAGTTTTGGAAAAGTCTTCAAGAAAGCGGTTCATCGATTTTGTGTTTACCTCAGGCATGACCAGAGCAAAGTTGTCACCGGTAGCTGGGCAGACAGCGGCATAAATGTAGGTGGAGGAGAACCGCCTGTCACATAGCCCGAGCGGGCGCTTACCACGCCACCACCAACGGTGGGCCACGCGCCCCTTTTGGCCGACCCGGGCCTCATCTTGGAACCAGATTTGTATGCGCCGACCAGGATAAAGGGCGGTTGTTTCCATCAGAATGGTTTTGAGGCCTTCATCTTTGAACGCTTTTTGTGCCTCCTCATCGCTTTTCGGGTGGCGTGGACGGGTTTTCTGGCGCGACAGCTTCAACCGTCGTACGATGCGCGATAAGCTGGCCGGGTGTAGTGTTTTACCAAAACAACCGGCAATTACACTTACGCACAGCTCCGGCAAAGTCCACTCAACACAACCATCCCGCTCTAGGTTCGGCCTTTCAATAATAATCTCAGTCAATTTTGTCTTCTCCTCAAAACTTAACCACTCTGAACGACCTCGTGATTTTAGGTTATATAGACCTGGAAGGCCTTCAGCGTTGTAACGAACCACGGTGTCACGAAACGATTGACGATCAAGGCCAGTTAGCTGCGCTGCTTCCGCTCGCCCCTTCCCGTCAAGCACATGGGCAATTGCAAGCATCCGTGCAACCACACGCCCTGCCTTCTCCTTACCCGCCATGGCACGCAAGTCATCAGCACTCAAATCTGGCCTGATCGGCAATGCGACTCCCATAACCTGCCCTCCTGTCGTTCTGGAGGATAGACTCACAGATCATATGGCCTTGGGAATCCCTAAGTGAGTCGATCTCAAGGCTCGCTGGTATTACCATCAGATGCGGCACGGTGCCGGCGAGCAGCCGCTCCACGTCGGTCGCCACCGTGGCGTCGCCGCAGAGAAGACGATGTTTTCCCAGGACCCACAGGTCGCCGGGCCGGGAGACCGGATCGGCGGGCGGTTCCGGTGCGGCGTCTTCGTCGGCGGAGTCCCCGCCGGCACCGTCCTCTTCACCATCCCCGTCCAGCAGGTTTTCCAGTTCCTCGCCGCCGAAGCCGGTGAGGTCGAGATCGAAGTCGAGGGCCTGGAGTTCCGCCATCTCCAGCCGCAGCAGTTCCTCGTCCCAACCGGCATTGAGGGCCAGCTTGTTGTCGGCAATCCGAAACGCCTTCTTCTGCGCTTCCGACAGATGCGCCAGCACGATCACCGGCACCGTCTCCAACCCGAGCCGCCGGGCGGCCAACACCCGGCCGTGGCCGGCGATCAGCACGCCCTGCTCGTCGACCAGACACGGGTTGTTGAAACCGAACTCGGCCAGCGAGGCCGCGATCTGCGCCACCTGCTCGTCCGAATGGATGCGGGCGTTGCGGGCATAGGGGATCAGCCGGTCCAAGGGCCGGGTCTCGATCTGAAGCTCGGACATGGCGGAAGCCTTCACGCGGCAGGAAGATCAACGCCCCGCCCGGCGGCGGTTTCCTCGAACGAGCCGCCACCGTCCAACCGGGCCGGCTGATCCGCGTACAACTGGTTCCAGCGCCGCACCGCGACATCGCAGTATTCCGGGGCCAGATCGATCGCCCGGCAACGCCGCTCCAGTTTCTCGGCGGCGACGATCGAAGTTCCGGAGCCGCCGAACGGCTCGAAGATGATCTGACCCGGATCGGTGAAGGCCGCGATCAGGTGGGCAGGCAGGTCAATCGGGAACACGGCCGGGTGCTCGACTTCGATCCCGCGCGCCTTGTGCCGACCGATCCGGATGACCGAGTCAGGGATGCGGTGGGACTGCGTGGCTTCGCCGGCATGGGTCCAGGCCCCAACCGTGCCGTCGGCCTTGCGCATGGCGGTGGAATGGCCATCCGCGCGCAGATGGGTGTCCTGCCCGGCATAGCGACACGGGACGATCTTGTTGGGCTTGCGGCCTCTCTTGTTGAAGTGAAAGATCAGTTCAAACGACGGTGCAAACCGGCCGCCCCAGTCACCGGGAAGTCCAGGCCCCTGGTCCCAGCACATCAGTCCGAATCTTCTCCAACCCTGAGACCGCATCCATTCTATCCAGCAGTCCCAATACGGAATCCATTCACCATCGCGGTGGATCAGGCCAAGATTGACCAGAACCTGACCATCCTCGGCCATGACCAGCGGCAGGTTGCGGAACACGCCCTCCATCAGGCGGTCCCAGTCGCCGATGCCGCCGGTGGTGTAGTCCCGCTGGTTCCCATAGGGCGGAGAAGTGAACAGCAGCGCGGCAGAGTCCCCGGCCATCAGCCGGGTCACCGCCGCCGGATCGGTACTGTCTCCGCACAAGAGGCGGTGGCTACCGAGATGCCACAGGTCGCCGGGCCGCGACACCGGCTGGGTGGGTGGCTCCGGCACCTCATCCTCGTCACCGTCCGCCGCACCCGACGAACCCGGTTCGTCTTCGTCAGTCAACGGCGCCATCAGATCGTCGAGCTGGGCGGCGCTGAAGCCCAACAGGTCGAGATCGAAGTTCTGGGAATTCAACTCGTGCAGCAACCCGGCCAGCAGTTCGTCGTCCCAGCGCGACGACAGGGTCAACTGGTTGTCGGCGATGACATAGGCCCGGCGCCGGGTTTCCGAGAGATGGTCGACCACCACCACCGGCACTTCCGCCAAACCCAGTTGCTGCGCCGCCAGCAGGCGACCGTGGCCGGCGATGACGTTGCCTTGGCCGTCGGCGAGAATCGGCACCACGAAGCCGAATTCGCAGATCGAGCCGGCGATCCGCGCCACCTGCTCGGGATCGTGGACCCGGGGGTTGCGGTCGAACGGCCGCAGCCAGCCGATCGGCCGGCGTTCCAGCCGGTCGGCGATGAAGGACGGATCGGGCATCGGTGCTACGCCATGTAGTCGGAGTTGATGGTGCGACGACGGACCGGCGGACGACCGGCCAGCTTGCTGTCGCCGCTCTTTTCCGGTGCGGCCAGCATGGCGGTAGCTTCGAAGTTGAGGCGCAGGCCCATGCTGATCAGGCCGTGCAGGGCGGCGGTGGCATAGACCATGGTGTCCAACGCTTCGTTGCGTTCGCCCTCGCGTTTTGGTTGCCACATCCGGATCGGACGACCACGCTCGTAGCGGGTCACCACCTTCTCGGCGGTGAGTTGGCGGAAGTAGTCGGCGTCGCGGTCGGAGCCGAAATGGA
>CAUYTZ010000032.1:0-1276 GCA_963575695.1 uncultured Gammaproteobacteria bacterium | reverse complement strand
CGCCGTCATGCGCCGTCATTCCAGAGGACGTGGCACGTGGCATCGGCGCGATGTTCACAGCGCCCGCCGCCAACGGTATCCTTGACCGCCACTGGCCAACCGTCGTCGCCGATACCGCCAATTTGCGTGCTAAGGTAATGGAAATTCGCCTCGGCGGCGGCCACGGATGCTCTGTCGATGCCCAGCCTGCCCACTCCCCACGCCAATAATCCCAGGCCAGTCATCGTCGCCGTCATCCCCGGTTTCCGGGATGACGGCGAAAGCGCAGCACGCTGCCGTCGTGGTGGCGCAGAGTGGCGTGGGCGCGATGTTCACAGCGCCCGCCGCCAACGGTATCCTTGACCGCCACTGGCCAACCGTCGTCGCCGATACCGCCAATTTCGTGAACAGCGGTCAGGCGGTGCAAGCCTTCGCCCTGGGCTGGACCGCCGCCGATCTGTTCGGCTGTGACCAACGCGCGCCCTGGCATCGCCTGGACCGGGCCGGGCTAATGCTCTTGGTCGGCGGCCGGTCTATCCCCGAAATCACCTCCGCCCACGCCACCCTGCGTCACCGTGACGGCACAGTGCTGCGCTTCCACCGGCTGATCCAGCCGCCGCATCCGCCGGTCGCGATGCTCTGGCACCTGCTGCCCAACCATCTGCGGCCACACGTCGGCCCGGCTCCGTAGCCGCTGCCCACACCCACCCGCGCAAATACCGGAGCGGGTGACGGCGAGATTCCTGGCCGGACGACGCCGTCACCCTGACCACGATGCACCCTGTTGGAGGACAACATGGCTGGGACAACTGTGCCCAATTCGGGCAGCAAAAGAAATGATTTCGAACCGGGAACGGCGATACTGGCCCTGGATTTGGGCACGACCACCGGCTGGGCGATTCAGGGAACGGACGGCACCATCACCAGCGGCACGGTGGAATTTCGTGCCGGCCGGTTCGACGGCGGCGGGGTTCGCTTCCTGCGCTTCAAGGCGTGGCTGGCCGAGATCCAGAAACTGTCCGGCGGCATCGCCCTGGTCGCGTTCGAGGAGGTCCGGCGGCATGTTGGGGTTGACGCTGCCCACGCCTACGGCGGTTGGCTCGCCACTCTGACCGCATGGTGCGAAGCCAGGGCCATCCCCTACACCGGGATTCCGGTCGGCACGATCAAGCGTCACGCCACCGGCAAGGGCAATGCCGGCAAGGATGCCGTGATCGCTGCCATGCGGGCCAAAGGTCATCATCCGGTCGACGATAACGAAGCCGATGCCCTGGCCATCCTGTACTGCGCTTTGTCG
>CAUYTZ010000031.1:0-17655 GCA_963575695.1 uncultured Gammaproteobacteria bacterium | reverse complement strand
AACCCTGACCCTGGTGCGGGAACGGGATGCCGGGGTTCGGTTGCTGGCCCTGGGCGGCGAGATGATGCCCGATCACCCCGGCTCGGTGCTGGCGTTGACCGATGCCTTTGTCGCTAAGAACCGCGCGGCGGCAGCGACGCTGGTGGCGTTGACCGTGCGGGCGACCGAGTTGCTGCGCACCGATCCGAAACGGGCGGCGGTGCATCTGCAACGCGGCTTGGGCAAGGGCCTGGTGCCGATTGAAATCTATGAGAAGGCCTTGGTTTCACCGGCTTGCAAGTTTGTCGCCGATCCCGGCCGCATTCGTCAGGCGACTGCGGTGATGCAAGCCTTTCAGCTTAAATTGGGTGTGTTGGAGAAACCGGTTGATTTGGACGCGATGTTTGATGACAGCTTTTTTCGCGCCGCACCGTTTTCTGACCGGTAGTTGGTTCTTGGAGTGAGTATATGGCTTATGTCTTGCATTCGGATTGCGTGCTGCGGTTTTATGCCGCATGGTGCCGTGGTGATGGCTCGGTTTAGACTGGTGTCCACGCCCAAACATTTGGGCAAACATTTGAGGTTGATCCGTGCCGGAATCGAGCCTTGCTTGCACGCGACTGATTGCGAATGGGGGCTGCCCCTCAGCGTCATTGACATCTCTGTTCGGTTCGCTTCCCTCGTTTTGGTTTCAGCTTATGTCTGGTTTCTCATCCTCAGCCACACATCCCGTGACGGCTCTGGAAGAGGCTGATCTTTATCGAGATTTCTTTGAAAATGCGGTGGTTGGGATCTATCAGACCACCATCAATGGCCATTACCTGCGCGCCAATCGGGCGCTGGCGCAGATCTATGGCTATGCTTCGCCAGCCGAGTTGATCGAAATGCTGACCGATATCGCCGGTCAGCTCTACGTTGATCCGGTGTGTCGGGAGCAGTTTTCCCGATTGATGGCCGAACACGGTGCGGTCACTGACTTTGAGGCCGAAATCTTTCGTCGTGACCGCTCCACGATTTGGATAAGGGAAAACGCCCGCTGCGTGCGGGGGGATGACGGCACCATTCTGCACTATGAAGGTACCGTCACCGACATCACAGAACGCAAGTTGGCGGAAGAGAATGTTCGTTTGCTGGCCACGGCCTTCAACAGTGTGGCCGAGGGCATTCTGATTTTTGATCGCGAGTTGGTGGTTCGGTCGGCGAACCCGGCTTCTGGCGTGATTCTCGGTTGCCAACCGGCGGAACTGATCGGGCAGCCGCTGGTTTTGGAGACGGCAGCCGAGATTCCGGATGATTTTCTGCGTGAAGCGCGGGATCAGGCGCTGGCCGACGGCCACTGGCAGGGCGAACGGACTCTGCTGCGCAGGACCGGTGAAGCGTTCCCCTCTGCGTTGTCGCTGACCTCGGCTGGCCACAGCCAATATGGCCATGCCGAGTATTTCGTTCTGGTCTGTACCGACATCAGCCAGCGCCGGCGAATCGAAGAACGCATCCGCTATCAGGCCAATTACGATGCCTTAACCACATTGCCCAACCGCTGGTTGCTGCGGTCCCGGCTGGAGCAGGCGATTGAGCGGGCGCGGGAAACCGGGTCACGGGTGGCGGTTTGCTTCCTCGATCTAGACCGCTTTAAGCCGATTAATGATTCGATGGGCCACCGCGCCGGTGATGAATTGCTGCGGCTGGCGGCGCGGCGTCTGCGCAATTGTGTGCGTTTGATGGATACGGTTGGGCGGTTGGGGGGTGATGAATTCCTGGTCGTCGCTACCGACATTGCCGAACGCTCGGCTGCGACCTTTGTGGCGGAAAAGATCCGTTACTCGTTCAGCGAACCGTTCGAATTGCAGGGTAAGGAAATTTTCTGCACCGCAAGTATCGGTATAGCAACCTATCCAGACGATGGCGATAATGTTGATACTTTGATCCGTAATGCGGATCAGGCTATGTATCACGCTAAACGCGGGCAACGAAATCACTACTGCCTATTTCGCCATGATATGCGCCAGGAGAGTGATGTCAGCCTTGATCTAGAAAGTGACATGCGCCGTGCTTTGCAGCGCAAGGAATATATACTTCATTACCAGCCGAAGATGGAACTGGATTCTGGGCGGGTTACTGGCGTTGAAGCGCTGATCCGTTGGCGGCATCCCGTTATGGGGATGATTCCGCCGGGCGAGTTTATTCCCCTGGCCGAGGAAACCGGGGTCATCGCGGCCATCGGCCAGTGGACCTTGCAAGAGGCTTGCACCAGCATGCGGGCTTGGCGTGAAGCCGGGCTGGAACTGGGATCGGTGGCGGTTAATCTGTCGCCCCGTCAGTTCAATGATGCCAAAATTGCCGAAGTGGTGCGGCAGGTGTTGGAGGAAACCGGCCTGGAGCCGAGTTGTCTGGAACTTGAATTGACCGAAAGCGCCATCATGGTTGATATTGAGCGAGCGGTGGCGACCCTCAAATCCTTGAAGGCGGTTGGGGTTCGGCTGGCGATTGATGATTTTGGTACCGGCTATTCCTCGCTGTCCTACCTCAAGCGCTTTCCGATCGATACGCTCAAGATCGATCGATCGTTTGTCAGTGACTTGGAACATGGCCACAAGGATCAGGCCATCGTTCACACCATCATCGAGCTGGGCAAGAGCCTAGGCTTTACCGTGGTTGCCGAGGGTGTGGAGAGCGAGGCGCAACTGGAATTCCTCCGTCGTCATGGCTGTGGCGTGGTCCAGGGCTATTTGGTCAGTCGGCCGTTGAGTGGCGACATACTGGTTGAGTTTCTCAATGGATAGCGTGTCGGCACTCTTTGCCAATGGGCTGCGGCCCATACCCGTTCCAATGGGCTGCCGCCCATACCCCCGTCTGGGGAATGAATTCCCCAGACCCCTTCTTTTTTGTTAACTTGCTAAATTCACAACACCCGGCCAATCACCGCATCCAGCCGCGCCAGCACTGCCGGATCTCGCTGGTCGAGGGCGGTAATCAGGGCATTGTCCAGCGCTGTGTGGCAACCCTGCGCGCACTTGTGCGCGCGATTACCCAGCAACGGTGCCACCTCCCGCACCAGAGACCGGCCATGCTCGGCATTGGTCAGCAACACCTTGATGATCGCTTCAACCGAAACGTGGTCGTGGTCCGGGTGCCAGCAATCATAATCGGTGACCATGGCCATCGTAGCGTAGCAAAGTTCCGCCTCGCGGGCTAGTTTGGCCTCCGGCATGTTGGTCATGCCGATTACGTCACAGCCCCATTGGCGGTAGAGGTTGGATTCGGCCTCGGTCGAGAACTGCGGTCCCTCCATGACCAGATAGGTGCCACCGCGATGATAGGGGATGTTGAGCCGCTTGATCGCCACCTCCAGCGCATCGCCCAGGCGTCGGCACACGGGGTGGCCGAAGCCGACGTGGGCGACCATGCCGGTGGAAAAGAATGATTTGGTCCGAGCGAAGGTGCGGTCGATGAACTGATCGACGATGACGAAGGTGCCGGGTGGATATTTTTCCTTGAGTGAGCCGACCGCCGACAAGGAGATGATTTCAGTCACGCCGGCCCGCTTCATGACATCGATGTTGGCGCGGAAATTGAGTTCCGAGGGCGGGATGCGGTGGCCGCGGCCGTGTCGGGGCAGGAAGACCAAGCGTTGTCCATTCAGCTCGCCGAACAGCAGTTCGTCGGAAGCGTCGCCAAAAGGCGAAGCCACTTTTTGCCAGCAACGGTTGGTCAGGCCATCGATCTCGTAGACGCCGCTGCCGCCGATGATGCCAAGTACCGGCGGGGTACCGGGTTCCGCCATGGGTCTGTGTCTCCCGTTCGAGATTGAAAAACAAAATCGCCGTCGGCCTAATCGTTCGGCGCTGATCGTTCGGCCCGGGCCAACTTGGCCACCACCAACTTGGCCACCACCAACTTGGCCACTGCCAACTTAGCCACTGTACGCAAAAGCCGGTTGCGTGCCAGTGGAAAAGCAACTACCACCGCAACGGCGACCACAGGCAGGTGAATGACGAACATGATTGATACCGCCGCGGCTTCGCCCGCAGTTTCCCCGGCCACAGTGCCCCCGACCGGAGTGCCCGAGCCGGTGCCGACCTGCGCCGCCTGCCGCAAGCCGCAGCCTTTGTGCGTGTGCGCGACGATCGAGCCGGTCGCCACGCGTTTGGCCGTGGTCGTGCTTCAACATCCGCGTGAGCAGGATCGTGAATTGGGCACCGCTACGCTCACCCATCTGCAACTGACCAATTCAGTGCTGAAGATCGGGCTGTCGTGGTCGGGGCTGAAGCGGATCATCGGTCGCGAGGTTGAAATGCGCCGGTGGGCGGTGCTTTATCTGGGCACCGCTGGTCAGGCACCGGAGCAAACCGATCAAGAAGTGCTGATGGTCGATGGCCAGGGCAAGGCGATGCCTGATCAACGCCGGCTGCGGGCTGGGCTGGAGGGGATCATTCTGCTCGACGGCAATTGGGAGCAGGCCAAGACCCTGTGGTGGCGTAATCCGTGGCTGCTTAAGGCGCAGCGGATGGTGCTCAATCCCGGATTTCGGTCTCGCTACGGCAATTTGCGCCGCCAGCCACGGCGGCAAGGTCTGTCCACGCTGGAGGCGGTGGCGTTGTGTCTGTCCCGGTTGGAGGGGCGGCCGGAGTTGTTCGACCATCTGCTTAAACCGTTTGATGCCTTGATTGAACGGGCCAACACGCTACAGGTGGCTCCGGAAACGGCACCGACCGCGAAGCCGGCACGGGTCCCCAGGGGGCGGGGCGGCCGGCGAGCCTAATTCTTAATTCGATGACCATATCGCCTTTGGGCTAGGGAGTTTTGGGATCATGGCATCTTATCAATACGTTTACGTCATGAAGGGATTGACCAAGATCTATCCCGGTGGGCGCAAGACGCTGGAAAATGTTTGGCTGTCATTCCTGCCTGGGGTCAAAATCGGTGTGCTTGGCGTCAACGGTGCCGGTAAATCGACTCTGATGCGGATCATGGCCGGTCTCGACAAGGATTATTCCGGAGAAGCCTGGTTCGCCGAAGGTGCCACCGTTGGTTATTTGTCGCAGGAGCCGGTGCTCGATGCGACGTTGACCGTGCAACAGAATATCTCTGCGGCGCTGGGCGAAACCAAGGCCCTGATTGACCGGTTTGAAGCGGTCAGCCATCGGCTGGGCGAGGTCGAAGATGCGGACGAAATGACCGCGCTGATCGACGAGCAGGCGGAGTTGCAGGAAAAGATTGACGCCGCCGATGCCTGGGATTTGGACCGGACCATCGAGATCGCCATGGACGCGCTCCGTTGTCCGCCCGGTGACGCCGAGGTGGCCAAGTTGTCGGGCGGTGAGAGGCGACGGGTGGCGCTGTGCAAGCTGTTGCTGCAAAAGCCTGATTTGTTGCTGCTCGATGAGCCGACCAACCATCTCGACGCCGAGTCGGTGGCGTGGCTGGAACGGCATCTGCGCGAATATACCGGCACCGTGGTTCTCGTCACCCACGATCGCTATTTTCTGGATAACGTTACCGGTTGGATTCTGGAACTGGATCGCGGCCAGGGCATTCCTTACGAAGGCAATTACTCAGCCTGGCTGGTGCAGAAGCAGAAGCGGCTGGAGCAGGAGGGGCGTCAGGATGTCGCCCGTCAGCGTTCCCTGGCCAGCGAACTGGAATGGATCAGGCAATCCCCGCGCGCGCGCCAGACCAAGAGCAAGGCCCGCATCCAGGCTTACGAATCGCTGCTGGCGGAAAGTCGCGATCAGGCTCCGGATCTGGCCCAGATCGTGATTCCGACTCCGCCACGGCTGGGTGGCGTGGTGATCGAGGCCGAGGGCATCCGCAAGGCTTATGGCGAGCGGCTGTTGATCGAAAACCTAACCTTCCGGCTGCCGCCGGGCGGCATCGTCGGCGTGATCGGTCCCAACGGTGCCGGCAAGACCACCCTGTTTCGCATGATTACCGGCCAAGAACAGCCCGACGAGGGTAATTTCCGGGTTGGTGAAACTGCGGTGCTCGGCTGCGTCGATCAGTCGCGTGACACCCTGGCCCCGAACAAGACAGTGTGGGAAGAAATTTCGAACGGCCTGGATGTGGTTGACCTGGGCAAGAGAACGATGCCGTCGCGGGCCTATGTCTCCGCGTTCAACTTCCGTGGTTCCGACCAGCAGAAGAAGGTCGGTCAGTTGTCGGGCGGTGAACGCAACCGGGTTCATCTGGCCAAGATTCTGAAATCGGGCGCGAATGTGCTGCTGCTCGATGAGCCGACCAACGATTTGGACGTTGATACTCTGCGTGCGCTGGAAGAGGCGTTGACCAATTTTCCCGGCTGCGCGGTGGTGATCAGCCACGATCGCTGGTTCCTGGACCGGTTGGCAACCCATATTCTGGCCTTCGAGGGCGACAGCCAAGTGGTGTGGTTTGAAGGCAATTACCAGGATTACGAGGTTGATCGCAAGCGGCGACTGGGTTCTGATGCCGACCAGCCGCACCGAATCAAATACAAGCCGCTGATCCGCTAAAGGAATGCAGGTCCAGGAGCCTACAGGCTCCTGGTGGGGTTCCAAGGGGTGAAGCCCCTTGGTCGCCGAAGGTCGCTAATCCGGAGGGAAATCATGGCTGAGACATACAAGGTTGAGGGTATGACTTGCGGGGGCTGCGCGCGTTCTGTAACGAACGCGATCACCAAGGCGGCACCGGGAGCGAAAGTTGACGTTGATTTGCCAGGCGCGACCGTGACCATCGACGGCGAGATCGCGGCAGAGGAAGTGCGCAAGGTGGTCGAAGCGGCCGGGTTTGATTACAAGGGGCAAGCCTAGGGGCGCGCCGGGGGCGCCGTCCTCACTCCTCGTCGAAGTTGGGCAGTGAGGTTGACCGCGTCAGTACCCGTTCAATCAGGGATTGGAGTTCGGCCAAGTCCGGCAGCAGATCCGGACCGATGGTGCGGCCTTCAAAACAGGTCCGCAACCGCTCGCGGGTTTGGTGCAACACCTCCAGTTCCGGCTCGAACAAATCGCGTGATCCCAGCGGCAACGCTCGGCCAGAAGCAAGAATGGAGAAAAACTGTTTGCCGGCGCGGAGTGTCAGGCTCAGCAGCGACAATTCCAACCGTTCCAGTTCTTCACGCAGTGGCTCGGCCGCAGCACCGCGAAAGACGGAGATGTGCTCGTAGAGCACCACGACCAGAGTCCGAGCTTCGTCTACCTTGCGACGAAACTCCATAAACACGGCGTAATTATCGCGACGCGCTTCGACCGCAGCCAAGCGGCCGAGTCGGTCAGCCTCGCGTGCCTGACGGTCGAGCGCCTTCAGCATCTCGATGACCACTTCGTGACGCTGGGTGGCGGCGGCGGCGGCTTGAGCCGCGCTGGGGATAACTCCGGAACGCGAGCGAAGTGACATGGTTCGATCCGAATTCCGTTCTAGTGGCTGGTTCGCGGCCGTTTTTTCGTAACCGGGGCATTGGTGGCAACCGTCTTTGGGGTGCTGGTTGCCTCTGGTCCGGTCGCCTCTGGTCCGGTTGCCTCTGGTATCGTGTGGCCAGCGTCTTTAGTCCACCACCATTCCATGCCGATATCAACGCCGTCGTCATCGGCATCGCCGTATTTGTCGTGCTCACGCGACATCAGGGCTTCCACCTCTGGGGCCGGCATCGGGCGGGCGAACAGATAGCCTTGGCCGAATGAGCAGTTGATGTCGAGCAGGAACTCGGCCTCCTCCTGGGTCTCGATGCCTTCGGCAACGGTATCCATGCCTAGAATCGCCGCCAGGGTGGAAACGACGTGGACGATGGCGGCGTTTTCTCGCCGCCGGGTCAGTTCAGAGACGAAGCTCTTATCGATTTTGAGCGTGTCGGCAGGAAAGCGATGCAGGTAGCTGAGCGAGGAATAGCCGGTCCCGAAATCATCGATCGCAAGCTTGATGCCCAGATCATGCAAGGCGCGCATCGCCTGCTCGCTGCCTTCCGGGTCTTGCATCAGCGCGCCCTCGGTAATTTCCAGTTTTAGCGAGGCGGCCGGAATCTTGTGGTCATCCAGCACCTTGGCAACCAGCGCGATCAGGTCGTCGTCACGGAACTGGCGGGGAGAAACGTTGACGGCCATGGACAGCGGTACTGGCCGTGGATAGGCCCACTGCCAGACGGCCAACTGCTGGGTGGCTTCACGCAGGGCCCAGCGGCCCAACGGCACGATTAGGCCGTTCTCTTCCGCCAACGGGATAAATTCGATCGGCGGCACCAACCCGCGTTCGGGATGGCGCCAGCGGGTCAGGGCCTCGAAGCCGTGAACCCGGCCGGTGCCGAGCGCGATGATCGGCTGGTAGAAGAGGCACAATTCTTGTCGTTCCAGCGCGGTGCGCAATTCCGAATCCAGCCGCATCTGCTTCAGCGCGTGCTGGCGCAGCCGGGTATCGAACACTTCACTGCGCGCCCCTCCGGCGCTTTTGGCTCGGTACATGGCCAGACTGGCGTCGCGCAGCATTTCATCGGCGCTTTCGTAGCCGGTGACGCTGAGCGCGATGCCGAGCGAGGCGGTCATGACCAGTTCGCCATCGGCCATGCGGAACGGCCGGCAAACCGCATCCGCCATTCTTTGGGCCAAGGCCAGGGCAGCCGCAGGCTCGCCGACTTCCTCGATCAGCACGGCGAATTCATCGGCGCTGATTCGGGCCAGGGTGTCGCCCATGCGCCGCACGCGCAGCAACCGCGCTGCGGTGGTGGTGAGGACCAGATCGCCGACTGTGGTGCCCATGCTGTCGTTGACGGTCTTGAAGCGGTCCAGATCGATCAGCAGCACCCCAAAATGGTGCCCGCCGGTGCGTCGCAGTCGGTCCAGGCCTTGGCCGATGCGATCCAGCAGTAGGTTGCGGTTGGGCAGACCGGTTAGGGCATCGTGTAGGGCATCGAAGCGCAACTGCAATTCGGCTCGTTTGCGCAAGGTGATGTCGGTCATCGACCCGGCCAAGCGGGCGATGATGTTGTTGGCGTCACGCACTGCGGCACCACGGATCAGATACCAACGCACCGAGCCGTCACCGTGACGCATACGGAATTCGTGTTCCAAATGGGTACGGTCACTGTGATAAAGTAAATTGAGCGCGGCCTTGAAATCGGGCAGGTCTTCCGGCATCACGCGCGAGAACCAATCCGAGCGGCGATTGAGCGTAATGTTCGGAGCGATGCCGAGCATTTCCCGCCAGCGTGGTGAATAAAAGATTTCTTTGGTGTCTACCCGCCAATCCCACAAGCCATCATTGGCGGCCCGCGCCGCGAGCGCGTAGCGTTCCTCGCTTTCGCGTAGTTGCTGTTCCGTGGTCTTGCGGTCGGTAATATCGGCCTGCGACCCGACCAACCGCAGCGGTTTGCTTTCCTCATCCAGCACGGCGATACCGCGGCACACCATCCATCGGGTTTGGACGCAGGCATCGGCCATGCGGTATTCGATTTGAAACGGCTTGCCGCCGGCCTGAAGCTGTTCATCCAGCGTGGCCTGTAGCCAGATCAGGTCATCGGGATGAACCCGGTCCAACCATTCACGCGGGCTATCGCTGATTTCGTCCTCGGCGAACCCAAGCAAGGATTTCCAGCGTAGAGAGTAATAGATCGTATCGGTTCGCAAATCCCAGTCATATAGCCCATCATTGCTGGCAGCGGCGGCCAGGGCATAGCGTTCTTCACTTTGGCGCAAGCACTGTTCGGCCAGCTTGCGGTCGGTGATGTCGGCGATCGAGCCAACCAGCCTTACCGGCTTGCCATCTTCATTGTCTACCGCCACGCCACGGCAGAGCAGCCACCGCCAGCCCGAGTCTTCGCTGCGAACTCGATGTTCCATGTGGAACGGTAGCGGCATACCCCCGGCCTGGCCTTTCAAACAGGCGTTAAGCCAGTCGATATCCTCGGGATGGACCCGGCCCAACCATTCATTTGGGCGATGAGCGGTGGCGACAGAAGGCGGAAGGCCGATCAGTTCCAGGAAGCGGGCCGACAGATAAACCGTGTCGGTGCGCAAATCCCAGTCCCAAACGCCCTCATTGCCGGCCTTTTCCGCCAGTTCATAACGCTCGATCAATTCTTGGAGCAGGGTGCTCACGAGGCGGCGGCTCCAGACTGATACCAGGGATATCCAATAACCATGATACCAGTACAGGCATTGGCATCCGGCCGAGTATAAACCACCCGTGAACAAACTCCAAAGGCCGTTTCGGTAGCGTCTCAAGACCGGTCTTTGGCCGTCGTGGCACTTGGAAGGTCTGTGGTTCCGGGGTATACGAGGATACTCGGCGGCTGATCCAGCATCGCGGGGGGTGGGATAGGAAGCATCGTGAAACCGGCGGAAATTCCACGGCTGGGTGGTTACAGCATCCTCGGCGAAATTAACCGGGGCGGGATGGGCATCGTCTATAAGGGCGTCGATGTTCAGACCGGGCGGCTGGTGGCGATTAAGACCATCCGCAAGGATGTGGCGCTGGATGAAGACCGCAGTGGTTCGCAACTCGCCCGGTTCAAGCGGGAGGCGGAATCGGCTGGCCGTTTGGCCCATCCCAACATCGTTACGATTTACGAATATGGCGAGGAGAGCGAGACCGCATTCATCGCTATGGAGTACATAGACGGCCGCAGCCTGAAATCATATCTCGACGAGCAGTATCCTTTCGATCTACAAAGCATTATCCGCATTATTAGCCAGGTTCTGTCGGCGCTGGATTACTCTCACCGCCATGGTATTGTTCATCGCGATATCAAGCCGGCCAACATCATGATTGATGGTGCCGGGGATGTGCGCGTTACCGACTTCGGCATTGCCCGTATCGAATCCTCGGTTCTGACCATGGCCGGCACGGTGCTGGGCACGCCCAGCTACATGTCGCCGGAACAGTTTCAGGGTATCACCGCCGACGCGCGCTCCGATATCTATGCTGCGGGGGCGTTGCTCTTTCAGATGTTGACCGGCCAGCGGCCATTCGCCGGTACCTATCGGGTGGTGCAGCATCAAGTAATCAATGAGCCGGTACGGGCACCGTCCACAGTCAATCCCAAGGTGCCGTCGGGTCTCGATCCAGTGGTCCTTCGGGCGATGGCCAAAAGGTCGGAAGACCGCTTTGCGACGGCAGCCGATTTTCTGGCCGAGTTGGAGCGGGTGCTGGAAGCTTTGGGGGATTCGACTTGGCCGCCGCAGGGTATGCCTCTGGTTGAACCGGTGGTCGCGGCTCCGGTAGAGGCGGGCGCGGTACCGGCCAAGTCGCGCAAGCGGGCCGTGCCACCACCCCCACCACCCCCACCACCCCCACCACCCGCGCCGGTTTCGGTCGTGCCTCCTGCCGCCGCACCGCCGTTGTCGCCGAACGATTTGCGTGCGACGACCGATCGCTACGAACCGCCGGCCGGTGTTAAGCTGCGACCCCCGCCGCCATTGTCGCCCCAGCCTCCTCAGCAGCCCTCTCCTCAGTTGTTGTCGCAGTCGGTTTCGCCGCCACGATCAGCCTCGGCGCGTAGGGTAAGGCTGGCCCTGGTTGCCCTGGTTGCGGTTGGGGCCGGATTGGGTGGCTGGTGGTGGCTGAATGTCACGCCATTGCCGGTGCCATCTCCTCCCTCTCTTCCTCCTGCGGTTGTGGTCGAACCGGCACCATCCCTACCGGCACCATCCCTACCGGCACCTATACCAGCAGTGGATTCCGTACCCGCACCAATTCCGAGTACGGAAGCCTTGCCCCCGGCATTCCCCGGCCGGTTGGAAATCGTCCCACCGCCACTGCCACTGCCGGTCGAGATTCCTGTGCCGGTTCCGGTTCCCAGCCAGTCATCCGGCCCCCAGCCATCAGACCTGTTGTCTCAGCTCAACCAAGCCTTGCGGCGACTGGAGTGTTCGGCGCTGACCGCGTTCAGCGTTGGCGAGCGAATCACGATTTCCGGCGGCTTTGGTCCGCCGACGGATATCGCTAAAATCAGACGTGAAGCGGAACGGGTGATCGGAACCACGGTGCCGTTGACAAGCGAACTTGGGGCGATCGAAGCTGGCGGGTTCGACAAGAAGTTGTGTGCCGCCGTTGCGGTGGTCGGTAAACTGCGCGAACGCAACGCCGATCTGCCGATGCCGCTGACTGTGCAACTGGCCGATAACCCGAAGGCCCACTTTCGCTATGGTCAGTTTTTGGTGGTCGATGTTGCCACGCCACCGTTCATCGCCAACCTTTATGTCGATTATTTTACCGCCGATGGCTTGGTCCTTCACCTGTGGCCCAATCCGGTTGAGCCGGATTCGGGCATGGCGACGGACGAAAGCCATCGTTTGGGTAAACCGGACAGTGGCGGTCGAACTTGGAGAATTGGTCCACCCTATGGTCGGGAGATGGTCACCGCCATCGCCACCAGTCAGCCTTTGTTTGTTAAATTACGGCCAGAAATTGAACCGGCGGCCAAATACTTGCCTGATTTGCGCAAGGCGCTGGAGGCGATCGAAACCCAACTTCCGGCCCCGGTCGCGGCGGTGATCTTCTTTACCACCGATGCCAAGTAAGGTAGGTTACTATCAACTAGGGAGAACTTCCATGCGTCATGGTTCGTTGGCTTTAGTTCTGATCGGAGTGATCAGCCTTGGTCTCTCAGCCTGTCAGACTCAAGGGCAGGGGCAAGGGGGAAGCCCCTATGACAACAATCCCTATAATAACAATCCCTATAACAATGGTGGGGCGAATGACGGCGGCTCCCGCGCCGAGTGTCGCGTGGACCATGATGCCGCAGGGAATCGCCATTACGCCTGCAACATGCCCAATGGCACCAATTGCCATAGCGAGCGGACCGGCGACGGCACCCGTTATTACCAGTGCAATGGGGCCGGCAACGCCGTGATCTATACTGGCCCCCACCGGACGCAGCATCACGCTGCCCCGCCCCCGCCCCCGCCCCCGCAACCGTCCCATTCGCGCCACGAAGATCGTTCGCAGTGGCCGGAACGCCATCACGACTCGCAGCCGGCGGCGACCGGACAAGCGCCCCAGCAGCAATACCAACAACACCAGCACCAGGAACAGCAGCAACACCAAGAGCAGCAACAACACCATCGTCGCGATCAGGCCTGTCAGAGTTTGCGGGATGGCAGGGGCGTGACCTATTACTCTTGTCAGGCACCAAATGGAATGAAGTGTACGCAACAGGGTGGCCTGTATATTTGCTATCCGTAATATTCGTCTGTCTTCGGCGACCAAGGGCCCCTGTCCCTTGGTCGCTCGCCGGTGGAAGCGATGACTGACTTACAAAGATAGGGCGTGGCGAACCTGATAGGCACCGAAGCGGGCCACCAACCCGGTGCGGCGAATCGCGAACGGCGATTCACCACCGAACATGCCGCCCCAACTGGTGGTTAGGAACGAGCGATAACCGAGCTTCCGCGCCAGTACCGGATCGCGTTCGACCACGAAATCCCGCTCCGGCTTGCCCCACGGGCAGCAGAAGTGCCGGCACTCAATCCCCAGTTCCCGTTCGATGGCTTGTTTGGAACGGTGCAGTTCGTCTTCGACCTCGGCACCCGAGAGCGTGATGAATTTGCGGTGGCCGGCGCTGTGCGAACCAATCGTAACTCCGGCCGCATGCAGTACCCGACACTCATCCCAGGTCAGGAACGGGATCGGCCGCCGCTGCGGGCCGAAAAAGGCGCGGTGGTGCGGTCCGCATTCTTCGGGTGTGGCCGCGATTAGGTCCGAGGCCACAAACACCGCCGTCGGAATATCGCGTTCGGCCACAATCGGCAGGGCGTTGGTTAGGTTATCACGAAAGCCGTCGTCGAAGCTCAGGCACAGATAACGGCCATCAATCTTCTGTCCGCTTTCCAGCAGTGTGACCGCCTGATCGAGCGAAATGAACTCGCCATAACGCCGCATTTCCTCCAGGTGAGCGGCAAAGCCGCGCCGCTCGTCGTCCAGGACATGATGGTAGAACGGAAAGCGCAGCCATGAGCCGGTGGTGTCCACAGTGCAGGACCGTGCCCGCCAAGCTTGCCGCGCCTGTTCCTTCGCCGCACCAAGCTTCCAGCGCCAGGGCCGTGGGGCCATGTGTTCGGCGTAGGTGCGGGCGAAGGGTGTCCGTGCGACCGGTGTATGTGTTTGGTTGAAGCGCCGATGTACGTCCGCTACCGCCGTGGCGTATACGCGCCAGTCGTAACCGGCTACGGTCTGCCGCGCCGCGGCGGCCATCGCGTGGCGCAACTCGGCGTCGTCGATCAGGCGAGCCAGTGCCGCAGCCAGGGCCGGGACATCGGCCGGCGGCACCACCAGCCCTTCGACTCCGTCTGTAACCACCGAGCCGGCATTGGGCGTGACCACCACCGGCACACCGTACGCCATCGCTTCGTACACCGCCTTGGCCGAGCCTTCCATTAAGCTGGGCAGAACGAACAGGTCGGCGGTGGCGAAGTACGGGGCCATATCGCCCTGAAAACCGGAAAAGCTCACTCCGGGTGGGGCCTTGCGCACCAGTTCGGCGGTTTCCTGAAACTGGCGACCGCAGACCACCAGTTCCGCCCGCGTCGGGTCTGGGGCCAGTGTCCGCCACGCTTCGAGCAAGAACTGTATCCCCTTGCGCGGGTTGACGTTGCCGGCAAACAGCACCTTGATCAGGCCGGTCTTGTCCCTTACCCGCTCGGGCGGGGCTGCGACCGGATCGGCACCGAACGGAATCACCACCGCTCGCTCGCGGTCGGCCGGTAGCAGGCTGTCGCGGACGAACACCGACGGACAGATGATCAGATCGGCCAGCTCAATGCAGGCGTCGGCATTGGCGTCGGTCAGCGAGCCGACCTGAGCCGCCGGTACCCGCCCGGATTCAATCAGCGGTCCGTAACAGCGCGGATGGGCCATGGCCAGATCCAGCACCAGCGGTACGCCCTGAGTCTTCCAGTATGCAGCGGTGCGGGGCAGGTGGTCCCAGAGATGGACCAATCGCGGCCGTCGCTTCAGCCGACGCGAGGCGAATTCGCACAAACGATCGAACAGCCCCTGTTCGATCGCGCGCGCCGGCAGTCCGGGCCAGAATTTGATGCGCAGGAAATTCAGTCCGCGCGGAATCAGGCTGCGGCCCGGCAGTGGAAAAATGATCGGCTGGTAATCGGCCTTGGCCCCGCGTGCGATCACCAGCGGCCGGGCCAGGTCGAAACGCACCAGTTGCCAGGGGCGGAAACCGGGGGTGTTGCGGGCCCCGAACACCGAATTAACGATGAACAGGATGTCGTCGTTGTTGGAAGAATTGACATCAGAACCGTTCATTGTGCTGCACCACACTTTCTGAATGCTAGCGATACAGCACCCCTGCTTCCTCAATGATTAAATGAAGTTATTGAGGGGTTTTTCCTTGAATTGCGTCTGATCTAAGTCGAGATCCGATAACATATTCAACAATTCTGTCGCGTATTCTTGGCAAGGTGTCATCCCTTTGAACTGGTAGGTCAAGATGCCTGGATAGGCGCTCTAGTGCCTTTCTGCTGTTGAATTTCTTTGTTAGTAGGTCGGCAGCTTCATCACGAGAGCTAAGATTCTCAAGCTCATTGACGACACTTCTGTATTCTGTGACCTCACGATCACCTGTTCTTTTTGTTGTGATGCATTCGGTCAAGGCCCCGTCTGTTCCATGCCCAGATTTTATCTCAGCTACGTCAGAGTAAACAATCTTAAGGCGGGCATCGCCGCGCACGAGGGCAACAAGATCTTTTTCTTGAGTTTGCGACACAAACTCAGCAAGAACCCTAAAGGTGTCAGCAAAGACCCTAAAGGGGTCAGCGGTTGTTTCTCGATTGTCAATCATGTCAGCTCTAGATTCCTAGGCTAATGCAGAATTCTTCAGCGACCTTCTCAATTCCTGTGACAACCCCAGAATGGGTTCCTGAGCTGTAAGCGTTTAAGACAACAGGAACTCCAAATGCAGGTGCCTGTCCAAATATCGTGTCATTTCTTTTAATGTAGTTATCCATCACTTTAATGCCTGTTAACCTAACATTTCTCTTGGTTTCAGCTATATACTGCCTGTGGGCTGCTATTGGAACTTCCCCATATTCTTGTATCATCATAAATACGATATAAAGTATGCGTGGATCTATTCTCTTGACGGGTGCCCCCTGATTAAGCTCTGCATAATCGTTGTAATCTTTTATCAATCTATTTATGCTCCTGATTAGGTAGTCAATGCCCATCGTAGAAAGATAGTCCGGCCTAGCTGGCACTAAAATGTAATTGCTGGCTACCAAAGCAGTTTTAGTTACGATATTAAAATTGGGTGGGCAGTCAATCAAGACAACATCATAGCTCCGGGCTGGAAGATTGTTCAGTCCCTGTGCAAGCCTGCTGTGGACACTAATAAAATTCCGCTTTGCTTGCTCAAGGTTTGCCCCGGCAAGTTTGGTTGCAAGTTCCAAGTCAACGTTTATCAATCCCAAGTGGGAGTAGATAACATCAAGGCAGCCTCTTCCATTTAATGCAGTGCAAACTTTCTCTGGTCTATTAATTAAGCTCTGTAGTGAAACAGGATTGAGCGTATCTTGTGCGTCAAACCACGCCTTAATAGTTTTATCTTTCTCGAATGACTTCTGCCATTGATCAGGGGCAATAAAAGAGAAGGTTAGGCTGGCTTGGGGATCTAGGTCGAGAACAAGAACCTTTTTCCCTTGCCAGGCTAATTCAGCGGCTAAATTAGCGGTAAGTGTCGTTTTTCCTACCCCGCCCTTGTAATTAATTACCGATACAATATGCATAACAATCTCCGGCTTTCAGTGTTGACTTTATTTTTTAACCCTATCATTCTCTGTTGTGGCTGTCAAGTTGGAGTGCGATCCCTCGCGACGGGGATCCGTAACGTTACGGGTGAGGCGCTTACGGGTCATGGTCCACCAAGATGGTATCAGCAGGTCAGAAACCACATCCTTTTCAGTTAATTCCCCCATCGTGGTGATCACTCGCGGCTTCGCTAGCCGCTGGGGGGGGGCCGAGCACTCAATCGCCGAAGTCATCGACCGGCTGCGCGCCGCGCGGTCCGGGCTGCCAGGGTTGCCAGGGTTGGCGGTGACGGTCAGTGATGGCGGCTTCGATCCGCCCACCGGTGGGCTGCGGCCGTGGCCGCTGGTCAATCTATGGCGTGACCGCAGCCGGCTGCGCGCCGTCGCGGCCGGATTCGAGGGGTCGTTGGCGCTGGTGCAGTCGCTGGTTGGGCCGGTGATGCTCAACGCCCTGCCGTCGGGGGTGGCCTCGGTCTATTTCCTGCGCGACGTGGCTTATTGGGACCAGTGGCCGAACAACGAAACCGGCTGGCGGTGGTTGGCCAAGGAAGGTTATCGGTTGGCGTTGCTGCCGGCGCTGGCGTTCTTTCGCGCCGAGGTCCGCCAGGCCTTGGCGCGGGCGGACTTGCTGGTGGCCAACTCCCGGTTCATGGCCGAACGGATTCGCGCCGTATGCGGTCGGGACTCGCTGGTGGTCTATCCTCTGACTCCGGTGGCGGCGCAGCCTTTGCCACCGGGTGAGGTGGTTGGGGTGGCCGGTGATGGTTCGGATAAGGGCGGAGCGGTGGTGCGGGCGCTGGCGGTGCGGTTTCCCGATGTGCGGTTCCGGGTTCACACCCGGCGGACCGAGTTGAGCGGCTATCCATCCAACGTCTTTGCGGCACCGTGGGAAAAAGACCCGGCCCGGCTTTATGGCGGGGTGCGGTTGATGCTGGTGCCGTCGCAGGTGGCCGAGGCC
>CAUYTZ010000030.1:0-8232 GCA_963575695.1 uncultured Gammaproteobacteria bacterium | reverse complement strand
CCCCCCCCCCCCGGAGCGACCGGCTGGTGGCCCTGTTTTTGGTCGGGGTGATGGCGCTAAATCCCCCCCTGCTGCGCGCGTTCGGTGGCGAGATCTCCGTGTTCGGGATTCCGCTGCTGGTGTTCTACGTGTTCGTCGTCTGGGCGGCGCTGATTGGTTTGGTTGCGTGGCAGGTTGAGCGCAGCGACCGTATGCCCCGAGAGAACAAGAAGGTTGACGAGTGATGACCGGGTCGCTGGTTGCCGGCGTATCCTTCGCCTATCTGTTTGGGTTGTTCGCGATTGCCTTCTGGAGCGATCGCCTGGCCGACCGTGGCAACAACGTCATCGCCTCACCCTATATCTATTCGTTGTCGCTGGCGGTCTACTGCACCACCTGGACCTTCTATGGCAGCGTCGGCCGGGCCTCCTCATTCGGGATCGGTTTTTTGCCGATCTATATCGGCCCGACGCTGACCATGGTTCTGGGCTATGTGGTCGTGGCCAAGATTCTGCGTATCGCCAAACGCCAGCGCATCACTTCCATCTCCGACTTCATCGCGTCGCGCTACGGCAAAAGCCAGTTGCTCGGGGGATTGGTGGCGCTGATCGCGGTGGTTGGGGTCACTCCCTATATTGCTTTGCAGTTGAAGGCGGTAGCGGTCAGTTTCGATGTCTTGTCGGGCGGAGGTGCCAGCCCGAGCGCGATTGCCGCCGGGGTTTCCCCGGCGATGATGTTGGATAAGGCGTTTTATGTCGCGCTGATCATGGCCGCATTCGCGATTATCTTCGGTACCCGTCATATCGATGCCGCCGAACACCATCCGGGCATGGTTGCGGCGGTGGCGTTTGAATCCCTGATCAAACTAATCTCATTCATGGCCGTGGGCGTGTTTGTGGTCTTTGGCCTTTATAGCGGTTTTGGCGATCTGTTCGCCCAGGCAAAGTCTCATCCCGAAGTCGCGCGGTTGTTTACCGGTGGCGTCGCGCTCAGGGATGAAAGTTGGGTCACGGTCGAAGTGCTGGCCATGTTGGCGATTGTCTGTCTGCCGCGCCAGTTCCAGATCATGGTGATCGAAAACGTGGACGAACGCCATCTGGCCCGGGCGATCTGGCTGTTTCCGCTCTATATGCTCTTGATCAATATTTTCGTGCTGCCGTTGACCGCAGCCGGTCTCATGCATTTCGCCGACCATTCGATCGATCCGGATATGTTCGTCCTGGCCCTGCCGCTGGCCTATGGCCACCAAATATTGGCCCTGTTCGCCTATTTGGGTGGGCTTTCGGCCGCGACCAGCATGATCATCGTCGAAACCGTGGCGCTTTCAACCATGGTCTGCAACGATCTGGTTATGCCGATCCTGCTCCAGTCCCGCTCGCCGGCGCTTGGTGCCGGCCGTGACATGAGCAAGCTCCTGCTGGCGATCCGGCGTGCGACCATCGTTATCATCCTGCTGCTCGGCTATGGCTATTATCGCTTCGCTGGCAGCGCCTATGCCCTGGTTCAAATCGGGCTGATCTCATTTGCGGCCGTGGCCCAGTTCGCTCCGGCCTTGATCGGCGGCATCTTCTGGGCCGGTGCGACCAAGCGTGGCGCGGTTGCCGGGCTAACCGCCGGTATCCTGACCTGGGCCTATACCCTGCTGCTGCCCTCGTTTGCCCGTTCCGGTTGGCTGCCCGGCGAATTCATCGATCTGGGACCGTGGGGCCTGGGGCTGCTGCGTCCTTACGCTTTACTTGGCCTGGACGGCATGACGCCGCTGACCCATGCGCTGTTTTGGAGCGCGTTGGCCAATATCGGTCTTTACATCGTGGTTTCGATCTACGACCGGCCGTCGCTGAGTGAGCGGGTTCAGGCCACCGCCTTCATCGAAGTGTTTCAGTTGACCGACCGGGCCGTGGCTCCCACTCGCTGGCGGAGCGGGGTTACGGTCAACGATCTGCGTCAACTGGTCTCGCGCTTCGTCGGGGCGCAACGGGCCAACAACGCCTTCGCTCAGTTTGCGGTTCGTCATGGCTCGCTGCCTGATGGTCGCCGTCTTGCGGGGCCGGATCTGGTGCGCTATGCCGAACGGGTTCTGGCTGGGGCGATTGGGGCCGCTTCCGCCCGCATCGCCCTGGCCTCGGCGGTCAAGGAAGGTGAATTCAGTATTCCCGAACTGATGCGGATGCTCGATGAAACCTCGCATGTCATCGAGTACAGTCGGCGGCTGGAGCTGAAATCCTCGGAGTTGGAACAGACCTCAGACGCACTGCGTGAGGCCAATGACCAATTGCGTGAGCTGGACCGGATGAAGGACGAGTTTCTGTCCACCGTTACCCATGAATTGCGGACACCGCTGACCTCGATTCGCGCTTTTTCCGAAATCCTGCACGATAATCCCGATATCGAACACGAGCAGCGCCAGCAATTCCTGTCGCTGATCATCAAGGAAAGCGAACGGCTGACCCGGCTGATTAATCAGGTGCTGGACTTCGCTAAGATGGAGGCCGGGCAAATTTCCTGGCACATGCAGCCGATCGATTTGGGGGCGGTGATGGAGCAGGCCTCGGCCGCGACCAGCCAGTTGTTCCGCGACAAGAACGTCTCGCTTGATTTGACCATCACCGCAGACTTGCCGCAGGTTCGCGGCGATCACGACCGGCTGATGCAGGTGGCGGTCAACCTGCTGTCCAATGCGGTCAAGTTCACCCCGGAAAACGGGCGGGTTCAGGTGCTGGTCGCCGCTCAAGATGAGGTCGCTTTGCGGGTGGATGTAACCGACAGTGGCCCCGGCATCGCTCAGGAAGACAGTCAAATCGTGTTTGAGCGGTTCCGTCAGGTCGGCGACACCATGACCGCGAAACCTCAGGGCACCGGCTTGGGGTTGGCAATCTGCAAGAAAATCGTGGATCACCTTAATGGCCGCATCTGGGTGGAAAGCGAATTGGGCAGCGGTGCCACGTTCTCGTTTACCGTGCCGACGATGGCTGCGCCGGAAGTCGAGCCGGCCGAGGGCATATGATTAAGGTGTTGGGGGTTTTATCCCAGAGAACCCCGACGAGGACTTTGCTCTGAACCCACTTTGTTTGGCCACTTTAATAAAGGACTATTCCCGAATGTCTCGTTTGTCCGGCCGTATTGCCCTGATCACGGGTGCCTCTCGCGGCATTGGTGCCGCCGTTGCCAAGCGTTTCGCCGCTGAAGGCGCACAAGTCATCCTTACCGCCCGCACCACCGGCGCGTTGGAAGAGGTGGACGACGCCATTCGCGCCGCAGGCGGCTTGCCGGCGACGATCATCCCGCTCGATCTGACCCAACACGCCCAACTGGATGTGCTGGGTGGTGCGGTGTTCCAGAACTTTGGCCGCTTGGATATCCTGGTTGGCAACGCTGGCGTGCTCGGCGGCTTGGGGCCGGTGGCGCTGGGTGAACCGGATACTTGGCAAGAGGCGATGGCGGTCAATCTGATCGCCAACCAGCGGTTGATTCGCACCCTGGATCCGCTGTTGCGCGGGGGGCCGGCCGGGCGTGCGATCTTCGTTACCTCTGGCGCGGCGAGCACGGCGTTTCCGTATTGGGGGGCCTATGGTGCCAGCAAGGCGGCGCTGGAGATGATGGTTCGCTGTTATGCGGCCGAGGTCGTGTCCACCAATCTGAAGGTCAACCTGCTTGATCCGGGGGTGGTTCGCACCGCGCTCCGTGCCCAAGCCTTTCCCGGCGAGGATGCGACCATGCTCCGTTCGCCGGAGACGATCACCGGCCGTTTCGTTGAGTTGGCCGAGATCGCATGCACGCGTCATGGTCAGTTGGTGCGGGCATAGGTTGTTATCCCATCGAGCGTAATGATGATGGTCTATGCCGATGCCCGCCGCCCAACCTCAGCCCCCGACCGGCTTTTCCGATATTCGTCACGGCGACTGGATCGATCGTCTGATGCCCGCGTCGATGCGGCCCTATCTGCGTTTGGCCCGGTTGGATCGACCGATCGGCACTTGGCTATTGCTGTTTCCATGCTGGTGGAGCGCGGCGCTGGCCACCCCTGCTCTGTCTGTTTTCGCCCTGCCTGATTTGCGCTTGATGGCGCTGTTTGGCATCGGTGCGGTGGTTATGCGCGGTGCCGGTTGCACGGTTAACGATATCCTTGATCGCGATCTCGACGCCCTGGTTGAACGAACCCGGGTGCGGCCGATTCCCAGCGGTCAGGTTTCCGTCGCTCAGGCGCTGGCGTTCGTGGTTGTGCAACTGTTGATCGGGCTGGTGATTCTGCTGACCTTGAATCCCGCGACCATCGCGCTTGGTGCGCTGTCGCTGGTGCTGGTGTTCACCTATCCGCTGATGAAGCGCATCACCTTCTGGCCCCAGGCCTATCTGGGGCTGACCTTCAATTGGGGCGCGCTGGTTGGCTGGAGCGCGGTCACTGGCGGCTTGGCCGCTCCGGCTTGGTGGCTTTATGCCGCTGGGCTGTTCTGGACGCTGGGCTATGACACCATCTACGCCCACCAGGACAAGGAGGACGACGCCAGAATCGGCGTTAAATCGACCGCCCTGCGTTTGGGCCGGGCCAGTCCGGCCTGGATCGGCGGCTTCTATGGGCTTGCGCTGGCGCTGATGGTGGTCGCTGGGCTGAGTGCCGGCCGAGGCTGGGTGTTCGTGGCCGGAATTGCGGTTGCGGGGGGGCAGTTGGCGTGGCAGGTGCGCGGCTGGGACCAGGATCAGCCGGCCGATTGCCTGGTGCGGTTTAAATCCAACCGCTGGTTCGGCTGGTTGGTGCTGGCGGCGATTATCGTCAGCGGGATGGCCAGCGGGATGACCGAGCGATGACCGGGACTCATGGCGACGACGGCGAAGGCGACCTGGGCGCGGTGCTTGATGAGCACATAGTGTGGTTTGGGCAATGGCACCGCGCGGTGTTCTTCCATGGCCGCAAGGAAGAGGTCGGCGCTTCGGCTCCGGCCGCGTTCGCCGCGTGGCTTGAAACCGCTCGGGAACAGGATTTGGCTCATCAGCCGGCGCTGGAGCGGCTGGCGGTGGTCCATGAGCAAATGCACCGACTGGCCCGGATGCTGCTGTTAAAGGCGGTGGAGGGCTGGGTGCCGGATGAAGACGAATATGAAGCGGTGATTTCGCGCTTCGAGGATTTCGTACTGCGTCTGCGTCGGGTCGAGCGGGCGTTCGGTGCTGCCGCTTCCGGCCTCGATCCGTTGACCGGAATGCGCGGCCGTCGCGGGATGAACGAGGAACTGGCCAAGGAATTTAACCGCTATTCCCGTACCGGCCAGCCATTCTGCATGGCAATCGGCGACATCGACCGTTTCAAATCAGTCAATGATCGTTTCGGCCACGATAACGGCGACCGCGTGCTGGGGGCAACTGCCGCGTGCATCGGTCGTAGCATCCGCTCGTTCGATGAAGCGTTCCGCATGGGCGGGGAAGAGTTCCTGATCTGCCTGAAGGGCGCGACCATGGCCGAGGGCTTCGCCGTGGTCGATCGGTTGCGCCATGATCTTGAAAACTCGCCGGTGCAATTATCCGATGGTCAAGAACTGAGCGTCACCGCCTCGTTCGGATTGGTGCAATCGACTCCGGGCCGGGATATCGATCAACTGATCGTGATGGCCGACAAAGCGCTCTATCAGGCCAAGCATGGCGGGCGGAATCAGGTGGTCCGTTATGGTATCGATAAACCGCCACCGGTAACGGACGGTGGCCCGGCGATGGCCCTACCCAAGCCTAAACCAAAACTGGGTAAACCATGACCTAATTCCGTTCACACTTGAGCCGTAAAACGCACTATAATCCCCGGAGTGTTCAGGGATACCCCAGTCATGCCCCACACCGGCGACCATCCCCCGCCTGACGATCCCGGCCGGCGGAAGCTGTTGCGTTTTGCGCTGTCCGCAACACTGGCTGGAGTCTCCAATCTGCTGCTGCCCCGCGAAGCCGAAGCCATCGCCATACCAACCGATTTGATCGGCGGTCGCAGCTTGTCGTTCCTCAATACGCACACCTCGGAACGGTTGATGGTCAATTATGGCGGTGAGGGCACCTATTTTCCGGCCGCGCTGACCCAGGTCAATTCCCTACTCCGCGATCACCACGATGGTTCGCTGCATCCGATCGATCCCCGGCTGCTGGATGTGCTCTATTCGATTCTGCACCTGGTCGGCGGACATGGCACGCTGCATGTGGTGTCCGGGTACCGCTCGCCACGGACCAACAACGCGCTGCGCCTGACTCATGAAGGCGTGGCGCTGCACAGCTATCATATGCAGGGCAAGGCGATCGATTTCTGGCTGCCGAGCTGTCCGTTGAGCGAGTTGCATAAGGCGGCGCTGTCGGTGCGTGGCGGCGGCGTCGGCTATTACCCGGCCAACAATTTCATCCATGTCGATGTTGGGCCGGTACGCCAGTGGGGTGGTATGGGTGGTGGTGGTGGCTTCCGTGGCCATTACCTGCAAAACATCCGTGGCGGCGTGCCGCATGGCTTTACCCCCAGCCAATATCACACCTTCATGATGCGTCGCCGGGCGCTGGCGTTTGATCTGGCCCGCCGCCGTCGTGGCACCGTGATCAGTTTGGCCAAGAAAAGCCGTGGCGGGTAACGGGTTGTGGAACTCGTTAAATCCAGCCCCAAACCTAGCCATGGCGCGGTCTTGGCCTCTGCCGCTAATCCCGATTGCCGACACGACTATCTGGTCCGGCTAAATGGCACGACGGGGGCGCAGCCGATGCGGGTTACGGTCCGTTATGTGCCCGACCGGGTGATTGTGGTTGCGGGCGCACTGACCCGCTATTGTGAACTGCTGGATAAGGCGTTCGCTTCAGAGGAGGCGGTTCCAGAGGTGCTGGCGATAACCGTGCTGGATGATTTCAATAACCAGTTGGTGCCACGTTGGGTGGAGATCACCGTCACCGGCCATGGCCATCGGGTGGTGATTGAAGACCGCCAACCGAATTGGGATAACCCGGTTCTGCTCGCTCGGCTGTGGCGATTGTAGGCGACACAAATCACAAGCCGATACGTGGATCGAGCGCCGCATAGGCTAAGTCAGCCAAAAAGCTGCCAAGCAACGTGGTCGCGGTTGCCAGTAACAACGAGACCAGAGCCAGATTATAATCGTTGCCCATTACCGCTTCGTAGATCAGCTTGCCCATGCCCGGCCACGCGAACATGGTTTCGGTAATCAGCGCACCCGAGAACAGGCCCCCGAAATCCAGGGCTAGAATGGTCACTACCGGAATCAGCGCGTTGGGCAAGGCGTGACGCCACACCACCTGCCGCTCCGATAGGCCTTTCGCGCGAGCGGTGCGGATATGATCGGCGGCCAGCGCTTCGCGCACGGCGGCGCGGATGTAGCGCACCTGTCCGCCCAGTCCTGCGAGAACCAGAGTCGCCACCGGCAGCACCAGATAGGGCAGGGTGGCAAGGAAGCCGCCATGGCCGGGTGGACCGGCCCCACCGGCCGGCAGCCAGCCGAGCGTAACCGAAAACAGCATGATCAGCAGCAGCGCCACCCAGAACGGTGGTGCCGAGATGCCGGCGAAGCACAGCAGATTGAGTCCGGCGTCCAACCGGCTGTCCGGCCGCTGCGCCGCCGCGACCCCGATCGGCAGCGCCAACGCAAAAGTCAGGATAAAGGCGCTGCCCATCAACTCCAGGGTATTGAGCAGCCGTGGTCCCAGCACCTCCGTCACCGGCAGCCCAAACAGACGCGAATAACCCAGATCGCCGCCGGCCAGTGCCGCCAGCCAGTTCAGATAGCGTTGCCAGAGCGGCAGGTTTAAGCCATGCAGGGCGCGCAACCGTTCGGCGTCGGCCGCGTTCAGGCGTGGGTTGGCTGAAATCATGACATCGATCGGATCGCCCGGCATCAACCCGATCAGGGCGAGAATGATGAAACTCATCACCGCCAGAACCAAGACGGCTTGAACCGCGCGGGAGGCCAGGAAGCGGATCATAAAGTCGTCCCAAAATTAGGGGGGCCTCCAGGCTCCTGGTGGGGCCAGGGCAAAGCCCGGGTCGCCGAAGGCCCGTTGGGGAGGGTATCAATAATTATGACCTCACGCGAACTCAGAGCCAAGCTCAAAGCCGGCCAGCCCGTGTTCGGCTATGGTCTGGCCGCGATCGGCGTGTTCGTTGATTTGGGCCGCTGGTTGGGGCACTGGAATGCGTAACCCATTGTTATCACCGGCCACGACGGCCGCCAGATTGGCCTTACACCTTGTTTGCGATGGTCCATGGCCATGACCGCAGCGAGGTTGAGGCTGGGA
>CAUYTZ010000029.1:0-5375 GCA_963575695.1 uncultured Gammaproteobacteria bacterium | reverse complement strand
TTGCGTCAAGATCGATGAATCGGGATATCTGCGCGACAAACGCGCTCCAATCCCTGGCGAGGAGAGAAATCGTGTCCATCGCGTTGATGAATCACGATTTTCCCGCCTCGTCAAGCCTTTATCCTAGCGCATATGGGGCGTTGCCCTGGCTCCGTCAGAAGTCTGGAGGCCCCCGGACCCCCTTCATTACCCTTTTGCGCTAAGTCGCTCACGGCGCTATCACTGTGCCGAATTCGCCATCCCAGGCGTGGTGGCCTCGAAATCAACGGAGTGGTGGTATGGCGCAGGCGTTCGTGTTTCCAGGACAGGGCAGTCAGGTGGTCGGCATGGGGAAGGAATTGGCCCAAGCCTTTGCCATCGCTCGGCAAACCTTTGAAGAAATCGATGATGCGCTCAACCAGAAGTTGTCGGCGCTGATGTTTGAAGGGTTTGCAAGTGATCTGATGCTGACCGAAAACGCCCAGCCGGCGCTGATGGCGGTCAGCCTTGCCGTGATCCGGGTCTTGCAGCAGCAGGGGGGAGTCGATCTGGCTAAGGTTGCCGCTTTCGTCGCCGGCCACTCGCTGGGTGAATATTCGGCGTTGTGTGCCGCCGGCACGTTCTCGCTGGCCGATACCGCGCGGCTGCTTAAACTGCGCGGCCTCTCGATGCAAAAGGCGGTGCCGGTGGGTGAAGGGGCTATGGCCGCCCTGCTCGGTGCCGATCCGGAAGCCGCGCGGTCGATCGCGGCCGAGGCCCAGGCCGAATCGGGCAAGGTCTGCGCCATGGCCAACGACAACGCCCCCGGCCAAGTCGTGATTAGCGGCCATGTTCTGGCGATCGAAGCGGCGCTGGCGATCGCGGCCACGCGCGGCTTGAAGCGGTCGATCAGGTTGCCGGTCAGCGCTCCGTTCCATTGCCTGCTGATGGCCCCGGCCGCGAAAGCCATGGCCGAGGCTCTGGCCGAGGTTGTGATGGTGGCACCGGTGGTGCCGCTGGTGGCCAATGTCACCGCCGCTCCGGTCACGGATCCGGCCGAAATTCGGAGTCTGCTGGTGGAGCAGGTTACGGGCGTGGTCCGTTGGCGGGAAAGCGTGCTGGCGATGAAGGCGGCCGGAGTCGATACCCTGGTCGAAATCGGCGCGGGCAAGGTGCTGGCCGGTTTGACCAAGCGCATCGACCGTGACCTAGTGGCGCGTTCGGTCGGCACTCCGGCTGAGATTGATGAATTTCTGAAATAGCTTCAAGTGAGCCCCAAATGAAGTGGGTCCAGGGGCCTCCAGGCTCCTGGTGGGGTGCAGGGGTAAAGCCCCTGCCCGCCGGAGGCAATAGCTGTAATTTATAATGTTCGCGCATCTTAAGGACGCCCCCTATGCGTGTCACCATAGACAAACCAATCGAGGCGGGAAAGCTCCCGCCAGAAATTCGCGGGACATTGGCGGATGCGGTTGTTGTGCGTGTTTCCTATGAAGTCGTCTTGACCGAAAATGGTCTAACTCCGCAAGAAGAGACGGAAATATTGGAGGCGGGCGAAGAGGCAAGACACGGGCTTAATACACACGGACCATTCACGAGTGCGGAAGAGATGATTGCGGATTTGCACGCTCGCTGTGGCAAATCGGACAACGCATGAGAGTCGATTATCATAAGCCAAATTTATGGGTAGTGTTCCTTATCGCAGGTGTGGCGCTCTCCTTGAGAATGATCAAAACTCTTCAAGTCTGATACGGAAAGGAAAACCATGTTCGATCTGACCGGGAAATGCGCGCTGGTCACTGGCGCTTCAGGCGGGATCGGTGCCGCCATCGCCCGTATGCTCCATGCCCAGGGTGCCACGGTGGCGCTGTCGGGAACCAAGGTCGAGTCGCTGGAAAAGCTGGCCGCTGAATTGGGGATCGAGCGTACCCGCGTCGTCCCGGCCAACCTGTCCGACCCGGCCGGGGTTGAGGCGCTGGCCAAGAATGCTGAGTCGGCGTTGGGCCGGCTTGATATTCTGGTCAACAATGCCGGCCTGACTCGCGACGGTTTGTCGATGCGGATGAAGGATGACGACTGGCAAGCGGTGCTGGATGTCAATCTGACCGCCGGCTTCCGGCTGTGCCGTGCCGCGCTGCGCGGCATGATGAAGCGGCGCTGGGGCCGGATCATTGGCATCACCTCCATCGTTGGCGTTACCGGCAACCCCGGCCAGGCCAACTATGCCGCCTCCAAGGCCGGCATGATTGGTATGTCGAAGGCGTTGGCGGCGGAAGTCGCCTCACGCGGGATCACGGTCAACTGCGTGGCCCCCGGCTTCATCGCGACGGCCATGACCAGCGCCTTGCCCCAGGAACAGAAGGACAAGCTGAACGCGGCGATTCCGGCCGGCAAGATGGGCACGCCGGAAGACATCGCCGCCGGGGTGATTTATCTGGCCAGCGAGGAAGGCGGTTACGTTACCGGCCAAACGCTGCACATCAATGGCGGCATGGCGATGATCTAAAAGGAATCGGGGCGAAGCGCCCCTGGTGGGGGCCGAAGGGGCGACGCCGCCTCGTCAGGGGACTGGGGGGGAAGCCCCCAGCCTTGTCTTCAAGGCCAGGAAATCCCGCCATGCCTCGCGCTTGTGCAGCGGCGTGCGCAGCAGGTACGCCGGGTGATAAGTGGCCAGCGTCGCCACGGGTCGGGTCAGGCCAGGGCTGAGATGGTCGAACCACTGCCCACGCAGGCGAGTGATGCCCTCGCTGCGGTTGAGCATGGCTTTCGTCGCAGTGCCGCCCAGCAGCACCAGCACTTCCGGCGCGACCAATTCGATGTGGCGTTCAATGAACGGCAGGCAGATGGCGATTTCAGCCGGAGTCGGGCTGCGGTTGCCGGGTGGACGCCAGGGCAGAATGTTGGAAATGTAGGCCGTGGTGCGGTCCAGGCCGATCGCGGCCAGCATCCGGTCAAGCAGTTTACCGCTGGGGCCGACGAACGGCTTGCCTTGGCGGTCCTCGTCTTCGCCCGGAGCCTCGCCAATCAGCATGATCCGCGCCTGCGGGTTGCCGTCGGCAAAGACCAGAGTCATCGCGGTGTGACGCAAGGAGCAGCCATCGAAGGTGGCGAGAATCGCGGCCAACTCTTCCAGACTCGCGGCTTTAGCCGCTTGTTCCCTGGCCTGGGCGTTGGTCACGGCCATCGTTGCCGCTCCAGCCCCTGTAACGGTCAGCGATGGGCGGGACGGCGACAACGCCTCGCCTGGTGGTCTGGCATCCGGTGGTTTGGCGGCGGCCCCAGGGGAAACGGCAATTGGTCGCTGGCCGGTCAGGCCGGTCAACGTCGCCCAATCGGTGACTTCATCGCCGATCACCTCGTCAACCCCGATCTCAATCAGCCATCGCAACGTGGCGAGCGCGGGACTGGGATCGGGGGCGGTTCGGGGGGCGGTTTCGGGGGCACAGTCAGTCATCGGCACCGGTCATGAGGGCCATGAGGATTCATGGGCTGTCTCGGTCATGGTTAGGCTTGGCATCAGCCCGCCAATGTGACATGGACTGGGCACGCATGTTAACCGGATTCGGGAAATGGGAGAGGGGCGATGACGCGCGAGACCATGGAATACGATGTCGTGATCGTCGGCGGTGGCCCGGCCGGGCTGGCGGCGGCCATCAGGTTGAAGCAGCTTGCTGCGGAGAAGGACAGCGAACTGTCGGTTTGTGTGATCGAAAAAGGGTCCGAAGTCGGCGCGCATCTGCTTTCCGGTGCGGTGTTGGAACCGCGGGCGCTTGATGAACTGCTGCCGAACTGGAAGGAACTGAACGCACCGCTGACCACCCCGGCCGGCGACGACCGCTTCATGTTTTTGACCAAATCGATGGCGCTGCGATTGCCGACGCCGCCGCAGATGCACAACCATGGCAATTATATCATCTCGATCAGCATCTTCGGCCGCTGGCTGGCGGCGCAGGCTGAAGCGGCCGGGGTCGAGATTTATGCCGGTTTCGCTGGGGCCGAGGTGCTGTACGACGAGCACGGCCATGTCGCCGGAGTCGCCACCGGTGACATGGGCATTGGTAAGGATGGCCAGCCGACCGCCAATCACACCCCGGGGGTGGAGCTGCGCGCCCGTCAGACCATTTTCGCCGAGGGTTGTCGCGGCTCGCTGACCAAGATTGTGGTCGAAAAGTTCAATCTGGAGAAGGATTCCGATCCGCAGACCTTCGGCCTTGGGGTCAAGGAGGTGTGGGAGGTCGAACCGGGTAAACACCATCCCGGCCAAGTGCTGCACACCATCGGCTGGCCGTTGGATGCGTCCACCTATGGCGGCTCGTTCCTTTATCATATGGACAACAATCAGGTTGCGGTCGGCTTCGTGGTCGGACTCGACTATCGCAACCCGTATATCTCGCCGTTCGAAGAATTCCAGCGCTTCAAGACCCACCCCAAGATCCGCTCGCTGTTCGAAGGCGGACGGCGCATCGCCTATGGTGCGCGGGCTCTGGCCGAAGGTGGGTTGCAGTCGCTGCCCAAGCTGACCTTTCCCGGCGGGGTGCTGATCGGCGACTGTGCCGGCCTGCTCAACGTGGCCAAGATCAAGGGCATTCACACTTCGATGAAGTCGGGCATGGTCGCGGCCGAGGCGATTTACGACCTGCTGGCCACCAACCAACCCGCGACCGAAGCCACCGCTTATTCCGAACGGCTCAAGCAAAGCTGGGTGTGGGCCGAATTGCACAACGTGCGCAATATCCGGCCGTCGTTCAACTATGGGCTGTGGGCGGCGCTGGCCTATTCCGCGATTGACACCTACCTATTCCGTGGCAATGCGCCGTGGACGCTGCACCACCATCATGCCGACAACGAAACCCTGGTTCCCGCCGCTCAGGCGCGGCCGATCAACTATCCTAAGCCCGATGGCGTGATCACTTTCGACCGGTTGTCGTCGGTCTATCTGTCCGGCACCAACCACGAAGAAAACCAGCCCAGCCATCTGGTGTTGCGCGATCCGGCCGCAGCGATTGCGGTTAATTTGGCGGTCTATGACGCACCGGAACAGCGTTATTGTCCGGCCGGAGTCTATGAAATCATCCGGGACATTAACGCCAACCATCCACAGTTGCAAATCAACGCCGCCAATTGTGTGCATTGCAAGACCTGCGACATCAAAGACCCGACTCAGAACATCACCTGGACGGTTCCGGAAGGTGGCGGCGGCCCGACCTATTCCAATTTGTAAAGTCGGTAGTTGGGGGGGGGCGCCTCAAGTAACGATTTCCAAAGGCCCCCGGCCTTTGGTGGGTCCAGCAACTGTCTTCTCGCTCATGCCGAGGCATGATTTTGATCCCAAGGTTTGCCGTCACGAACGAGCGCGTTTAGGATTCCGAGCAGGCGGCGCATAACCGCGACGATGGCAACCTTGGGCTTTTTTCCGGCGG
>CAUYTZ010000028.1:0-8535 GCA_963575695.1 uncultured Gammaproteobacteria bacterium | reverse complement strand
AGCCGGAGAACATCACCGTGTCAGTCAAGGTCAAAACGGTCAAGGTCGCGGTAATGCTGTCGGTCGAAGCTCTGGCCGGCATTCCGTTGCCGCCCGAAGGGCAGCCGGTGGGCGAGGTGACGCTTAATCTGGAAAATGACGATGGCATTAAGCTGGCGGCGCGGCTCAATGGCAAGTCGGTGCGCAAGGGCCAGAAGACCATAGCCGAGCATGGCGGCAACGTGAGCGTGGTTTTGCAAGGAAAACTTGGTTCCGCAAACCGGATTTTGGAAGCCGGACTGTCTGTGATGCCGAGATTGCCTTGAGATTCCGCGAGACATGAATAGGAAATGGACATGGGCAAGAGAACATTTATTGTTATAATTATCCTGGGCATGGCCATGCTGGCCGCGATTCCATTGCAAAATGGAGGGTTGTCCAAGATGAAGCCCCAAGTTGATCTAGTTATAGCCAAGATTCAGTCGATTTATCGCGGCAAGCCGGCATCGCCACCCGTGGTCGCCGTCGCGTCGGTTCCGGCTTCCCCAGCACCGGCCCCACAAGTGGCGGCTCCACAGGCACCGGCAGCCAAGGTGTCCGCGCCGCCGCCGGTTGCGGTCGCGCCGCCTGCCGCACCGCCGGCACCGCCACCAACTGTGGCGGCCCCAGTCGCCCCGGCGGTCCCAGCCAAGACGATCGCCAGTTTGCCGACTCGGCATGGCAAGGGGTGTCTGATCGGTGGTGCTCTGGGAACTGGGTTTACGCTGGTGGTTGGTCCGGCAGAGCTTGCCGCCTTGGTGGCCGGAGCGGCGTTGACGCCGTTGTCACCGCTGGCGCTCGCCGCCGCGTTGGGGGTGGCGGCGTTGGGTAGTTGCGCGGTGGGGGTTGCGGTCGCACCGATGGTGGTTAACTGAGGTGCTGGGGGATTATTAAAAGGCCAGGGGCTTTGCCTCTGGACCCGTTTCCTCAACCCCCGTTTCCTCAACCAACGAGACGCCGGAACAACCGTGACAAATCGTCCATGAAGGTGAACATCACCGGAATGAACACCAGGCTGAGTAGAGTAGAGGCGATCAGGCCGCCGATCACCGCTACCGCCATCGGCGCGCGGAAATCAGCGTCCTCACCCAAGCGGGCCGCGATCGGCAGCATGCCGGCAACCATGGCGATAGTGGTCATCACGATCGGCCGAGAGCGCTTGGCTCCGGCTTCCAGCAGCGCGTGGCGGCGGTCTGAACCGAGTTCGATTTCACTTAGGGCGTAATCGACCAGCAGGATCGAATTCTTGCCGACGATGCCCATTAGCATCAAAATCCCGATCAACGGCGCGATGCCCAGCGCGTCGCCAGTGATCAGCAACGCCAACAGCGCCCCACCCAGCGACAGCGGCAGCGCCATCATGATCGTGATGGGCTGGAACACGCCGCCGAACAGAATCACCAGCACCGCGAGCACCAGCATTACCCCGGTTAGGATCGCGATCCCGAAACTGGCGTTGAGTTCGGCCATGTGTTCGGCATCGCCCGAAGGCAACAAGCGTACGCCCGGTGGCAGATGGACGACTTCGGGCAAGGCCTGAATCGCCGCCAGGGCTTGTCCCAGCGCTGCGCCGTTGAGGTTGGCTTCGATCGTGACCTGCCGGGCGCGGTCGAAACGGTTGATTTGGGCGGTACCGCTGCCAACTCTGGTCTCGGCGACGCTGGAAAGGGGGACCGAACCACCACCGGCTCGTGACACCCGCAACGCGCCGATTACGTCCAGATTAGCCCGCGCCGCTGGGTCCAACTGCACCCGGATCGGAATTTGGCGGTCGGCCAGGGTGAATTTGGCCAGCGCGGCATCCACATCACCTAAGGTTGTGACCTTAACCAGTGTCGCCAGCCGTTGCACCGACACCCCCAGATCGGCGGCACGCTCGAAATTAGGCCGGATCTGGATTTCTGGCCGCAGCAGGGTTGCGCCGGAATTAACGTCGGCCAGCATCGCCAGCGCGCGCATGGCATCAAACACCTTTTCCGCCGCTGGCATCAGCACCGCCGGGTCATCTCCGGCCAGGATAATGGTCACATCCTTGCCGCCGTTGACCTTGGCGAAGCTGAAGCGAATGCCAGGGATTTGCCTGATCAATTTTCCAGCGGCCAGTTCGAATTGCTTCTGGCTGATGGCGCGCTCGGCCTTGGGCTTAAGGTTGACGGTCAGCGTCGCCTTGCGCACCTCGCCCAGGGAGCTTTGCCCGAATCCGGACTGTGAGGGCACACCGATTCCGGCGACTACGCTCACCACCTCCGGTTCCGCGCGCAGTAGCCGGGTTGCTTCAGCGACGATCCGGTCGGTTTCAGCCAGAGTCGCCCCCGGTGAGAGTTCCAGAGTCAACAGGGTCTGTGAGCGGTCTTCAACCGGAACGAAGCCGCTGGGAATCAGCGGTGCTAGGACCATGGTTCCGGCAAAAATTCCGAACGCGGCCACCGTCGCGATAATCCGGTGATCGAGACACCAGACCAGTATCGAGCGATAAAAGCGGGTAAAGCGGCCTTCCGGCGGCTCCTCGGGCGGGGTTTTCAAAAAGAAGGCGCACATCATCGGTGTCAGCAAGCGGGCCACGGCCAACGAGAACAGTACCGCCGCCGCGACCGAAATCCCAAACTGGCGGAAGAACTGGCCGGGAATGCCGGGCATGAAGCTAACCGGCAGGAAGACCACGACGATCACCATGGTGGTGGCGATCACCGCCAGCCCGATTTCATCGGCGGCTTCGAACGCCGCCTGCATCGGCGATTTCCCCATGTGAATGTGGCGGACGATATTTTCGACCTCTACGATCGCGTCATCAACCAGAATCCCGACCACCAAAGTTAGGCCGAGCAAGGTAACGGTGTTAATCGTGAACCCAAGCCCCTGCATGACCGCGAAGGTTGGCAGCAACGATAGCGGCATAGCTGCGGCCGAAATCAGCGTTGCCCGCCAGTCGCGCAGGAACACCAACACCACCAACACCGCCAGTCCCGCGCCCAGCAGCAGCGCTTCCATCGCCGCGTCATAGGCACCCTTGACGAAACGGGTGGTGGAGTTGACCAGGGTGAACGTGGCGAAGGAATAGGTTGTGCGTAGGCTCTCGACCTTGGCTTCGACCGCTTTGGCCACCGCCACCTCACCGCTGCCGACCGCGCGTAGCACCGAGAACGCCACCACCTCCTTACCGTTAAACCGCGCCAGTTGGCGCTGCTCGGCGGCACCATCGATCACTCGGCCCAGATCCTGAAGCCGAGCGGTGCGGCCCCCAGAAAGAATAATCGGAGTCGCGCGCAACTGCTCCAGGGTTGCGGCACTCCCCAGCGTGCGGATGGTCTGTTCCGCACCACCGACCATACCCCGCCCTCCGGGCAGGTTGACATTCAGCGCGCGCAGTTGCTGGTTGACCTCGTCTGCGGTCACACCCAAGGCGTTGAGCCGATCCGGGACCAGCTCGATCCGCACCTCGCGGTCGGCACCGCCGGAGCGCTGGATCTGCGACACCCCCTTGACCGACAGCAACGCACGGCTGACCTCGTTATCGATGAACCAGGACAACGCCTCCAGCGCCAGGTTCGGAGCCTCGACGACATAGGTGGCCATGGCACCGCCGATGAAATCGACCCGAGATATTACCGGTTCGTTGATATCCTGGGGCAGTGTTTGCCGGATCTTGCTGACCGCGTCGCGCACGTCATTGACCGCGCGGTCGGTGTTGACACCCAGCGCGAATTCAATCGCGGTGGTCGAAACACCATCGCTGATGGTCGAGCGGATGTGATCGACGTTACCCAGCGAGGCGGCAGAGTCCTCGATCTTGCGGGTGATCTGTACTTCCATCTCGGCTGGGGCGGCACCGGATTGGGTGATGGTCACGATCACCGCCGGCACATCGATATCCGGCATCTGGTTGACGCGCAGGATCTGGAAGCAATAAATTCCGGCCAGGGTCAGCATGACGAAGAGCACGGTCGGCGGCACCGGATTGAGGATCGACCAAGCCGAGATGTTGATCGACGAGCGCCGTTTGTGTGCCTGATTCATCGCGGGTTATGCCCTAACTATTAGGTGAACAAGTTACTTTGCCAGCGAGGTTTCAGCCAGCGGCGGCAGCACCGCGACCAGATCGCCATCCTTGACGAATCCGGCCCCAGACACCACGACCCGGTCACGGGCGTTCAGCCCGTTGAGCACCTCAACCATGCCATCCCGACGACCACCCAGCGTTACCGTGCGTGCGGTCAGTTTGCCGCGCGTTCCCACCGCTTGTGCCGGATCGGTCAGAACATAAACCCGGGCCATGCCATCGTTGATCATCACCGCCGCTTCCGGCACCGCTAGGGTTTCCACCCGCCCGATCACGATTTCCGCCCGTGCGAACTGGCCGGGACGGACCAAAACCTCGGCCGGCAATCGAACATGGACTTTGCCCAGGCGTGTGGCCGGGTTCACGATCGGGGCGATCCGCTCCACCGTGCCCTGAATTGACGGAGACCCTTCGGCCGCCGGCGTCACGCGCACGGTCTGGCCGGGCATAACTTTGGCCAAATCCAGATCCGGCACCTCGGCAACCATTTCCACCCGGCCATCGCGGATCAGGTGGAACAAGTCGGTATTCGTCCCCTGCGGCACTTGGCCGGTGCGGGCCATGCGCTGGGTGATTACGCCATCAGCCGGTGCCCGGATTTCGGTCTGACGCCGCCGCCGGGCCAGTTCCTCGCCTTGGGCCTGAACCAGGACCAGATCCGCTCGTGCCACCGCGACCGCTTGATGTGCCGTCGCCAGCCGCGCTTCGGCGACCAGCACTGCGGTTGCCCGGGTTTCGGCGCTTTGGACGCTGACCGCATCGGTGCGACGCAATTCCCGCGCTCGGCGTAGGTTGGCCTGAGCATCTTTCAGATTGGCTTCAGCCTCGGCGATCGCCGCCTCGGATTGTCCGATCCCGGCTCGCGACCGAGCCTGTTGGGCCGCGTTTTGGTCGATTTGGGCCCGTAGCAGAGTATCATTCAGCCGCACCAGAACCTGTCCGGCGCTGACCTGGTCCCCTTCCTCCGCCATTACCTCGACCACGCGCAATCCGGTCAGCTCGGTGCCGATTGGCAATTCATCCCACGCGGTCAGCGAGCCGCTGGTCAGCAACGACCGTTCGAAGCCCAACCGCTCGACCGCGCGCACCGCGACGGCTTGCACCGCGACGGCTGGTCCTCCACCCGCCGACACTGGGGCTCCGGCGGGTGGAGATTGCGCGGCCCGAGCCGCAGAGTCACCGCGCAGCGACAGACCGCCGGCGGTCGACAGCACCAACACGCCGACCGCACCCAGCCACAGCCAGCGGCGGCGATGGCACGCGGAACGGTCGGAAGGATTCTCGTTTGGCATGGTGGCAATCCGGTCGGCACGATGAAAAGGTCTTCTGTCCCCTAATCTAGGCCCTCAAAAAACGAAACGCAACGGTATCGTTCTATTTTTTTGAAGACCGGGCCGTGGTACGATGCTATTGAGAATGGGTGACAGGCCCGGTCATCCGGGGGAGAGGCCAGGCGGTGGATAGTGAAATCATAAGCGATGCCAGGGTTAAAGGCGGACGGCCTTCGCGGGCCGAGGCCGAGCGGCTTGAAGAAAAGATTCTGAAGGTGGCGACCGGCTTGTTTGTTGAGCAGGGCTTCGCCGCGACCAGCATCGAAGCGGTGGCGCGTGGTGCCGGGGTGGCCAAGCGCACGCTTTATGTCCGCTATGCTGACAAGGCGGCGCTCTACGTGGCTGTAATCCGGCGTTTGATGCGGCAATGGCTGGAAACGGTCGAAGAAACCGTACCCCCGGATGCCGAGGTGGCGGAGGTGCTGTGCGCGTTGGGCCGCAGCCTGCTCGCCGCGATTACCCGGCCGGAGGTGATCGCCTTACACCGGGTGATGTATGCTGAAGGGCCGCGCTTTCCGGACATGGCTCGTTTGGTTCACGAGTTGTGCGCCGACCACGGCTGGCGAACGATTGCCGAAATCCTGGAACGGGAGACCGCGCGCGGCCGCCTAACTATCACCGATCCCTTGTTCACCGCTCAACAGTTCTATCACCTGATCGTGGCCGAACCCCTGGACCGGCTGCTCGGGGCCCACCCGCACCCATTCACCACCGTTGACGGCGAAGATTGGGTGCGTCGCTCGGTGGCTTTGTTTTTGAACGGAACCAGGGCCTTCGGCGACCAGGGCTTTGCCCTGGACCCACCAGGAGCCTAGAGGCCCCTGGACCCGCTTTATTTAGGCAAAATTAAAGTGGAGGGATTCAGCGCGCCAGACGATCAATCACTGTCGCCAGCCGACCGAACGGGGCCGCTGCGACCGGCAACGCCAGCGAGCCGGCCCGGCGCAGGCCGTCGCGGCCGTAGCGTTCTCGCACCGCATCGACCAGCCAGTTCTGAGCCTGGGCCTGTCGGGCGGTGGCCAGGCGGCCGGTGTTGTTCAACCAGGCCCAGTGGCGGTCAAGCGCTTCCAGCAGGCCGTTCAACCCGTCCTTGCGCACCGCCGATAGCGCCAGCACCGCCACCGGCCAGCCCGGTTCGGCTTCGCTGGTCATGCCCAGGGCCCCGGCCACGTCGGAGCGGGCCCGGTCGGCGGCGGCCCCCATGTCGGCCTTGGTCACGGCCACGATGTGGGGAATTTCGACGATGCCGGCTTTCATGAATTGCAGGCTGTCGCCCGATCCGGGCTGAACACAGAACACCACCGTATCGGCGGCGGTCGCGACATCGGTTTCCGATTGGCCGACACCGACGGTTTCGATCAGCACGACATCGAACAACGCCCGCATCAGAACCATGGAGGCGATGGTCAATCCGGCCAGTCCGCCGAGTCGGTCGCGCGCCGCCATTGAGCGCACGAACACGCCCCCATCTTCCGGATCGGTGGCCAACCGCACCCGGTCGCCGAGCAAAGCGCCGCCGCTGCGCCGGGACGATGGATCAACCGCGATCACCGCCACGGTTTTGCCTTGGGTGCGATAGCTGGGAATCAGGGTTCCGGTCAGAGTCGATTTCCCGACTCCGGGCGGGCCGGTTAGGCCGATCACTTGCGCGATGGGTTCGGTCCAGGCGGCATCGAGCAGGGCCAGGGTCTGGTCGCTGTCCGGGTCGCGTTCCAGGCGAGCCAAGGCTCGGGCCAGGGCGGCTTTTTCGCCGCGAGCCAGGGCGACGCGAAGAGTTTGGAGATCCGAAGCCATGCCATGATTTCCGACTGCCGGGATTAAGACCATCGAGCGTAAAGAATGACATTACCTATTCATCTATTCGTCCACCACCGACGCACCGCTTGAGCAATCGGCCGAGCGCTCGCCGCTCGCCACGCCAATTCCAGGTGTAGGCCGGCCAAATGATGCAGAATATCGGCCACGGTCATCGCCAAATACTGGTCAACCGCAGCATCACGAAATTCGTCACTCATGCAGCGCGTACAGTTGTCTCGCACCAGCGGCAAGCGGGAAAACTGTTCAACCTGTCCGATCGGTTCCGGCCAATAGTCACACCGATACAGATCAAAATTAAAATCCAGATAAAATGACTTGCAGCCCCCCAAGCAGGGATAATGCTCTGGTTCTCCGTTGAGATGCCGGATCATGTCGTTCAGCGCACCGGGAGGATTGAGGACCGTTATGCGGGAACGCAGCCGCTCGATCGACTCGAATTGACCGACCAACTCACTGGCCGAATAATCGATCAGCGCTGAATTGGTCGAAAACGCACAGGAGGAGGAATAGGCGGCGCGTTTGGGATAGCAGAAGCGGACCGTGGTGAATCCGGCTTCGGCCAACGCTCGGGCCAGTGCGGCGTAATCGGTGATCAGGCGATTGATGGTGACTGCGGCACCGGTGGCTAGGCCCAGTTCGCGCGCGTGGCGACAAGCGGCGGCCACCCGGGCGAAGCTGGCTGTCAGGCCGCGATTCGCGTCATGTTGTGTGCTCTGGGCGGCATCGACCGACAGCAGCAGCAGGCCCAGACCGGCGGAATGGATTTGTTCGACCACCGCGCGACTGAGCAGGAACCCGTTGCTGATCAGGGTGGTGGCCATGCCCAGCCCGACGGCGTGACTGATCATGTCGGTCAAGCCGCGGTGGGTGGTCGGCTCACCACCGGTGAAGGTCAGCGAGCGGATACCGCGCTTGAACAGCACCTCGATTGCGTTTTGTGACCGGTCCAGGTCGGCCCACACCCGGGCTGGTGCCGGGATTCGGCTGTGGGCATAGCCGCAGAAGTCGCAGCGGGCGTTGCAGGCGTTGGTGATCGCGAACACGCAGGTTCCCGGTCCGCCGGTGGGCAGCAGTTGTAGGCGATCGAGAATTGTGCGGAAGGGTGTCATGGTCACAATGGTTTGATTTGATCCGTCCCAAGTCACGGTTTCCAAAGGCCCTCGGCCTTTGGTGGGTCCAGGGCAAAGCCCCATATGCGCTAGGATAAGGATTTTTGCCGCCCCTGCATCTGCTTTTTGCGCTTTCGCGGAGGGTCAAAGAGGTTTCGTGTGCAGCGCCTGAATGCCTTGATAAGGCGTTTGGTGCTGTGCA
>CAUYTZ010000027.1:0-1398 GCA_963575695.1 uncultured Gammaproteobacteria bacterium | reverse complement strand
ACTGATAGTGTAGCTCAGGATGCCTTGACGGTTCGTGAACGGGTAGCCGGTGGTGTCGCAGCAGCCGAAAGAGCAGTTAAGCAGATAGGGAATGTATCGAACTCGGTGGTGGATTTGGCGGCTAAAGTTAAGAACCTTAATGTTGCAACAGAACAAATAACTACTATAGTTAAGACAATTGAGAAGATCGCAAGCCAAACAAACCTTCTTGCACTCAACGCGACGATTGACCGAGTATCGGGAAAAATTTCGGGAACTCTCCTCCCGGGTCTTGAGCGCTTCGATCGTATCGTCGAACACATGGCTCATGCCCTCGATCGTTTCCATGACCCGTTCGTCTTCGACCGAGACTTGGCGCCACTGACCGATTACTCCCGCTTTAAGATGCTGTGCGAGCACGAGCTTGAAGAGGAGCGCGCGCCCCGGCACGCCATCTCGCTGCCAGCAACGCTTTTCGGGATGTTACCCATCCAGGCTACCATGACGACCACTGTTCTTGGGCGCAAGACGCCGTTTGACAACGTTCTTGGCTACTTGGAAGCTGAACCCGAGAAATTTCCGCTTGGATGGTTTACCAACCGCGCTCTTTTCTGGATTGACTTTCAGCTTCAGTTTGCGGGTCAGGAATTCTTTGACGCTTTCCATCACCCGTTGACCAGCCCGCAGGGAGCGGACATAGATGTTGCAATCATCTGCGTAGCGGACGAAGTGCAATTTCCGGCTTTCCAGTTCTTTGTCCAATACGTCGAGCATTAGATTTGACAATATTGGTGAGATTGGGCCGCCCTGCGGGGTTCCTTCCTCGTTCCTTGTGACCAGTCCGCCCTCCATGATTCCGGCCGTAAGAAAAGCGCGGATCAGTTTAAGCAGCCTCTTATCGCACTCTCTTTTGGCGACCAGAGACATAAGGATATCATGGTTGACATTGTCGAAGAATTTCTCCAAATCAATATCAATGACGGTCCCATATCCCTGTTCGATGTAGGATTGTGCTTTGGCAACCGCTTGATGGGCCGAGCGGCCCGGGCGGAAACCGAAGCTGTTATCGGAAAACGTACCATCCCATCGCGGTTGTATTATCTGTAGTACCGCCTGTTGGATGAGCCTGTCGATCACCGTTGGGATGCCGAGCTTGCGAACGCCGCCGCCCGGTTTCGGTATTTCGACCCGACGGACCGGTCAACCGATCCCGTACGGCGAACACGACGCCTTCGTGTGGAAGATGCCGCGCGCCGCAATCACGCCGGCACAGGGGCCGGAGGCAGCATCGCCATTCGAGCGAACAACACCCAGATCCGTTCAGGAAGGGACTGCTCGCCTCCGGGGACTCCTCCCGACAGGCCGCCGAGCATATCGACGGCGGCCTGGGCGGTGCCATGGAGCGGCTTTCCGCCATCC
>CAUYTZ010000026.1:0-2437 GCA_963575695.1 uncultured Gammaproteobacteria bacterium | reverse complement strand
AACGTGATCTCTTTCTGGGCCTATCTCGGTGATCGCCTCGGCATCAACCCTGGCACCGTGGCCTCCCTGTCGGACCTAATTCGGAAACGGACAGTCCCGCAACGGGCTTGAACGCCACCGGTTATTGAGCGTTCACGTCGCCGAAGGCCCTCGGTGTGACCTTGATCCTGTGATCCTGTGATCCTGTGATCCTGTGACCTTGATCACAGCCAAGGTTCGAGACTTGAGGTAGACTGCGGCTCAGGTGGCGGGAAGGAACCGGGCATGATCATCCGTCTGTTGGTGGCGCTGATGGTGGGCTGGGCTGGACTCGCGGTCGAGGCTCAGACTCTGGATGGTGCCGGGTTGCGTCGGCAGGGCGATCAGGCCCTGGCCGCTGGTAATCCGGTGTTGGCGGTGCAGTGGTATCGCGCTGCCGGCGAACGCGGCGACGCCGCCGCTCAAACCACCCTGGGTTGGCTGTTTCGTGACGGTAAGGGCGTTTATCAGGATCATGTTGAAGCCTTGCGCCTGTTCCGCGCCGCCGCCGGTCAGGGCTATGCCGGGGCTGAGTTCAGTTTGGGCACTATGTATGAACATGGCCGCGGCGTGGTTCAGGACCACGCCGAAGCGGTGCGCTGGTATCGCAAGGCGGCAGACCAGGGCAACGCCGGGGCTCAGAATAACTTGGGCTGGCTGTATCAGAACGGCCAGGGCGTAACGCAGGATTATGGTGAAGCGGCGCGCTGGTTTCGTAAGGCGGCTGAACAGGAACAGCCTGATGCTCAGGCTAATCTCGGCGTGCTCTATCTTAACGGCTGGGGCGTGTCCCAGGACCAGCGCGAGGCGGCGCGGCTGCTGCGTCTGGCTGCATCTCAAGGTGATTTAGAAGCACGGGCGATCTACGAACGGTTGAAACAGGCCCAGGCCCAGTCAAGGGAACAGACCGCCCAGGCCGAACGCGCGCGACAGGCCCGGGATCAGACCCGGGATCAGGTTCAGCCCCAGCCCCAGTTCCAACCCCAACCGGAATCGCCGCGAGTGTTCGGGCTGTGGCGTTCGGTTGGGCCGGTGGTCGATATCGGCTTACAGAAGATGTTCCTGAAACTGGATGTGGCCGCTCAGAGCGTGACCTTCCGCTATGACTGCCGCTACCTCGACGGCTCGATTCTGGCCGGTAGTTTTGTCACCCGCGCCGAAGTCGGCACTGACCGCATTAGAATTCTGGAACGTGGCCAAAGCCGGGTCGGTAGCGCCGAAAATGATTGCACGGTGTCGATCGTGCCGATCACCCTACCTTACTCTCTGCGCGGCGACGAGCTGATGGTCACGTTCAAGGATCGGACCGTGGCGATGAAGCGGGGCGGCTGACCAAAAGGAGCGAGCCATGGCCGGCAATCGACACTGGAAACAGATAAGCCGGCTGCGAGCTTTGGCCATCCTGGTTCTGGCGACCGTGGCCGCCGTGACCGGGGCTGCGGCTCAGGCTTGGCCGGAACCCGCGCGGATTTTGGGGATGTGGCGCTCGGCTGGACCGGTGATCGATAACGGACTGCACAAGATGTACTTGGCTATGGCGATCGGAACCGGCAGCGTCACCTTTCGTTACGATTGCCGCTATCTCGATGGCACGGTTCTGACTGGGAATCTAACCGCCCGTGCGGAAGTTTCACCCACCGCGATTCGGATTCTCGAACGGAGTCAAAGCCACGTCGGTACCGCCGACAGCGATTGCGCGGTCAGCATCGCCCCCACCGCTTTGCCCTATCGGGTCACCGGCGACACCATGACCGTAACTTTTAAGGACAAACCAGTGGCGATGCTGCGCCCAGGCCGTTAAATCGAGCGGAAGCAAGCCGACAACAAGCGGAGGAAATCATGGTCCGGAGCACCCTGTTCTCGTTGCCGTCAGCTTTGCTGGTTGTCGCCGGCGTAATGTTCGGTGCCACTCAGTCAGCCCCGGCTCAGGCTCAGGATATGCAGGTGATGCGCGCCCAAACCGGTGCCGTTAACCGCGCCGTTGCCAATCAGGTCCATCACGCCATGCGTCTCAAGCCGGCGGTGCCGGTAGCGGCCGTGGCTGGAGTTGGAGCCGATAGCGAAGAGGTTGCGGCGGCCGCGCGCGCCACATCTTCAGCCAGACGGATGCGGGCCGGGGGCAGCGCCGACAGGTGACGGCCGAGAAACCAGCCAGTCAGACGCAGGCCGGCAGCGATCTCGGCCATTCCGCCCCCGCCCCCGCCGCCCCCGATCAGAAAACCGGAAAGCGGTAACAGTCGGTCGAGAAACGGTTGCGCCGCCGCCGTCGATACCGCTCGGCCGCTGCGCGGGCTGACGTGGGTTAAGGCTTCGGTGGTGCCGGTGACCGCGCAACGGGACAAATCCAGCCCAAAGCCCAACTCGGCCAGTACGCCCAGTTCCCAGCGGACATAGATTTCACCCCATACCGGCAGTGCCA
>CAUYTZ010000025.1:0-1244 GCA_963575695.1 uncultured Gammaproteobacteria bacterium | reverse complement strand
GCTGGCCGATCTGGTGGTCGAGCCCCGCGCCCGCGAGCCGGGCAACAGCCAGTTCCGGAAGATTTTTCCGGGCGGGCAGTTGGTGATGGTCGGGGCGACCAGCGGCGTCGGCCTGCGCTCGACCCCGGCTCGGTATCTCTTGCGCGACGAGGACGACGCTGATCCCGGCGCTGCTCGACCAGTATCTGAACCGCTGGCGACATCGGCGCTTCGAATGGGGCCAGGCCGATTTTGTGCGTTTCGCCGCCGGCTGGGTCTTGCTGATCACCGGCCGTGATCCCGCCGCCGGCAGCGAAGGTCTGTATGGCGATCCAACCGAAGCCCTGCGCCTGATGCATCGGAAGGTGGGTACCGCCGATCTGATTGTCGCGACCACCGCCGTGCTCGGCCCACCGCTGACGGTGCTGCTCGCTGCGGCGCTGGGCGATGTCGTGGCGGTCGACACCGTTCATGGCCCGGCGCTCGGTTTGTGCGCCGGTCCCAGCATCGCTGTGTTGGGACCGGAAGGGCTGATTTCTTGCCCGATCACATGTGTTCTGGCCGCTTGGAGGTTGTAATGGAAGCGATTTTTCCGGTCATCGGCATGGCCATGGGCGGAGTGGTTTCCTCTGCGGTCGGTGGCGGTGTGCTCGGTGCTATCGCCGCCGGAGCGGTTTCGGTCGGGGTCTCTTATCTCGGCAACGAGGTCTTCGGCTCATCCCCTTCGGCTCAGACCCCAGCCCCGATCCCGCCGCCGTCACCGTTGCCGATTTCAGCCCCCGGACGCTCAGAGCTGATTGCCAACGCTCCAGCCCGGATGGTTCGTCAGGCGATTACTTCCCACCGTGTGGTTTACGGCGAAATCCGCACTGGTGGCCCCCTGGTCTACGCCCACCTGCGCGCGCCCGCGAAACTGGAAAGCTTGTTCGATGAGCAATGACCACGACGAGATCGAAGACGGTGAGGACGCGAAGTTTGGTGAAGCGCTCGAAATCGCCGAGAAGCACCTGTCTGCACTGCGATCAACCCATGACAAAATGGCAGGCCAGTCAAAATGATTTTGGCGATGGGCTGGGCTTTTGTCATGGGTTGATCGCAGTGCAGACAGGAGTTGGCCGAGGAAATCTATGCCCCGGTGCGGGCCGCCGGCCGGGCCCACGGGGGTCTGAACCACCCCCGACCAATAATTAATTATTATAATTTATTTTGGGTTGGTGGGGGGGGGGGGGGGGGGCCGCCCCCCCCCCCCCCCCCCCGGAATGGCC
>CAUYTZ010000024.1:0-1894 GCA_963575695.1 uncultured Gammaproteobacteria bacterium | reverse complement strand
CCGCGCTGTCGCTGCCCGGCAACCAGGACATTCCACCGGCCGTGCCGACCGGCCTCGCCGCCAGCCTCTCGGGCGCCGCCGTGCGCCTGACCTGGAGCGCCGCTGCCGAACCCGACTTCAGCCACTTCGAGGTCTACGAGGGGGCTGCCGGTAGCACGCCCGAAAGCGCCGACCGGCTGGGCGAACCCTATGCCAGCACTTGGTTCCGCGACGGCCTGCCCGGCGGGGCTGCCCGGAGCTATTGGGTGCGGTCGGTCGACCGCCATGGCAACCGCTCGGGCTTCGCCGGGCCGGTCGCGGTCAATGTCTCCACGGCGGCCGGCGCCGTGCTGGTGTTGGAGTGAGCACGGATGGACGTAACCCGGCTTTCAGAGCTTACCGAAGCCAGCCCGCTCGACAACGCCGCCCTGTTGCCGGTGGTTCAGGGCGGCGGCAAGCGGACCACCGTCGGCGCGCTGCGCGATCGTGCCGGCCACACCGGCTTCCAGCCGATCGCCAGCGTCACCGGGTTGCAGGTGGCGCTGGACGGCAAGGCCGCGCTCGGCCACGGCCACCAGATCAGTGAGACTCAAGGGTTGCAGGCGGCGCTGGACGGCAAGGCGGCTGTTTCCCACAGCCATGACGCCGCAGCACTGACTTCGGGAACCGTCGATCTCGCCCGGCTGCCGGTCGCGGCCTCGGGCGTCAGCAGCGCCACGCAACTGGTCCGCGCCGACGACAGCCGGCTCGGCGGCGGCGGCGGGGCCGGCATCGGCGTCAAAAACGCGGTGATCAACGGCTGCTGCCGGGTGACGCACCGGGCGTCGAAATCGCTGTCCGGCGGCTGGCAGTACGCCCAAGTCGATCTGCTCGCCGTCCGTGCCGATGGCAGCCCGACCGCCGGCACCATCAAGCAGGCCTCCGGTGTCACTTCACTCACCAGCTCGGGCTATGCCTGTCTGGTCCAGGGCGCGACGCTGAACAGCAGCGGCGCGGTCTGGTGGCGTCACCGCATCGAGGCCCGCGACGCCGTTCGGCTGCGTAGCGCCGCCGCCGTGGTCTCGGCTCGGGTCTATCACGATGTTGGAACGGCAGTGTCCTGGACGGTCACCGTCAACAAGCCCAACGCGGTCGACGACTTCTCCGCCGTGACCCACATCGCCACCGGAACGGTGTCGGGGGCCCATGCCGCCACCCCCGATTTCACCCTGGCCGGCGCCGACCTCGGGGCCGGTTCCAACGGCCTGGAGGTGCTGATCAAGGCCGCCTGCGGGACGGTCTCCAACAAATGGTTCTACCTGGGCGATCTGCAGTTGGAACCCGGCACCGCGAAAACCACCTTCGAGCGCCGGCCGATGGCCCTGGAAACCCATCTGGTCGCGCGCTTCCTCCGCGCCTGCACCGGCCTGATCGGCAAGGCCAACAGCGGCACCAACATCCAGATTCCGTTGTCCCATCCCGACATGCGCGCGGTGCCCGGCTACGAGGCCTCGGCCGCGTTGAATTTTACCGATGCGGTCAGCGCGGATTATTCCCAGTCCCAAGCCAGCATCACCACCATTCATGACCGCACCGCCGACAACGGCCGGGTCAGCTGCGGCTTCTTCTCCGGTCTGACCTCGGGCACCGTGCTGATCCAGCGCGGGGCCGGAGGAACGGTTCTGGCCTCGGCTGAACTCTGACGGCAACCCCGCCAGCAGCGGCGAGCGCGGCTCAAGCCGGCCGCCAGCGGGGGTTGCCAGAATCGTGGCGGGAGCGACTCCGCACGCCACGCGGGCGGACATACCGTCTCCGCCCTTGCAGGCCCCGCCGAGGTCGTCGGCCTTCCCTGCCGCCGTGCTTGCGCCGCCAGTCACGGCGGCCTCTCCCACGCTCCCGGCGCTTCAAACGGATCCCGGTCTCCGCTGGGGCGCGG
>CAUYTZ010000023.1:0-1340 GCA_963575695.1 uncultured Gammaproteobacteria bacterium | reverse complement strand
TTGCCGAGCAGCTCAACCGCCGCCCGTTCGGGCTGATCGGCATCGCGTGCGGTGCACTGAATGCCCAGGCGGCAAATCAGAATTTGAACGTTCATCCGTGGATTGGCGGCTTTGGCCGAATACAACACCCTGCAAACAATGATTACCTCGTCGCCCGAATTAGAATTTGAAAACGTTGTCGCCTGCCTAACCCTCGGCCGAGCCTGGATCGCCGCCGGCCAACCCCGCCACGCCCGCACCATCGGCAGCTTCGAGCAATGGTCGCACGTCGTGGGCGATCAGGTAAGCCCCGGCCGGGCTGGCCTTTTTAATCCAGCCGGCTGATGTTCCTGATGACACTGCGCGGCACTTTCCAGGACTACGTGATCAACGACGCCGCGCGACGGCTCGGGCGGGTCGCGGCCGAGACCGAGCACGTCGTTGGCTTCCAGCGGCTGTTCCGAGCCGAGGTCGCAACTGATGAAGGGCAGCCGGGCATAGGCGCCGCCGGGGGCGGTGCCGTAGGCGGCCTCGAATTTGCCAAGCAGCTGGGCATTGGCGCCGATTGCACGGGCCATCAGGGACTCCTGTTATCAATGTGTGGGTCGGTAAAGTCGGACTCAGCCGAGCGGGTCGCCGGTGCTGTAGCTGAGGGTGACGGTCACGGTGGCCGTGCGGATCGGGGCCCCACCTTCCACCGGCAGTTCCCCGGCTATCGGGGCGCTCCAGGCCATCCAGTCGCAGGTGCCGCCGAGGGTGCGGTCCCGGCCGAGAGCGTCGCCGACCGCGCGCAGCAGGCCGTCGAGGGCGATGGCTCGGGCCGCCGGCTGCCCGGCCTGGGCGAACACCTCCAACCGGGCGGCATGATCGTAGAGGTAGGTCAGCGGCGACAGGATGATCTCGGGTGTGCCGGGATCACCGTCACGCAGGAGGATCAGCCCGCCCTGGGGCACCCGTTCGGGGATAGCGCTCTCGCGTTCAATGGTGGCGCCGGGCACGGTGGTCAGCACCGCCAGCAGCGCCTGCAGCACGGATTCACGACGGCTGGGCATCGGATGTCTCCGCAAAATGGCTTTCGATCAAACCTGGAAACTCGGCTTCGACGGCGGCGACCGCCCCGGCGATGTCGAGGCGCTTGGACAAGGTCACCTGTGGCACCAGCACGAACATCAGCACCGGCTGCGCGCCGCGGCCCTGGGCCAGCCGGCGCGAGGTCGCCGGCCGGAAGCCGCGTCCGGAGCGGGCGGCGACCAACTGGTCCATGATCAGGTAACCGACCCGGCGGCCGGGCGGCAGAACGGTGCGCAGATCACGATTGAAGGCGGCTTCGACCTCGACCGGGGTCATCAATCGGCGGGGAT
>CAUYTZ010000022.1:0-5126 GCA_963575695.1 uncultured Gammaproteobacteria bacterium | reverse complement strand
TTGGCCTGGGTGTGGGGGGGGGGTGGGCGTTGGCGCCCCGGTGCTTCCCCCCCGGCCCCCCCCCAACCCCCCCCGCCCGTGTTTTGTGGTTGGGGTGTTGGTGGGGGCGGGTGCCCCCCCCCGGCGCCCACTGCCCGGCTCAGCGCCGGCGGGCCGCGAGGCGCTCGTCGGCGCTCTGTTCTTCCAATCTTTTGATTTCAGCCTCATCCCGGGCGATTTGCTCCCGGTGCGACGAGACGTCGATCCCGGACCAGCCGAAACGGTAGACGGTCGTGTCCGGGTCAAACCCGTTGGCGACCTCCGCCTTGAGCCGCGCGATATTGGCCGTGAGCGCCTCAACCTGACGCTCGGTCACGGCGACCGCCGCTTGATCGGCCGCCTGAATGCTGGCGGTGAGCTGGTCATGCTTGGCCTGAAGCGCGTCGAGCCGTCTTTGCGAGGTCTCATCCAGAGCGTCCGTGGCCGCGTTCAACACCGATTTGACGGTGTCCGCCATCACGGAGACCCCCCGTTCGATCAGCCCCGGCCCGTCGGCAGACCCCGCCCCATAGCCCAGCACCCGCGCCAGCGCCCCGATGACATCCGAGCGGCTGGCCGCGACCGCCCCCAACTGGTCGATGGCATTGCTGAGGTCCTTGATCCGCCCGGTCAGACCGTGCTGGGCGGTGGCGTCGGCGCCGCCGACGCTCTCGGCCACCGCATCGAGGATCGCCTGCTGGGCTTCGAAGGTCCGGCCGGACTCGACCAGGCTTTCGATCAAGTCACGCTGGCCGTCGGTGAAACGCACCCCGGCCCGTTCCAGGGTCTCCAGCGCCTGTTCCGGCTCGTCGAGCGCGGCGCCGAGCAGCTTGACGTTGCCGGTCAGCGGCCCGCCGAACGCCGCCGAGAGGTCGGCGGAGAGCCGCAACGTGCGCTCGAAATTATCACCGAGCACGGTATGATACTGCATCAGCTCCTGTTCGGCCTGGAGCAACTCGGCGCGGCTGGCCATGGTGCCGGCGGCCATTTGATTGGCCAGGGCCTGAACATCCTTCGCGGTCAGGGTCGCGGCGGCGCCGGTGCGCGCCAGCGCCTGATTGATCGCGGTCAGTTCCTCCTCGCCTTTTTTGGCGTCGTCGAAGGCCAGCCACTGGACGCCCCCCGCAGCCGCCGCGCCGAGGCCGATCGGCCCGAGGCTGCGTAGCGCTTGCCCGATCATGCCGGTGCGCGCCGCCATGCCGATGGCGACATCCTCGCCGAGCCGGGCCATCTCATTGAGTGCCTGACCGCCGGTCTGCGCCCCCTCGGCGACCTCCCGGCCCATGGCGGCTCCGCCGGCTCCGGCGGCCGAGGTCGCGGCGACCACCTGCTGGCCGGACGCGGCAGCGCTACTGCCGGTGTCGGCGAACGCCTGTTCGGCCGCCTGCAACCCGTCATGGACCAACTGGCCCAGTCCGTTGACCGCCGCCGAAGCGGCATGACCGATGCCGTCGAGCACCGCGCCAAAGCTGGCGGCGGCCTGTTCCGTCACCCCGGCCTCGCTGCCGATCTCGTGCAGGGCCGAGGCGCCCGCCTCCTTCAGCATCGCGAAGGCCCGCTCGCCGGTGGCGCCGATGGTCTCCAGGCCGTCGACGATGCTCCGAACCACCGTTTCCTGCCAGGTCTGGTCGGCCGGACCATAGCCCGCCTGTTCCAGCGCCTGATTGAGCATGGCGCCACCGGTCGGCACCAGGGCACGGTTGTTGGCCTGGGTATCGCCGGCCATCCCCACCGCCGGAGCCAGACACTCCTTGAAGGCGTCATCCAGGGTGGTTCGCAGTTCCTGGGTCTGCTCGCGCGCGGTTTGGTTGCGCTTGGCCAGTTCCTCGGCCATCACCGCGTTTTGCTCGTCGAGCGCAGCGGTCATCACCTCCAGCGCGGTCTTGCCGCCAGCTTCCTCGATGCCCTGGTTTTCGGTCCAAAACTGACGTTCCAGGTTCACCCGCGCCGCGAAGCCGTCCTCGGCGATCCGGCTGGCTTGGTCGAGAATTTCACGCGAGGTGTCGGCGTTGTCCTGGTCGGCCTGCCGCAGGGTTTCGCCCATCGCCTGCCGGGCATCGGCCAGGGTTTGTAGCTGCTGCTGGTTGGCGGCGGCCTCGCGCGCCAGTTCCTCGTCACCGGCCGTCAGTTCGGCCAGGGCATCGTCGACCTCCCCGGTGGCACGGGCGAAAGCGTCGATGCCGCCGGTGTCGCCCAGCGTGTCGAACAGCGCCGCCAGCGCCCGGCCGGCATCGTCGGCCGCCGGCTCCATGCCGGTGACAGCTTCCGAAGCGCCGCGCGCCGGCTCGACCAGAGAGGTCAGTGCCTCGGCGCCCTGATTGCCGAGCCGATCGAGAACGTCGCTGGTGGCGGCCCCGGCGGTCGACAAGCCGCTGACGTTGTCGTTGACCGCCGTGAGCAGCCCGGCCAGCGCCGTCGCCGCAGTCCCGCTGGACTCGGTGGCGGCGGAAAAGGCGGCATCACCTTCCTGCGCCGCAGCCGCTACCGCCTGCACCGCTTCGGCAGCCGCCCCCAATGGAGCCAGCGCGTCGGCCGCCTGTCCGGCCCCATCGGCCAGACCGCCGAGCGACGCCGTTCCCGCGTCGCCCAACCGGCTCAACTCGTCATTGGCCGCCCCGATCCGGCCCTCGAACTGGTCGAGCGCCTGCTCCGCCGTGGCCAACGCCTTGACCAGTGGCGAGACATCCGCCTCGATCCGCGCGCCCAGCTTGACGGTCATGGAGTTGTGTCCTCGGTGGAATTTGGCCGAGTCGGGACGATTCAAGGCACACGCAATCGCAGCGGCCTGGATTCTGGGCCTCTGCTGGCGAAGATGTAATCAGAAGGAGCGGTTCAGCGTCTGAAATCCGTCTTCAAATTCTTAAAAGCGCCCACATCGGACGCCTGCATGCTTTTGCATACATTTCCGAAACGGCCTTCCGTTAAACACCGACGGCCAGAACCTCCGTTAGTCGATTCGCCAGGGGGTTTGCGATACGATTGCCGGTAGAAGCTATTGCAGGGGCAGAAAATGGCCGATTTTGCCAAGCTAACGGTCAGGGGCACAAAACACGCTACCGATGTGCACGGGCGCCACATTCTGGAGGTCAGCGATCCCCATGCTCTTATCCAGGCAGCAGGATACCTAAAACATTGCTGTGCGCTGGATGGTGAGAACGTCTACTTTCGGGGGCAGGAGACAACCTACGCTTCCCTTGCACCTTCCCTCTTCAGAGGCATTTCCAACTCCCAAGGCGCTCAAGCGGCTCGCTCGTCCGCGAAAAATCAATTCTTGAAGCAGGTGATAGGTAACAGCCCGATCTTCAATAAATTCAGCCGAGTCGCCCACGAGCCACTACTTCAGCATTATGGCCTGCAGACGACGTGGCTTGATCTGGTCGATAATATCTGGGTGGCACTGTGGTTTGCCTCCCACAGGGCGCATTCATCCGGAAATGGCGGTCAGTACCTACACTTTGAGCGCCGCAATCCCCTCGACGATCCGACCGGGCTTGCTTACATTCTCCTCGTAGGAACCGAGGTGAGTCCGACTGGGGTGCCCGGCTTTAATAAAGGGAGGAACACTGAGACTATAGACCTGCGAATTTGTGCACCCTCGATTTTCCTCCGCCCTCATGCCCAGCACGGTATTTTATTCCGCATGCGTGGTCAGGGAACGGTGCGACCCGTAGATTACTCGCCATGTATCCGAGGTGTGATAAGCATCAGTCTACGTGACGCGATCAGCTGGCTTGGGGACGCTCCCACCCTCAGTGCGCATGGCCTCTTTCCGCCGCCTTTCTACGATCAGGGGTACAAGATCCTGTTGGATGGAGCCTTCAACTCAAATCCAAAGATCGGCTCGATCGCCATGGTCGGGGCTTGAACCCATGATCGGACCGATACTTTCCTGGTTTGACTGTTAGGGTCCCTGGTGTCGGGTTGGTTATGTCTGGCTTGGATAGCCTGCATTCTGTAAGCCGCAGTTCCGCTTCCGGCCCGAACAGGAGGTTTCCCGGAGTGCCTCATTCCTGGCGAACCTCTGCTTCAGTTTCCCGAGTTGCAACCCGCCCGACTGCTATCCATTGACCTTTCTCAATTGCCGGAAGCAGCAGCGCCATGACTTGGGCGTCGTAACCGAGCGACTTGGCCAGTGTCAGTGCCAGCGCCCGATCAATCACCGGCACCACCAGCCGCCCCATCACCGTCAGCGTGATCGCCCGGTTCGCCACATCCCACGCCTGCCAACCCTCGATGGTTTCCGGCTGACTGGTCACGTATGGGCAGCGCCCGCCGCAGTCGCGTCCGCTGCTCCGGCACCCGTTGCAGTACCCGGCGCCGCCACCAAAATGCCAGTCGGCGCGGCGCCGGAGACGTTTCCCTCGGCGGCCAACCGATCGAGAGGAGCGTAAATCTGGCGCAGGAACGCGGTGGCGATATCGGGAATCGCCATCAGTAGGGCCACGGTTTCTCCGGTGACCGGGGCTGGGGTGCCATCGGCGAGCAGAACACTCTGCCAGTCCAGGATGGTCAGTTGCCCCAGCGCCCGGGCCAGCGCCGCCTTGGCTTGGCCGAGCCGCCAGGACTCTTTGGCGGCGGCCGGGGGAACGCATTCGCCGCGTTCCCGGAGGTCGGCCGCTGCGGCAGCACGCGCCGCGGCGTCGGTGGCGGTGTCGAGAGGACGGACCAGCAGCCGGACGCCGTGCGGCAGGTCCAGCCAATGAGGTTCGCGCGGCAGATCGAGCCGGATCATGGGCTTTGGTCTCCTTCAAGAGGGCGGGAGGATTGGTTCCGTGCCGCGGCACGGGCGGCGAGATAGTCGGCGACCGCCTCTTCCAGGCTGGCGAGTGCCTGGGAGCAACCCTGGTCATTGACCCAGAGCACGGCGGCGCTGACCACCCGGCGCTCCAGGTCAGTCGGTGCAGGCGCAGTCAACGCTGCCTCCTGATTGAGGTATTCGATCAGGTCGCCCTGACGTTCGGCGTCCAGCGCCATCGCCTCGTATCCGGGACGATCGATGCGAAACCGCCCGCCGCTGGGTTTGGACGGGCGGGCTTCGGCCTCGCGGGCGATCCACCAGCCGGCCAAGTCAGGCCGGTCGCGGATCAGGCCGCGGATGGTGGCCTCGG
>CAUYTZ010000021.1:0-18003 GCA_963575695.1 uncultured Gammaproteobacteria bacterium | reverse complement strand
GCGGTCTGGCTGACGTAGTAGCGGTACATCTTGCCGTTTCGCTTGCGGGTGAATATTGGCGTCATGGCGTTGCCGTTCGGCCCGAACAGGATGCCCTTGAGCAGGGCAGGGGACTCGGTGCGCGGCCGGGACGGGCGCTGTCGGGTGTTTTCGGCCAGGGTGGCGTGGGCGCGATCCCAGGTCAAACCAGCGTACACGTGGTTGGTATAGCCTTCAGTATTGGCGGCGAAGTCGCGGCCGGCGAAATCGTGACCCTGATCGGGGCCAACGGAGCCGGTAAATCGACTCTGCTGATGACTCTGTGCGGCAGTCCGACTGCGCGCTTTGGCCACATTCACTTCAACGGCGAAGACATCACCCGCTTGCCCACGCATGAAATTATTCGTCGCGGTATCGCTCAGTCACCGGAAGGACGGCGAATCTTTCCGCGCATGAGTGTGCTGGAAAATCTGAAGATGGGCGCACTGACCGCGCCGCCGGCCCATTTCGACCGCAATCTGGATCTGGCCTTTACCTTTTTTCCACGGCTGAAGGAACGGCGTGACCAGAGCGGCGGCACGCTTTCGGGGGGTGAGCAACAGATGCTGGCCATCGCTCGGGCCCTGATGAGCGAACCCAAATTGCTGCTGTTGGATGAACCCTCGCTGGGGCTGGCCCCGATGGTGGTTAAGCATATCTTTAAGGTTATCGCCGAGATCAACCGCGAGCGCGGAATCACCGTGTTCATGGTTGAACAAAACGCGCACCAGGCGTTGCGGCTGGCCCATCGGGGCTATGTTATCGTCAACGGCTTGATATCGTTGCACGGCACCGGTGCGGAACTGCTGGCCAACCCGGAAGTGCGCGCCGCCTATCTGGAAGGCGGGCATTAAGCGACGTTCACGAAAAGGGCGTTCACGAAAAGGGATTGCTATGGAACCCTTGCTCGGCACCACGTTGCCGGTGTTTCTCGGTCTGACCGTAGGCCTGTTTGGCGGCTGCGCCTTTATGGCCGGTCAGGGGCTGGCCAGCGGATGGCGGCCGATTGGTTTGGTGTTTGTGTATTCGGCCTTGCTCGGACTGGGCGACCGTTTCCTAACTTATGGCCTGTTTCAGGGTGAATTGTGGCTATTGTCCGGGTACCTGGTCGATACAGCGGTGCTGGCCGTTATCTGTCTGCTGGCCTATCGTCTGACTCTGACCCGGCGGATGGTTGCCCAATATCCTTGGCTTTACGAGCGGTTGGGCCCGTTTGGCTGGCACGAGAAGTCCAAGCGCGACGGATGACGCTGCGGGACTGCCTCACTTGACCGGAATGGCGGCCGGGATCATGGTAGCAAGCGCATTGTGAAGGGGGTGGGTGCCGGCGGTATTCACTTTCCAGGTAACGACAAACCGCAACAGGGGATAGGCGAAACAATGAAGCTCACGACCACCCTTTTGGCCGCTGCGGCGGCCTTGGTGATTGGCGCGCCGCTGACGGCGTTGGCCGAAGACACCCTGACCATTGCCATGGCCGGTCCGTTGACCGGCGGCGAGGCTTCGTTCGGCGACCAGATGAAGCGCGGTGCCGAAATGGCGGTCGCCGATCTCAACGCCGCCGGTGGCCTGCTGGGCAAGAAACTGGTGCTGTTGGTTGGTGATGACGCCTGCGATCCTAAACAGGCGGTAGCGGTGGCCAACAAGCTGGTTCAGGATGGGGCTAAGGTGGTGATCGGCCATTTCTGTTCCAGTACCTCGATTCCGGCTTCCAAGGTCTATGCCGAAGAAAACGTTATTCAGATCACCCCGGCTTCGACCAACCCAACCTTTACCGAAAACGGCCTGGGCAATGTGTTCCGAATTTGTGGCCGTGACGACCAGCAAGGTAAGATTGCCGGCCAGTATCTGGCCAAGGAATTCCGTGGCAAGAAAATCGTGATCATTAACGATAAGACCGCTTACGGTAAAGGTCTGGCCGACGAAACCAGGAAGGTTCTAAACGCGGCTGGCGTGACTGAGGTTCTTTTTGAGACCTATACCAAGGGCGAAAAAGATTTTACCGCTCTGGTTACAAAAATGAAGCAAGTCGGAGTTGATGTGGTTTACGTCGGCGGTTATTACGCTGAAGGTGGGCTGATCGCACGCCAGTTGCGAGATCAGGGAATCAAGGCTCAGATCATCTCCGGAGATGCCTTTGTCACCAACGAATACTGGGCGGTGACGGGTTCCGCCGGAGAAGGGACCATGATGACCTTTGGCCCCGATCCGCGTCGCCAGGCGTCCGCAGCGTCGGCGGTGGCCAAGTTCCGCGCCGCCGGCATCGAACCGGAAGGCTATACCCTGTATTCCTATGCTGCGGTGCAGGTGTTCGCTCAGGCGGTGACTAAGGTTGGCGGCACCGATACCGCCAAGGTGCAGAAACAGCTTCATAGCGGCACGTTTCAGACCGTGTTGGGCGATCTTAACTTTGACGTGAAGGGGGATGTTATGTCTCCAGCTTACGTCTGGTACAAGTGGCACGATGGTAAGTATGGCCAAGTTGAGTAATCCTAGCGGGCCTAATGATTGAAGCCTTTGTCTTCGGCGACCAGGGATACCTAGCCCCTGGACCCAATTCTTTATAAGTTGGGTTCAGGGCAAATCCCCGGCAACGCACACGTCGCGGAAAGTTGATCTGATGGGTATGAACGTCATCGACCGCCGCCTGAATCCGCAGGGCAAAAGCCTGGGCAATCGTCAGCGTTTTTTGCGTCGGGCCCGTGAGCAAGTGATGAAGGCGGTGCGTGACGCCTCGGCCAAACGCGGTATTCAGGATTTGGACAGCGGCGATAACATCAAGATTCCAGCCGATGGTATTCGCGAACCGGCCTTTCATCGCTCGGCCAATACAGGGACTCGTGAAGGGGTATTGCCGGGAAATCGTGATTACAGTGAAGGCGACAAGATTCCCCGTGGTAGGGAAGGTCAAGGGCAGGGGACGGGCGGCAGCGGTGGTGGCGACGGTGAAGATGAATTCCAGTTCGTGCTCACCCGCGACGAGTTTATGGATCTGTTTTTGGAAGATCTGGAACTGCCGGATCTGATCAAGCGCAAGGTCAAGCAAAGCCAAGCCGATGCCTTGGTTCGGGCCGGTTTTTCAATCAGCGGCACCCCGGCCAATCTCAATCTGGTTCGGACCATGCGCAACTCTTTGTCGCGGCGAATAGCGCTTAAACGGCCCAAAAGCGAAGCGATGGCCTTGCTGGCGCAGCAAATTCAGGCACTGGAAGACAGCGGGCTTGATCCAGATTTGCTGGCGGGGTTGCGTGCCGAACTGGAGCGCGAACGCAAACGGTTGCGCCTGATCCCCTATATTGATCCGGTCGATGTGCGTTACAACCGTTTTACGAAAGTACCGGTACCGGTCGCGCAAGCGGTTATGTTCTGTTTGATGGATGTTTCCGGGTCAATGACAGAACCCATGAAGGATCTGTCTAAGCGGTTCTTTATGCTTTTGTATCTGTTTTTGCGCCGGCGTTATCTGGCGGTTGATGTGGTCTTTATTCGCCATACCCACGAGGCGAAAGAGGTGGACGAGGAAACCTTCTTCCACAGCCGGGAAACCGGGGGTACGGTGGTTTCAACCGCGCTGGAAGAAATGCGCAGGATTATTCAAGAACGGTATCCCGCCGGAGACTGGAACATCTATGCTGCCCAGGCTTCTGACGGTGATAATTTGACCAGTGACAACGATATTTCTGCGGCGTTGCTGCGTGATGTTATTTTGCCGATTTGCCAGTACTTCGCTTATATCGAAGTCAGTGACGAGCACCAGGTCTATTTCGGCCCTCCTGGGCGCGATACCGATTTGTGGCGCACCTATCGCGGCGTGGCCGCACCGAACCTGCCGCTGGCGATGCGTAAGGTCCGTTCACGTCAGGATATCTACCCGGTGTTTCGCGAGTTGTTTCAGCGCAGCCAAACGGCCAAATTTGCCGGCGGCCAGTGTTAAAGATGATTTCAAACACCAAACCATAAGGTCTGGCCATGACGCTTTCCGCCGTCCTCTCTCCGATCGATCAGGCTTCGGCGCTGCTATTCGAAGGGGCTGATTGGGATTATGACAAACTGCGCAAGGTTTATGACGCGATTGAAGAGATTGCGTTCAAGGAGCTTGGCCTTGACATTTATCCCAACCAAATCGAAGTGATCACCGCTGAACAGATGCTGGATGCCTATGCTTCGATCGGTATGCCGTTGATGTACAAGCACTGGTCGTTCGGCAAGCATTTTGCCCGCGATGAAGGGTTGTATCGTCGTGGCATGCGCGGCTTGGCCTATGAAATTGTGATTAACTCTAGCCCGTGCATTAGCTATGTCATGGAAGAAAATACCATGACCATGCAAGCGCTGGTCATCGCCCACGCCGCGTTTGGCCACAATCACTTCTTCAAGAACAACCACCTGTTCAAGCAATGGACCGATGCTCGCAGCATTTTAGATTATCTTGAATTCGCCAAGAACTATATCGCCGAGTGCGAGGAGCGTCACGGTGCGACGGCGGTTGAGCATGTCCTGGATGCCGCCCATGCGTTGATGAGCCACAGTGTCCACCGCTATCCGCGCCGCCGCTCGTTTGACTTGCGTCAGGAACTAGAACGAGAACGGGAGCGCAAGGAATACCAGCAACGGATGTTTAACGATTTGTGGCGGACCGTGCCGCGCGGTCCCGGTGCGCCCCCAGCGGCCAAGGCGTTGAGCGAACGGCGCAAGCTATTGGATTTGCCGGAAGAGAACCTGCTTTATTTTCTAGAGAAGAAGGCACCGCGGTTGAAACTGTGGCAACGGGAGCTGTTGCGGATCGTGCGTCAGATTTCCCAATACTTTTATCCGCAGAAGCAGACCAAGATGATCAATGAAGGCTGCGCCACCTTCGTTCACTATTACATTATGAACCGGCTCTATCAAAATCGACAAATTACCGAAGGGTCGATGCTGGAATTTCTTCATTCGCACAGTAGTGTTATTTTTCAACCGGATTTCGATGATCCACGCTATTCGGGCATCAACCCCTATGCGCTTGGCTTTGCCATGATGCAAGACATCAAGCGTATTTGCGAAAGCCCGACCGATGAAGATCGGCTGTGGTTTCCAGATTTCGCCGGCAATCACGACCCATTCAAGACTCTGCGTGAAGCTTGGGCCAATTACCGCGATGAAAGCTTTATCTTGCAGTTTTTGAGTCCGCAGCTCATTCGTAAGCTGAAATTGTTTTTGGTTAAAGACGATTCCGAGGAAGATCATATCGGTGTGGAAAAGATTCATAACGAGCGGGGCTATCGCGAGGTTCGGCGGTCTCTGGCTTGCCAGTACGATATCGCCCGCCAGGAACCAGAAATTCAAATTGTCGATGTTGATTTGGCCGGCGACCGCAAGTTGATCCTGAACCACCGGGTCAGGAACGGCGTGCTGCTGGAACTTGGTGATGCCCAGGCGGTACTGTGCCACATCGCTCGCTTGTGGGGCTATGATGTGGTGCTGCGTGAGGTGTCGCCGGTTGATGAGCAGAATGTTCTGCGTGAAATTTCGGCGCAAGCGCAGGCTGGGCCGATTGATGAATAGGTTGCGGTGATTGCAAAAATTCAGGAATTACAAAGATCGTTAATTATTTTGGCGCATCGTCGTCGGGTAAATCCCGAATTGGGTTGGCTGTATCGCCGTTGGCTGGCGAGTTCTAGGAGGGGGGAGCCTGACGATGCGGGTAAATCAATCGGCAACCTGGCCAGGAAACGGTCCCGGTACGGTTCCGGATCTGGTTCCGGCACGACTTGACGACTTGCGTCGGAGCATGAGTGCGGAGAGATTTTCCCGGCTTCTGGTTTCTGGGCGTCAATCGGTCGCCGAGGGTGCCGCTAGCTTGGCTCTAGCCTGGCATCAGCGCGATTTGCCGCGTTTGGCGTCTTGGTCTCATCGTCTGTGCAGTGCCGCGGGCACCGCCGGAATGGAGGCGCTCCAGCGGCATACGGCGGAGGTGGAGCAGGCGGCCCGCCTTGGCGACGTGGACCGGCTGGTGTCGTTGATGCTCGAAATCGAACCGATGACGGCCGCAGCGATTGCCGCGCTCGATGCGTGGCAGGGAACCAGCGATACCATTGTAACCACAGCCGAAGTCAGGGTATGTTCAGGCATCGGATAGAAAATTCTTGATCTTGGTGCTTAAGGTTGCACTAATCGGGTAGCTGAAGATGGCAAAGAAGCCGACCGTGCATATTGCTGTCGTGGAAGACGAGCCCGCGACCCGGGAGGCTCTGGTTGGTATGCTGGAGCAGGCTGGCTATCAAGTCAGCGACTTTGATTCGGCTGGTGCGGCGCGGCTGGCCTTGGCCCAAGGAGCGATCTGCCTGTTGTTGCTGGATCTTAATCTGCCGGATGGCGATGGCATGTCCCTGATTAGGGAGTTCCCGCTGCACGCCGGATTCGGCATCATCATTATTTCAGCGCGCAGCGAGGACATCGATCGGGTGCTCGGGTTGGAGCTGGGTGCGGATGATTACGTGACCAAGCCGTTCGTGGCTCGGGAGGTGTTGGCCCGGGTCCGTGCCGCCCTGCGTCGGATTACGCCCGACACGCCGCAGGCCAGAGTCGATGGTGTGGTGTGGCGGTTTTCGGGGTGGGCGCTGCGGTTGGAGGAGCGGCAACTGCTTAATCCCGAAGGGACGGATGTTCGCCTGACCCGGGCGGAGTTTGACCTGTTGGTGGCGTTGGTCAGTCGCGGCGGGCGTGTACTCAATCGGGATCAATTGCTTGATGCGATCGGCAGCCGGGCCACGACCACTCTGGACCGCACCATTGACGTTCTGGTTGGGCGGATTCGGCGCAAGATCGAAACCTCGCCGAAGACCCCAGCTTTCATTATTACCGTGGCGGGAATCGGTTATAAATTTGTCGGTGCCCATCGCGATGGCGAGGGCCAACTTAGCTAAAGCTGCGCGTCGGGGGACCGATCGGTTCCGGCCATAGTGATCACCGCCAGCAACAGACCGAAGCACAGAAATTTGAAACTGGTATGCATCAGTAAGCCATCCGTCAGGGGTGGAAGCAAAGCCAGAGCAAGCACCGGAGTCCGGCGTGCAACGGCAATGGCCGAGGGTGTTAGGCTAAGTAGGTAGACCAGCATCGCCATCATTCCGATCACCCCGCCTTTGAGCAGAACATAGGCCGCGAAACTGTGCGTGTAGCCGACTCGCCAACCACCAACCGCCGGATTGGCAATCAGCGCTCCCCAGCCATCACCGCACAGAATCGAGGGTAGTGAGCGGCCGACCTGACCAATTGCCTCAGCCGCCTCCGACATTCTTTGGTTGAAGCCCACCAAGCGGGTTTTAGCGATGATTTGGTCAACGGTTCCGGTCAATGGATCGTTCGGTGCCAGCGTTAAAATCAGCACTCCTGCCAAAATCAGAGTCAAAATTGCCGCCAGCCCAACCGTGCGTCGCCGTCCCGACAGACCGAAAACCAGATAACCAATGAGAACCAAGCCACTCAGCACGAGCGTCCAGCGATGCACCGTCGCCGCCAGTGCTGCAAGGCACAAGCCGCCACCAGTTGCACTCAACATTACCCGTCCCCACCGGCATCGAGATTTGATTCCGATCCATACTATTGCGTGGAGAACGAGCCAATTAGCGGCAAACACGACCGCTGGCGCGTTGAGCAGATAGTCCCTCCCGTCGCTGTAGGCGTAGAGGCCGATTCCGGAAAAGCTCCAGCCATTGGCCATCCACCAGCGTCCGACAAAGGCCACGCCGACACCAGCCAGCGCCCACGCCAGCACCAGATGAGTTGGCAAAACTGCCGGCCGCGATCCCAGAAAAATCGGTAGGAATAGAAAGCACAGTGGCACGATGTCGCGCACCACCGCCCGCGCGGGCCATTCCATTACCAGCCCACGCAACAAAGGCAACCATAGCAACAACGAGAAGGCAATCGTTCCGGCAATCAAATAAGCCGGCGCGGTCGAGGTTCTCAACACGAACCCGGTTAAAACCCAGAGTGGGCGGCCGGGGCCGATGGCGGCCAACAGACCGGCAGCGATGCCGATTTCGGGCCAGCCGATCACTTGCGGAGCCGGCACACCGAACAGACCGTAAATCGCCATCGCCCCAACCAGGGACCATTGCCGGTAGGTCACGGCACCAGCCTTGCGCCGTTATTCTCGGCCAAGTCGGGCCAGCAGATCATCGAGTTGGTCAAGGGTGTGGTATTCGATACTGACCGCACCGCTTTTGCCGCCGTTTTTGTCGCGCGAGGTGATCGCAAGTTTTAGCCCCAAACGGGCCGACAAATCCCGTTCAAGTTCAAGAATATCCGCATCTTTGATTTTTTTGACGGCACCCGTCGGACCACGGATCTGCTTTGGTGCCGGTTCCTCGCCACGGGCCAGTTGCTCGGTCTGACGCACATTCAGGCCACGGTCGATGACTTGGCGGGCCAGGACCACTGGATCGGGGGCCGTCAGCAAGGCCCGGGCATGGCCGGCAGACAACGAGCCATCCTGCAACAACCGCCGCACCGGTTCCGGCAAGGTTAGCAGTCGCAGTGTGTTGGCGACGTGGCTGCGGCTCTTGCCGACCACCCGGGCCAGGTTTTCTTGCGTGTGCTGAAACTCATCCAGCAGACGCTGATACCCCTCCGATTCTTCTAGCGGCGTTAGATCCTGACGCTGGATGTTCTCGATCAGAGACAGCTCCAGCGCTTCGCGATCGTCCAGCTCACGAACAACCGCCGGCACTTCGTGCAGCCCGGCCAGTTGCGCCGCTCGCCAGCGTCGCTCGCCGGCGATGATCTCGTAGGAGTTGGGCTGATCCGGATCACGCCGAACCAGTAGGGGCTGGATGATTCCCCGCTCGCGAATCGATTCGACCAGACCGGCAATCGCCTCCTCATCAAAGCGACGGCGAGGCTGGAACCGCCCCGGATGAACAAATTCGATCGGAATCGGCTTGTTCTGCCGGCTCTTATCCATCGTGCCATAATCTTCGGCGGCATCGCCGAACAGCGCCGATAGCCCGCGGCCTAGGCCAAGTTTTCGTCCGGAATCGGTTCGGCCGCCTTCCGGCCGCTTGCTTTCTTCGCTCACGCTGCCAGCCTCATTTTTTCGCGCTTCAACAATTCCCGAGCCAGGAGCATATAGGCCTGCGATCCCGAGCACTTCAGATCATAAATCAGTACCGGTTTGCCGTGAGACGGTGCTTCCGATACCCGCACATTACGCGGGATCACGGTTTCATAAACCTTCTCGCCAAAAAAGCCGCGAACGTCGGCGGCAACCATGTCCGACAAGTTGTTTCGTTTGTCGAACATGGTCAGCACCACCCCTTGAATCTCCAGGATGGGGTTAAAGGCGCGCTTAACCCGCTCGATGGTCCGGATCAGGTGGCTCAACCCTTCCAAGGCATAGAATTCACATTGCAGCGGCACCAGCACCGCATCGGCCGCGACCAGGGCATTCAGCGTAAGCAGCCCCAGCGCTGGCGGGCAATCGATCAGCACATAATCATAGGGCAGTTCGCTCTTGGTCATGGCTTCTCGCAGCCGGTATTCCCGCCGCGGCATATTCACCAGTTCAATCTCCGCCCCGGACAACTCGACCGATGAACAGACGATGGCCAGGTTGGGCACTGCCGAATCAAGGACCGCATCGGGAATCGGCAAGTCCGCAAACAGAATCTGATAACTGCCGACCCGGCGATTGGCACGGCCAATGCCTAATCCTGTCGAGGCATTGCCCTGCGGGTCAAAATCCAGAATGAGCACCCGATTGCCAACAGCGGCCATGGCGGTGGCAAGGTTGATGGCGGTTGTGGTTTTGCCCACCCCACCCTTCTGGTTGGCGATAGCGATGATCCGGGGAGACGACATGAGCATTCCTTAAAAGGTGTCGAGCACGGTGCGCAGGCCTCGGTGGAGGCAAGCCTGCCGGAAACCAGGCCGGCAGATGCCTTGGGCTGCGCGTTAACTGTGGTCTGGAGTGCCTGAACGGGACCCCGAACGGCGGACCAAATTTGAAATGCGGAGAATTCGTGCAGACGGATCGGTGATGCTTTCAACGCGATCACAGTGCATATTCCAATTTCTTTGGGCCACGGTCAATTCCTCTTCCACCGACTGGCCCTTCGGAAACAGACATAATCCGTGTTCGCCAACCAGCGGCTGGGCGTATTCCAGCAATCGAGTGAGCGGTGCCAAGGCCCGGGCGGTAACAACGTCGGCGATCAGTGGGCCAAGGGCTTCAATTCTTACCGGGTGGACGGTCACTGGTGCGGCGGTGGCGACGGCGACTTCGCGCAGGAAGGCGGCCTTGCGCGTGTCACTTTCAACCAAGTGGACCTCAGGCACCCCCAGAATTGCCAAAACCAGGGCCGGAAAACCGGCCCCGGAGCCAAGATCGACCAGCCGAATGGCCGACTCGGGCACAAGCGGAAACAACTGTGCCGAATCGAGGAAATGCCGCTGCCAGAGTCGATCAAGCGTTGCGGGGCCGACCAGATTGAGTCGCGGTTGCCAGCGACGCAGGAGGCCAGCGTAGATCGCCAAGCGGTCGAGTGTTTCACGTGAAACAGAGACGACACCTGACAAACACTCCGGGCCATCAACCGTGCCCTTTTCGCTCGTGCTGGTTTCCGGTTCAAGTTTCATGTCAGTTATCCCGGCTGCGAACATGGCGAAGCAAGGCAATGACGGCTGCTGGAGTTACGCCGGGAATTCGCGCCGCAGCCCCTAAGGTTGCCGGCTGGGCCGCGACCAGTTTTAGACGGACCTCGGTTGACAGACTGCCGATGGCGGAATAGTCCACCGTCTCCGGAATCAGCAAATTCTCATCGCGCCGAAATGCGGCCACGTCCGCCTCTTGCCGATCCAGATAGCCGGCATATTTGCCATCGATCTCTACCTGAAGCACGATTTCATCTGGCACCGCAGCCAGCTCAGGCCACAGTCGCGTCAGCGCAGTGAAGTCAATTTCTGGATAGCGCAGCAAATCCAGCGCCGTCCGTCGAACCCCATCCTGGTTGACCACCAACCCCACCCGCCGACATTCGCCGGGACTGGCGCTGAGTTCTTGTAACCGGCCTCTTGCCTGAAGCAACGCTGCGGCCTTAGAGCCAAACCGATCGGCACGGTTCCTCCCGACTATTCCAGCCGTGACACCACGAGCCGTCAACCGCTGATCGGCATTGTCCGCCCGCAAACGCAGCCGATACTCGGCGCGAGAGGTGAACATGCGATAGGGTTCGGTGGTGCCGCGCGTGATCAGATCGTCAATCATCACCCCGATATAGGCTTCGCTGCGATCGATGGTGAAACCGCCGGCTTCCGGCCGGGCTGGATCTCGCCCAGTGAGGTGTGCGGCGTTGATCCCGGCGATCAGACCCTGCGCCGCAGCTTCTTCATAGCCGGTGGTGCCGTTGATCTGGCCGGCGAGATATAGGCCCGGCACCCGCCGGGTCTCCAAAGTTGGCCGCAGTTCACGCGGATCGATGAAGTCATATTCAATGGCATAGCCCGGGCGCAGCACCGTTACCCGTTCCAGACCAGGAATCAGTGGCAGTAGTGCCGCCTGAACATCCGCCGGTAGGGAGGTCGAAATCCCATTGGGATAGACGGTGTCGTCATCCAGCCCCTCCGGCTCAAGAAAGATTTGATGGCGTTCCTTATCGCTGAAGCGAACCACCTTGTCTTCGATCGATGGACAGTAGCGCGGACCCACGCTTCTGATCTGGCCAGAGTACATTGGTGCCCGATGCAGATTCGCTTTGATCAGGTCATGGACCGCCGGTGTGGTCCAGGTTACGGCGCAAGCGATCTGAGGAGTCGTAATCGCCGTGGTCAGAAACGAAAAGGGTTCGGGCGGATCATCGCCTTCCTGGTGTTCCAAAGCTGCCCAATCAATGGTGCGCCCATCCAGTCGCGGCGGAGTCCCGGTTTTTAGCCGCCCAACCGGAAACCCCAACCGGCGAAGCGCTGCCGCCAATCCTAGGGAAGGGGCTTCGCCGGCGCGCCCTCCGGGAGTCTGATTTTCACCACAGTGCATGACTCCAGCCAGAAAAGTGCCGGTGGTCACGACCACCGCATCGGCCTTTACCGGTTCCCCGTCAGCCAAAAGAACACCGGCCACTCGGCCATCGCCACCAACCACCAAATCCTCAACCGAGGCGGCACGGATGGTAAGGTTTTTTTGCTCACGAAGCGCAGCTTGCATCGCGTGGCGATAAAGCTTGCGGTCGGCCTGGGCCCGAGGGCCACGCACCGCCGGCCCCTTGGAGCGATTGAGTATGCGGAATTGGATTCCGGCTTTATCAATAACCTGGCCCATCAGCCCATCCAGGGCATCGATCTCTCGCACCAGATGGCCTTTGGCCAGACCGCCGATCGCCGGATTGCACGACATCTCGCCGATGGTTTCGAGGCGGTGGGTGAGTAACAACGTTCGTGCGCCATAGCGGGCCGCCGCCGCAGCAGCCTCACAGCCGGCATGGCCGGCACCAACGACGATGACGTGGTAATGTTTGGTATCTTGGGGGATCATGGCAATCACTCTATGCGTCCTGCGTCTTGGAGTCAAATCAAGCGATTCTGTTTCACGTGAAACAGTGTTATCTGACGTTTCCCAAGGAATCGGATCCAGGGCGAAGCCCGGTCGTCGAAGGCATCTGTATCAATCATTAAACTCGCTGGTATAATAACCGCCATGACCACACCCTTCTTGAAGATGCACGGCCTTGGCAACGATTTCGTTGTTTTCGATGCCCGCCGCCAACCGCTGGCCCTCAGCGACTCGACGATTCGCGCCCTCTCCGATCGACATACTGGCGTCGGTTGCGATCAGCTGATCGTGATCGCGCCGCCGCGGTCTGCCGACTCGGACGCTTTCATGCTGATTTTCAATGCAGATGGCAGTGAGGTTGGGGCTTGCGGCAATGCCACCCGTTGTGTTGGCGCTCGCCTGCTGGAAGAGAGTGGACGGGCTGCGGTGGTGATTGAAACTCGGGCTGGTCTGTTGCGGGCCTCCGCTGAATCGTCCGGGCTGGTTGCGGTGGACATGGGGCCGGCTCGGGTGGACTGGGCCGAGATTCCCTTGGCCGGGCCAGCCGACACCCTCCATCTCGATCTGACTTGTGGTGAGTTGTCTGATCCGGTTGCGGTCAGCATGGGTAATCCCCATGTTGTGTTTCTGGTCGAGGATGCCGAGTCGGTCGCGCTTGACCGGCTCGGCTCCCAGATCGAGCACCACGCGCTGTTTCCGGAACGGACGAATGTTGAGGTGGTCCAGGTTTTGGCCCCCGATCGCCTGCGGATGCGGGTGTGGGAGCGTGGTGCCGGGATTACCCAAGCCTGCGGTACCGGTGCCTGTGCGGCCTTGGTTGCTGCCGCCCGTCGTGGCGTTGCCGGTAGACGGGCCGAGGTGGTGTTGGATGGTGGGGTGTTGGCCATCGCCTGGCGGGAGGATGGTCATGTCATCATGACCGGGCCAGCAGTGCGGGCATTTTCTGGTCAGCTAACGCTGACCGATTTCGGCTGAGAGGTTTGAGGCCCGCGATGTCTGGTGATTTGCGTGTGGTAACGTTTGGCTGCCGGCTCAATAGCTACGAGTCGGAACTGATGCAGGAGCAGGCGCGGGCTGCGGGTTTGGATGATGCGATCATCATCAATACCTGTGCCGTGACCGGTGAAGCAGAGCGGCAAGCCCGCCAGGCGATCCGCAAGGCACGGCGTGAAAACCCCAACGCCAGGATCATCGTGACCGGCTGTGCGGCCCAAATTGATCCTGCGCGCTTTGCCGCCATGCCCGAGGTCGATCGGGTGGTCGGCAATGCCGAAAAGCTGCGCCCGGCGACCTTCTCCCCGGCCGCGCTCGACCACAGCCCCCGAACCACGGTTTCGGATCTGGGCACCACCCTCGTCTCTCCGGATATCGCCGTGTCCGGCTTCGGCGGCCGTGCCCGCGCCTTCGTTCAGGTTCAACAGGGCTGCGATCATCGCTGCACCTTTTGTATTATTCCGTTTGGTCGTGGCCCGTCTCGCTCGCTGCCGTTCGCGACCATCCTTGCCCAGACCCGGACACTGGTTGCCAAAGGCTACCGAGAACTGGTGTTGAGCGGTGTTGATCTCACCTCTTATGGTGTCGAGCTGTCCGAGCGGCCAACCCTGGGCGGGCTGATCGAACGGTTGCTGGCCGAAGTTCCTGAGCTGACCCGGCTGCGGGTGTCGTCGCTCGATCCCGCGGCGATTGATGACGATTTGTGGCGTCTGATCGCCGAGCAACCCCGATTGATGCCGCATCTTCATCTCAGCGCTCAGGCCGGCGACGACATGATTTTGAAGCGTATGCTTCGACGCCATCGTCGCGCCGATTTGGTTGCGGTCTGTGCCCGAATGAACGCGCTTCGGCCTGGGATCGCGCTTGGTGCGGACTTGATCGCCGGCTTTCCGACCGAAACCGAAGCCATGTTCGCCAACACGCTCAACCTGATCGCTGATTGTGGGTTGGTCTGGCTGCATGTTTTTCCCTACTCGGCTCGGGTCGGAACCCCGGCGGCCAGGATGCCGCAGGTCGCGGTACCGATCCGCAAGGAACGTGCCGCGCGCCTGCGCGCCGCCGGAGCCGCCGCGCTTCAGCGCCACTTGTCGGCACAGATCGGAACCACAGTCGAGGCTCTGCTCGAACGTGACGGCCTGGGCCGGACCGAGCACTATGCCGAACTGCTTTTGCCCGAGTCGGTCCAGCAGCCGCTGGTCCGGGTTTTGGTTACCGGGGTTGAGGGCGAGCGGCTGCGCGGTGTTCCTGTGGCGCAAAGGTGATCCATCACAAATTAAGTGGGTCTAAGGGCTTGCGCCCCTGGTGGGGTTCCAAGGGGCAAAGCCCCTTGGTCGCCGAAGGCATATGTGTCAATGATTAGGCTCGCTGGTATGATCCACAATACGCTTCGGCAACGGTGAGTGGGAATGATCAAGTTTTGGGGCAGGGGCGGCGATTTGAATAAGCCGGCGGTGGAAGTGGCGGAACAACCCGTCGTTAGCCCCGAGGAACCGCGTAAAAGCGGCTGGCTTAGTCGGCTGCGCCAGGGACTGACCAAGTCGTCCGACCGCCTGACCGAGGGCATCGGTGCTATCTTCACTAAGCGTCGGCTTGATCATGAAACGCTGGAAGATCTGGAAGAGCTGCTGATCACCGCTGATCTCGGCCCGAGCACCGCCGCTCGCCTGACCGCCACACTCCGCCGGACCAAGTTCGATAAGGAAGTGTCGGCGGAAGCGGTGCGTGCGGTCCTGGCCGGAGAGATTACCCGGATTTTGCAACCGGTCGCACACCCCTTGACCATCGATGCGACGCGCAAGCCGCATGTGGTGTTGATGGTCGGGGTCAACGGAACCGGCAAAACCACCACCATCGGCAAACTGGCCAAGCAGTATCACGACGCCGGTTTGAAGGTAATGCTGGCTGCCGGCGACACCTTTCGTGCCGCTGCGGTGGCGCAGTTGAGGGTGTGGGGCGAACGCTCTGGCTGTCCGGTGGTGGCTAAAGATGATGGTGCCGACGCCGCAGGATTGGCGTTTGAAGCGCTGGAGCAGGCGCGACGGGAGCAGTACGACGTGCTATTGATCGATACCGCTGGCCGGCTTCAGAATAAGACCGACCTGATGGCTGAGTTGCAGAAGATCATCCGGGTTCTGCGTAAGCTTGACCCGGCCGCACCCCATTCCACCCTGTTGACGCTCGATGCCACCACCGGCCAAAACGCTCACGCTCAGGTGGAGGTGTTTCGCAGCATGGTTGGGATTGATGGCTTGATCGTGACCAAGCTGGATGGCTCCGCTCGGGGCGGGGTTCTGGTGGCGCTTGCGGAGAAGTTTGGGTTGCCGGTGCACGCGATCGGCGTTGGTGAGGGAGTGGAAGATTTGCGACCGTTCGATGCTGCGGCCTATTCTCGGTCCTTGATGGGGTTGGAAGGATGAAGTTCGACCCGATCGACCCCCGCCGCCAAGGCTTCCCGACGCTGTTTTTGGCGCTCGTGTTGGCCGGAATGGCTGTCGGCGTGCCAAGTCCTGCGGTTGCCGAATGCACCGAAGCGGCGGCACCCGGGGCCAATTGGCGGCGTTGTTTTCATGACGGCCGGATCATGCCCCGAGTCGATTTGACCGGGGCCATGTTGCGCGACGCCACCTTTCAGCGCAGTGATTTGAGCGGCAGCACGTTGACCAATGCCGACGCCTACCGCGCCAAATTCGTCAGTGCGATTTTGAACGGGGTCATTTTTGATGGTGCGCGACTGACCGAAGTGGATTTCACTCGTGCCGATCTGGCCGGGGCCAGCCTGCGCAACGCCGACCTCCGTGCGGCGCGATTGGTCAATGCCGATTTGCGCAAGGCCAATCTGACCGGGGCCCGGCTTGACCGTGCCGATCTGCGTAACGCGGAATTGGCGGGAGCCATTTGGACCGACGGGGTAAAAGTTTGTGCCGAAGGATCGGTAGGGCAGTGTAACTAAGGTTTCTTGCCTTCGGCGACCAGGGCGCTGACCTGGACCCGCCAGGAGCCTGAAGGCCCCTGGACCCACTTTACTTTTTGGCTTCCAGACCCACTTTACTTTTTGGCTTCCAGCCAGCGCGCCGTCAGCCACGCCTGCCCCAGCGCCAGCCCACCATCATTAGCCGGTACCCGTCGCGGCGGCAACGCGGTTAGTCCAGCGACGGCGAAGCCCGTGATCAGCGCTTCGGTCAGCACCGCATTCATGACACAGCCGCCGGACAGCACCACTCGGTCCAGGCCAAGACGTAGGGCGAACGGTACCGTCCATTCGACCAGCGCCGCCGCGAGCGTACCATGAACTAAGTTTGCCCCGCTTTCCTGGTCTACGGCAAGCAAAGCCGCCATCAGTGGCAGTAAATCCAGCACGCCGTTCGAGTCGATGGTCCAACCGTCGGGCAGGATTCGTGGCTGAGTTACCAGCGATTCCAAGACCATCGGGGCCTCGCCTTCGAACCCGGCCCGTGATCGCACCCCCAGCAATCCGCAGGCGGCGTCGAACCAGCGGCCGCAGGAACTGGTTGGCGGGCAATTGACTCCGCGCGCCAGCATTCGCGCCAATCCTGCGGCGGCCGGGCCGCAGTCGGCGAAGCGGGTGGCGATCTCGTGGCCACGGCCGAGGCGATCAAGTACAGCGGCGGCCATGCGCCACGGCTGGCGCGCAGCCAGATCGCCACCGGGTTGAGCCAACGTCGCCAGATGGCCCAGGCGGGTGAACTCGACACCGTTCAGCAGCAGCAATTCTCCGCCCCAAGCGCCGCCATCGCTGCCCAGGCCGAAGCCATCGAGCGCCAGCCCCAGCACCGGGCCATCGTTCAAGCCATATTCCGCCGCGACGGCCGCAACGTGGGCGTGATGGTGCTGCACCGGCCGGCACGGCACGCCCCATTTCGCGGCCAGGGCTTCGGCTAGGCGAGTCGAGGGAAAATCGGGGTGGAGGTCGTGGGCCAGCGCCTGCGGCTTAACCCGGGTGATGTCGAGCAGATGGGCTACGGTCTGGTCGAGGAAATTGAGTGTGGCGACGTTATCCAGATCGCCGATGTGCTGGGACAGGATTGCTTCGTGTCCTCGGGTGACGCAGACCGTGGTTTTCAGCCAGCCCCCGAGCGCCAGCACCGGCGGCACCGCCCGCGCCAAAGGTACCGACTCGGGCACCCAGCCGCGCGCGCGTCGGATCACGGTTGGCGCGCCCGCAATCATCCGAGTGACCGAATCATCGGCCCGAATCACGATCGGGCGGTCGTGGTCGGCAATGGCGTCGGCGATGCCGACCAAGCGGCGGGCGGCCTCGGTGCCATCAATCGCCAGCGGCTCCCCACCGGGGTTGGCGCTGGTCATGACCAGCGCCCAGTCCACCGGCCGTTCCAGCCAGCCGGTCCCGTCCGGGCTGCCGATGGCATAATGGAACAGTAGGAAATGCAGTGGGGCATAGGGCAGCATCACCCCCAGCCAAGCCAGATCGGGTGCGATCGCCGCAC
>CAUYTZ010000020.1:0-14300 GCA_963575695.1 uncultured Gammaproteobacteria bacterium | reverse complement strand
GCAGCGAAGAGCATGTCAAGCTGCCGGGCACGATCGTTCTGGTCGGCTTCTTCTTCATCTCCTTCGTTCTGTACTACTACGTCAACTGGAAGTACCTGGCCTCGGTCTGGCCGCTGCACTAAGTGCTTTTGGGGGGTGTGGTGGCTTCGCCACCACACCCCGTCAGGAGCGGGGGCTGCTGTTAAAAGTCGGTATGCTGGTCATACTTAATGGCGCTAATTGGTTGCCAAAAATTGTTTTGCCTGAAATAACAAGGCGCGTCCGGCGAAGCGGAGAGCGAACGATGCCTGTCTCTTTTGGTCAATTGTGCTCGGTATTCAAATTGCGGATCGGCGTCGCCATCGCCTTCACCGCGCTGGCTGGGCTGGCGGTGACGCCGGGCGGAAGCGCTGTGCCGTTGTGGAAGGTGGCGGTGTTGGTGCTGGCGGTGCTGATGGCTTCGGCCAGTGCCGGGGCCTTTAATCAATATATCGAACGGGATTACGACCACCTGATGGCTCGGACCCGCAACCGGCCGTTCGTGACCGGCGCGTTGCGACCAGGCTGGCATTGGCCGGCACTGATGGCGACGTTGCTGACCACTGCGGTGACTCTGGCCGGATTGGCGCTGGGTTCGATCGCCGCTTTGCACGTCTTTCTCGGCGCTTTCTTCTATGGTGTTGTCTACACGGTGTGGCTGAAGCGGCGCGGCTGGATCAATATCGTGATTGGTGGTTTGGCCGGCAGCTTCGCGGTGTTGGCCGGTGCGGCCAGTGCTGATGGCGTTGGGGTGGCGTTGGCTCCCGCGTCGTGGCTGTTCGCGGCGGTGCTGTTCTTGTGGACTCCGCCCCATTTCTGGAGCTTGGCCATGGCCAAGTGTGACGATTACGCCGCAGCCGGAATTCCAATGCTGCCGGTGGTGGTCGGCGACCGGCGGGCGGCACAGGTGATTCTGGCCCATACCCTGGCCCTGGTCGGGGTGTCGCTGCTGCCGGCGGCGTTTGGGTTGGGGCCGATCTATTTGGCTTGCGCGGCGGTTGGCGGTGCCCTGTTCTGCTGGCGCAGCGTGCGTTTGGCTTTGGCACCCGGCAAGGCGACCGCCATGGCCAATTTCTATGCCTCGCTGATTCAGCTTTGTCTGTTGCTGGTCGGGGCCTATTCGGAGTTCTGGTTGCAATGACCGCGTTGCGCTGGCCCGGTTTTCCGGGCGGAGGGGCTGTTTCCTGGTTGGTCGGCCTAGTAATTCTAGCGGCAGCGTTGGCGGTGCCTGGGTTGGCTTGGTCGCAGGCTGTGGTTCCCCCCGGAACTTCGGCCGTAGTCGGCGACGGAAGTGGCGGCGGCGTGGTGGTCGACGAGCGCAAGGCGCTGGAGATCAGTCAGGCCGTGCTGGGCCGAGTTCCGGCCGATGTCGTGCTGCGCGATACCGCCGGGCGCGAGGTGCGGTTGTCGGACTTTCGTGGCAAGCCGGTGTTGCTCAGCCTGATTTACACCAGTTGCTATCACACCTGTCCGATGATCACCCAGAATCTGATTCGGGCGGTCAATGTCGCCGATGGTGCGGTCGGGGCGAAGCGTTACGATGTGATTACGCTCGGCTTCGATGCCGTGGCCGATACCCCGGAACGGATGGTCGCCTTCGGCCGCTCGCAGGGTATTGATCGTTCGGGCTGGTCGCTACTGAGCGGAGACTCCGCGACGATCAAGACGTTGTCGGCTGATCTCGGTTTTAGTTTCGCGCCGTCGCCCAAGGGCTTCGACCACTTGGCCCAGGTGACGATGCTCGATCGCGACGGGCGCATCGTTCGTCAGATTTATGGTGAGGAGTTTCCAGCTCAGGCCCTGGTCGAACCGTTGAAGCAACTGCTGTCCGGCGGCTCGCTCGATCTGGCTGGCGGACTGGCCGGGTTGCTCGACCGGGTGCGGCTGCTGTGCACGGTTTACGATCCCACCCAGGGGCGCTATCGGTTCAGCATTTCCCTGTTCATCGGCTATTTCGTCGGCGTGGCCTGTTTCTCCGTCGCCGGGGCAGTGCTGGTACGAGAATGGCGCAAAGCGGGCCCGCGTGTTTCCTGATGCGTGATGTGCTAACCTTTGGCGACCATGGGATTTACCCCTGGACCCGCCTTGTTGGGCCTGCGCTGGGAAGGTGCTGGTCAGGTGCATGACAGGCAACGGTAAATTATTTCCGAAGCGAAAGTCACAGTGATGAGTTGGATTAAATCCGTTCTGCGCCGTGGTTTCGAGGTGCTGGAACACGTTCTGGATGCCGCCTTCGGCGTCGCTTGTAACCCGATGCACCATCTGGGCGCGTTGGGCTTCCTGTTTTACTGGGTGGTTGCGGTCAGCGGCATCTACTTGTACATCGGCTTCGACACCAATGTCGCCGGTGCCTATGGCTCCATTGAATATCTGACCAAGGTGCAATGGTATGCCGGTGGCGTCATGCGCAGCCTGCACCGCTATGGCTCCGATGCCCTGGTTGGGATGATGATGGTGCATATGGCGCACGAGTTCGCCCAGGACCGGTTGCGCGGGCCGCGCTGGTTCACTTGGTTTACCGGCGTGCCGATTCTGTGGTTCGTCTACGCCGCCGGGATTACCGGTTACTGGCTGGTCTGGGACCAGTTGGCGCAGTATGTCGCCCTGGCAACCTCGGAGTTGTTCGATTCGCTGCCGATCTTCGGTGAGTCGATCGCGCGCAACTTCCTGGCCCCCGATGCGCTGGATGACCGTTTCTTCACCTTGATGATCTTCCTGCACATTGCGATTCCGTTGATTCTGCTGGTCGTACTGTGGGTGCATCTGCAACGGGTGACGTTTCCTGAGTTTAATCCGCCGCTGGGTCTGACCGTGGGCACCATGGTCATGCTGGTGGCTTTGTCGCTGATCTGGCCGGCAACCAGCCACGCGCCGGCCGATTTGGCCAAGGTGCCGGGCCGGATTAACCTGGACTGGTTCTATTTTGCCGTCTATCCGCTGATCGACCGCTGGTCGGCGCTCGGCACCTGGGCGGTGATTATGGGGGCGACCTGGCTGATCGCGGCACTGCCGTGGTTGCCGCCGATGCGGCGTAAAGGTGTGGCGGTGGTCACGCTCGACTATTGCAACGGCTGCACGCGCTGCGCTGATGATTGCCCGTACAATGCCATTTCCATGGTCAGGCGCACCGATGGTAAGCCGTTCTCCCATCAGGCCGAGGTCAACGAAGCCTTTTGCGTATCGTGCGGCATCTGTGTCGGCTCTTGTCCAACCTCGTCCGCGTTCCGTTCCACCGCTGAACTTCCGACCGGTATCGATTTGCCGGATCCGTCGTTGCGCATGATTCGTGAGCGGATTCAAGCCGGAGCGACGCGCTTTTCCGCTGCGGACGCGCCTAGGGTGATGGTGTTCGGCTGCGATCCCGCGTTGGATGTGACCGCGATTGCCGGGTCGGAATTTAACGCGGTCGGTGTCAGTTTGCCTTGCGCGGCGGCGTTGCCACCATCGTTCATTGATTATGTTTTGACCCGGCGGCTGGCCGATGGCGTGCTGATCACCGGTTGCGGTGGCCGGTGCAAGTATCGTTGGGGTACTAAATGGATGAATCTGCGTTTGGGTGGTAAACGCGATCCCTATCTGCGTGGGCGGGTGCCGCGCGAGCGTTTGGCGGTGGTGTGGGCGGATTCGACCGAAGACGGTTATTTGAAGCAGGAAATCGTGGCGTTTTCGCAGCGCTTGGCGGCCTTGCCGCCGCTGTCCGAAGAGTCGGTTCGGATCGAAAAGCCGCCCCGAACCAAGCGCGGCAAGGCGGTTGGTCCCGAAGTCGCCACCCCCGGCACGGAGACCGCGCCATGATCAGCTTTGTGTTGCGTTATCTGGGCCAAGCCGTGGCCTATGCCGTGTTCGCAGCTTCCATGGCCTATTTTTCGATGTATCCGGTGTTTACCTATTTTCCGGAAGACCAGGCGCAGATTAAGTTCAGTCTGTCGCATGGTGGCAAGCCGAAGGGGGACTGCCGTCGCCTGACCGGGACGGAGGCAGGTAATTTGCAGGCCAATATGCGCAAGCCGCAAGTCTGCCCGCGTGAACGGCTGCCGGTTATGGTCGAATTGAGGCTTGACGGACAGGTGCTGTACCAGGAAACCTTGCCCCCGGGCGGGATGTGGAGGGATGGCCAGTCGCGGGTTTATCAGCGGCTTGCCGTGACTGCGGGGCACCATAAATTGAACCTCGGGCTGCGCGACAGTGCCCGTACGGATGGTTTTGATTATGTGCGCGAGGTCGAGGTTGACCTGAAGCCCCATCAGAATCTGGTTATCGACTTCCGGCCCGAAACCGGCGGCTTCTTTTTCCGATAACGCCAACAAGCGCGAAGCCCTTGCGAGCGGTCCAGCGTGGAGGACAGAATAATGGCGCTTCTGGAATGGCGGGATGAGTTCAAGACTGGGGTTCCCGGTCTGGATTACGAGCATAAAGATCTGATCGCCCAGATCAATCATTTGCATGAAAGCCTGATTGCCCGGCGCGATCGGACCGCGATCGGTGGTTTCTTCTCTAATATTTACTCGGGAATTTCGGCTCATTTCGCGCTTGAAGAGAAATTCATGCGTGATCACGGCTATGAAGGGTTTGATGCTCACAAGGCCGATCATGAACGGCTGCTGGATGAAATCTTGGATTTGATGGCCGAAGCCGAAAGCAATCGTCAGCTTGATTTTGACGAGGATTTGTCAGACCGGTTGCAGGCGTGGTTCGCCGTTCATTTCCGGACCATGGATGGGCGTCTGCATGAGGTGTTGGGTGAGGTGCCGTCTGGCGAGCCATGGCCGAAATCAAGCGGGTCCAGCCTCTAAGCTTTTGGCGGGCCTCCAGGGCAGCGCCCTGGCCACCGAAGGCTGAAGTGCTTAGCACGCCTTGGCGTGGCTTGATTTTCATCCCGTCTCGGGGTTATGGTCGGGAATCGGTTTATTCAGGACTACGGGATCAAGGATTTTGTACCCATGGCCTTCCCTGCCGCCGGCACTCGCGGGCTCAGTTTCCAATCCCTGATCCTGCGTTTGCAGAATTACTGGGCCGAGCGGGGCTGCGTAATTTTGCAGCCCTATGACATGGAAGTTGGTGCCGGCACCTTTCACCCGGCGACCACGTTGCGCGCGCTGGGGCCAAAGCCATGGAGTGCGGCCTATGTTCAGCCATCGCGCCGGCCCAAGGATGGCCGCTATGGCGAGAACCCGAATCGGCTGCAACACTATTATCAGTATCAGGTGATTCTAAAGCCATCGCCGCCCAATTGCCAGGAACTGTACCTGGACAGCCTGCGTATGCTGGGGATCGATCCTTCTCGCCACGACATTCGTTTCGTTGAGGACGACTGGGAAAGTCCGACCCTGGGGGCTTGGGGCCTGGGTTGGGAAGTGTGGTGCGACGGTATGGAGGTGACTCAGTTCACCTATTTCCAGCAGGTCGGCGGCATCGAATGTGATCCGGTCGCGGTCGAGATGACCTATGGTCTGGAACGGCTGGCGATGTATGTTCAGGGGGTGGAAAACGTCTACGACCTGGACTTCAACGGCGCTGGCACCAGTTATGGCGATATCTTCTTGCGTGCAGAGCGTGAATATTCGGCGCATAACTTTGAATTCGCCAATACGGATAACCTGTTTCAGCACTTCAAGGATGCCGAGGGCGAATGCCAATCCTTGCTTGGCCACAAGCTGGCACTTCCGGCCTATGATCAGTGCATCAAGGCCAGCCATTTGTTTAACTTGTTGGACGCGCGCGGCGTGATTAGTGTGGTCGAGCGTGCGGCCTATATCGGTCGGGTGCGGGGGCTGGCCAAGGCGTGTTGCGAGGCGTGGCTGGCGGGGGAGGGGGCGTGACCGCGATGCCGGTGCGCTATGAGGCCGATTACTATTCCTGGAGCCAGGAACAGGCGGCGATGCTGCGCGCGGGCCGGTTGGATCAGATCGACTTGGAGAACCTGGCCGAGGAAATTGAATCTTTGGGCCGCTCCGATAGGCGCTCGTTGGGCAGTCAGTTACAGCGGGCGATGATGCACCTGCTTAAATGGCGTTATCAGCCGGAGATGGGGGGTAACAGTTGGCGGCGGTCGATCCGGGAAGCCAGGAAAGAAGTTGCGGTGTTGCTGGAGGACAGCCCTAGCTTGGTCCGGATGGTGCCGGGCCTGATTGGGGAGCGCTATCGCATGGCGCGCTTGGATGCGATTGACGAGACAGGTTTCCCGGCTGCGGCCTTTCCCAAGGAGTGCCCGTTTGCGGTCGAACAGGTGCTGGTTGATGCCGGTCTGGGCGAGACGGAGTTGGATGGGTGATTGCCTTCGGCGACCAGGGCCTTGCCCTGGACCCACCAAAGGCCGGGGGCCTTTGGAAACCGTTATTTGGTACGAGACGCTGAACCTTCCCTAAGGAATTGGGGCCAGGGGCAACCCAAATCACTCTATGCGGACACAAGGTGACAGGTGATGGCCGAATTCCTTCTTGAGCTGTTTTCCGAGGACATTCCCGCGCGTATGCAAGTGCGTGCGGCCGAGGATTTGAAGCGGCTGATTACCGCCCGCCTGAGCGCGGCGGGGTTGGAATTCACCACGGCTGAGGCTCACTCCACCCCGCGTCGGCTCGCGCTGGTGATCGAGGGGCTGCCGCAACGCCAACCGACAGTGCGCGACGAACGCAAGGGGCCGCGCGACGGTTCGCCGGAGCCGGCGATTCGTGGTTTCCTCAAAAGTGCCGGACTGACCAGTTTGGACCAGTGCGAAAAGCGCGACAGCGGCAAGGGTGTGTTCTGGTTCGCGGTGATTGAAAAGCCCGGCCGCGACACCGCAGATTTGTTGCCGTCGATCATCACCCAGACCATCGCCGAATTTCCATGGCCGAAATCAATGCGCTGGGCGGATAATTCGCTGCGCTGGGTGCGGCCGCTGCACAGCATTCTTGCCCTATTCGATGGTAAGACCCTGGATGGCGCGCTGACACTGGGCAACATCGCAACACCGCTGCGGGTTGAGGGCAATGTCTGCCTGGCCCCTGAATTCGAAGCCCGGGTGCTGCGCTTCAGCGACCGCACCCGTGGTCACCGCTTTTTGGCTCCGGATGAGTTTTCGGTCACGAGCTTTGCCCATTACAAAGAAAAGTTGCGCACGGCTGGGGTGATGCTCGATCGTGATGAACGCAAGGCCAGAATTAAGACCGACGCCATTGCCTTGGCTGGGGCTGAGGGCTTGGCGGTGGCTCCGGATGATGGGTTGCTGGAAGAGGTTGCCGGTCTGGTTGAATGGCCGGTGGTGCGCATGGGCGTGATTGATGATCAGTTCATGGCTGTTCCGGCCGAGGTGCTGATCACCTCGATGCGCACTCACCAGAAATACTTCGCGACACTTAAGCCTGATGGCTCGCTGGCACCACGGTTCGTCGTCGTGGCTAACATGCTGACCAATGATGGTGGCGCGGCGGTGGTTGCCGGCAATCAGCGCGTGCTGCGGGCCCGGCTGTCGGATGCGCGTTTTTTCTGGGACCAGGATCGTAAGGAGCCGCTGCGGGCCCGGTTGTCGTCGTTGAAGGCGATCACTTTCCACGCCAAACTGGGCACGGTGTTTGACAAAGTGACTCGGATCGAGGCGTTGGCCGGGGGCATCGCCACCGCTATGCGCACCTGTGATGGCGCTTTGGCCCGCCATGTGGCGATTCTGTCTAAGACCGATCTGGTTACCGGCATGGTCGGTGAGTTTCCGGAACTGCAAGGGATCATGGGCCGTTACTATGCCCTGGCCGAAGGCGAGCCGGCAGAGGTCGCGGACGCGATCGCCGAACATTATAAGCCGCTGGGGCCGAATGATTCCTGTCCAACCTCGCCCCTAGCGGTGGCGGTGTCGTTGGCGGATAAGGTCGATTCGTTGGCCGGGTTCTTCGCCATTGATGAAAAGCCGACCGGTTCGAAGGATCCCTATGCCCTGCGCCGCGCCGCACTGGGTGCGATTCGGTTGATCGTGGAAAATGGCTTGCGGCTGGATTTGATCTCGCTGTTTGAAGCCGCGTGCGAACTCTATCGCGTGCCAGGTTTGTTGCCGGGTGACGTGGTGGCGGTGTCGCTGCTCGATTTCTTTGCCGATCGGCTCAAGGTGGTGCTGCGCGAGCAGGGCGTACGCCACGACCTGATCGACGCCGTGTTCGCCACCGGCGGTGCTGACGGCGAGAAGGAAGGCGATTTGATTCGGCTGCTGGCGCGGGTTGAAGCCTTGCAGAGCTTTCTGGGTACCGATGACGGTGCAAACCTACTTACGGCCTATCGTCGGGCGTGCAACATCCTGCGGATTGAGGAAAAGAACGACGGCTGCGCTTATACCGAGGTGCCGGAGCGGGCGTTGTTGACTGAGGCTGAAGAAGTGGCGCTGGCTCATGCTTTGGATGAGGTGGAGAGTCACGCCGCCGAGCGTCTGGTTGCGGATGACTTTGCCGGCTGTATGGCGCAGTTGGCCAAGTTGCGCGCGCCGGTTGATGCCTTCTTCGAGCGGGTGACGGTCAACGCCGATCGGGCGGCGGTGCGCGCCAATCGGTTGTGTTTGTTGAGCGCAATTCGCGATACCTTGCATCAGGTGGCTGATTTCTCCCGTATTGAAGGCTAGTTGGATCACACCAAAAGGAACGGTTTCCAAAGGCCGGGGGCCTTTGGAAACCGTTCCTTTCTTTTTAAGGGCGGAATTCCCGCAAGAACAGCTCCGCGGTCCAACCGACCGACGAGATCCCTTCGCGCAAGCCGGTCAACGACACCTCCGGCCGGCTGTCGGTGCAACGCAGGGTGTACAGGTGCTCGTGCAGCGGCACCACGCTCACCCGGTCGCCGATCATCCGGCCGCGCCGGATAAACTCGGTTTTGGTTGCGCAGCCCAAACCATAAAGTGAACGGTACAGGGTTGGTTGATTGGGGCCGGGACGGTGACTTTCGCTGATCCGTTCGGACTTGCCTGGTGCGGTCGAAACCCAGTGATCGTTGTAATCGATATAGCCTGGGAAGACCGAATCCATGCCTTTGTATTGCAATTCTGTCACTAGCTCATCGAATAGATTGGCTGGGCGGAATGGGCACAGGTAATTGACATACAGCATCACTTGCGGCCACACGCCGCCACGTTCGATTTGACCCAGGGCAAAGGCCAGAATCTCGCCGAGTGTTTTGTCTCGAGACTGCAGCCCCTGCGGGCGGGCGATGTGGTGGACGCCATTACGCGCGGCGGTGGCGCGGACGGTCTCGCTCTCACCGAAGGTGTGAATAGTGCGGACATAGCGTGCCGCCTTCAACTGGCGCAAGATATCGGTCAGTAGGTCCGCACCCTGCAAATCTCGCGGCTCGCCCAGCACCGGCACCACTGCGGCGATGTGGCAATTTTCTGGCTTCAGACTATCGGGCAGGCTGGAGGCCAGATCCTGCTCCAACAAATCGAGCATGGTTGATACGCCCGAAGCGCGCTCGGCATTGCCGTTTTGATTGATGCCGTGATGGTGATAGACCGCCGCTTCCGGTTCATAGACCAGTCGGAAACCAGCATTGATCACCGCCTTACCCCAGTGCCGGTCTTCAATATTGGTTAGGGTCTCGTCGAACGGAAACCGCTGCCACAGGTCGCGGCGTATAATGCTGTTGGCGTTGTGAAAGAAGTAATCGCGGGTTTGAATGCGCCGGTCCAGGCCGAATACGGTCAACAGGTCGCGCTTGTCGAACGCGGTACTAAAGGCCAGTGGCAATTGTCGGCCATAGACCCCGGCGATGTCGTCGGCAAGAAATCCGGACACCAGCTTGGACAGCCAGTTTTCATGTTGGGGAATGCAATGCGCCGATAGGCAGGCGATCAGCGGACCGCTGGCGGCACGAATGCCCTGGTTAAGTGACTGTCCGGGCAGATAGGCATCGATCGACAGGACTTTAGCCACCGGATAGCGTGCCGCCACTTGCAGGGTGTGGTCGATGCTGGCGTTATCGACCACGATTACTTCGAAATCTGGATAATCCTGGCGGAAAACCATGTCTAGGCAGTGGCCGATCCAGGTCTCTTCATTGCGGGTGCGGATGATGACCGAAACACGCGGGGAGGTCATGAGCGCACGCCTTCGAGCATGGATTCATAGGATCGGCGTAGCACCGCGCCATCGACGCAGAGCGTGATGAAGGTGATGCCGCGCCCCAGCAGTCGTTTGGCTGCGGCGGCATCGGCGGCGTAGCAGCCCACCGCAATTCCGGCGGCCTTGATCCGCTCCACCGCATCGGCGAACACGCGCTCGAATTCAGGATGGTCGAAGCCACCGCGCAGACCCAGGCTCTGCGACAAATCATAGATGCCGACGAACACCACATCCAGGCCGGGCAGGGCGCAGATGGCGTCCAGGTCGGCCAGTCCGCCGGTTTCCTCGATCATCAGCACCGACAGGATTTGCTCGTTCTGGCTGCCGAGGAGGGCTTGTTCGCCGCGAGTGTTGAAGCGGGAGGAACGGGTGAGCGTGGCCACCCCTCGGTTGCGGGCGCTGGTGCCGTAAACCATCGAATCGAGGCAGTCGCGGGCCCGTTGCAGGTTTTCGACGTGGGGAACCATGACGCCCTTGGCCCCGGAGTCGAGCGTGCGCAAGATGGCGCTGCTTTCGGTGCCGGGCACGCGGGTGACGGGAACCAGCCCGCTGGCTTCGGCGGCACAATAGAGCGCGGGCATGTCGGAAAAGGAATGGGGGCCATGTTCCAAGTCAAAAACGATGAAGTCGAGACCGGCGGCACCAATCACCTCGACCACCTGGAGGTTGGGGATGTGATTCCAGGTGCCGAACACGGGCTGGCCGGCTTTGAGCTTGGCTCTGAGTTCGCGTGAGGTCATAATTATTGATACCCTCCCCAACGGGCCTTCGGCGACCAGGGCTTTGCCCTGGACTCACCAGGAGCCTAGAGGCTCCTGGACCTGCATACTTAGTCGTTACAAAATCGCGCCACCACTAACGCTGATTACCTGGCCGGTAATGTAACTCTGCTCGTCACAAGCCAGGAAGACACAGGTTGCCGCCACATCCGACAACTGTCCCGCCTTCTTCAGCAGCGTCATTTCCACAATCTTAGCCCCGGCCGGGCTGTTCAACTCGTCTGCGGTCTGCTCGGTCAGCATGATTCCGGGGGAAACCGCGTTGACCAGAATATTGTGTTCCGCACCGTAACGGGCAACAACCTTGGTCAAACTATTCAACCCGGCCTTCGACACCGCGTAATGCACCGTCTTCGGGCCGTGATATTCGCCGGCGACAGAGGAGATATTGATGATTCGCCCGCCACCGCGCGCGATCAGATGGGGAAATGCCTCTTGGCAGCAGAGGAATGGCCCTTTGAGGTTGACACCCAGGATCTCGTCCCAACCTTCGTCGGTCACTTCTAGGAACGTGCAGCGCTGGTTGACCCCGGCGTTGTTGACCAGAATATCCAGCCCACCCAGCCGCTCCGCCGCCGTCTTCAGCCCGGCACGCACGCCGTCGCGGCTGCGCACGTCCAGTTCCACGGCGAAGGCGCTGCCGCCAGCGGCGTTAATTTCGGCCGCTGTCGCTTCTGCGGTTTCGGGCCGGCTGGCATAGCCCAGAGCCACCGCCGCGCCCTGGCGAGCGAATTCCAAGGCGATGGCTCGGCCGATGCCGCGTCCGCCACCGGTGATCACCGCCGTCTTGCCTTTGAGCCGCATGGTCTTCCCCCTGAATCAAAGCGGTATCGTTCGCTCTCCGACCATTTACGCTGCTCATGGGGCCGGATCAAGGGGGGTTGTGGCGAGGGGGTATGTTCTACTGTGTTGGATCTGTCTCTGGCGGGCAGGGGGGGTGCCCCTGCCCGCACTGATCAATCCCCAGTCATCAGCCGTTCGACCAACTGTTTCACCGTCGGCACAAAGCCATTAGCGTAAAACGGATCGCTGGCGAAGCGGTAAGCGTTATGACCCGCGAACATCAACTGGTGTTCGCAATCCGGGGTGTGAGACACCGCCTGCAAGGTCTTTTGGATGCAGTACGAGCGCGGGTCGGCCTTGTGGCCGGTGGTGCCGGCCTCGTTCTGGGCCCAGTTGGAGAAGCGGCAGCCGCTGAGGCAGCCCATGCAGTCGTTTTGATCCCTGAGGATCGCCTCCGCCCAGTTCGGAGTCACGAACACGATCGTGCTGTCCGGGGTCTTCAGCGCGACCGTGAAGCCCTGCGCCACCCAGCCCTCGGCGTGAACCTTGTCGCCCTCGGTCAGATAGACCGGCCGTCCGCGCTGCCCAACCGGGAACGCGGCAACGTGGTCGCCGATCGGCTTGGAGACGTAGGCCACCTGGCGTTCTGACCGCGCACGCAAATCCTGAATAAAGCTGTTGTTGACGGCCGAGGAATAGAACCCAGTCGGCGAGAACTTATTAAGGAAGATATCGCCTTCTTTCAGCGACAACAGCTTGGCACCCCAAGTGTTGGCTACCGGGCTTTCCTGGGTCAACAGCGGCCGACTTCCGAACTGGAACGCTACCGGCCCCAATTCGGGATTATCGATAAAGTCTTCCCAGTCGCGCAGATACCAGACGCCGCCGGCCATCACGATCGGCACATGATCAAGGCCGAAGCCGTTCATCATCTGGCGCAACGCCAGCACACGCGGATAGGGGTTTTCCGGCTTTTCCGGGTCTTCGCTGTTGGTCAGACCGTTGTGACCGCCAGCCAACCACGGGTCTTCATAGACCACGCCACCGAGCAGATCCTTGAACTTGTTAAATGCCCGCAGCCACAACGCCCGGAATGCGCGCGCCGAGGACACGATCGGGTAATAATAAACGCCATGGCGGGCGCAGATTTCCGACAACCGAAAGGGCATACCAGCACCGCAGGTAACGCCATGAACCATGCCCTGGGCCCCTTCCAGGATGCCTTGCAAGATTTTTTCGGACCCGCCCATTTCCCACAAGATATTCATGTGGATGCGGCCCTGGCCGTTGGAAATCTCGTGGGCCATGCGCGCCTGGGCGATGGCACCCTTAACCCCGTAGGCGATCAGTTCCGCCTGCCGATCGCGCCGGGTACGGCCATGGTAGACTTGGTCGATCGGTTGGCCTTGCTCGTCATAGCTATCGGCGTTGACGCCCGAAAACGTCCCGACGGCTCCGGCAGCGGCCCACGCCCCGGTGCTTTCCCCGTTCGAAACCGAAATCCCTTTGCCGCCTTCGACCAGAGGCAGCACCTCCCGACCGGAAATCAACAACGGCTTGATTACCTTCAAGGAAGCCTCCAACCACAGTTCACGCTCCGGGTTTGCCCCCGGACGGTGCGTGCCCAGCGCCCGCATCCACCAAGCTCCCATATATGAGGAAAACCTCGGCTTGGCGAGACGCTTCCTTCACAGATCGGAAACATGGGCAATGAGTGCGCCCGGACAGTCACAAAATACCGCAGCCACCCCCCATTTCGCTAGCGTCCCGGCTCGCTCCCCGTCGTTGACGGTATAGGCCAACACCGGCCAGCCCCCAGCCCGACACTCGGAAACAAGCTGCGGGGTGATGATCCGATGGTCGAAATGGACCGTCGTTGCCCCGACTCGCGTCGCGGTTGCCGTCCAGCCCGGCTCCAGTCGTTCGAACAGGCAGCCGCGCGGCCAGCCCGGGGTTATCTCTTGCGCCGCTTCCAGGCAGGCCGGGTCGAAGCTGGAGATCAGCGGCGGCGCGCTTAACCTTCCGCCGGCCCGCCACCAGTCCCGGGCCACAGCCAGAACCGTCCGGCCTAGCGCCAGACCGGCCCCCGACGGTGCATCCTCGGCAATTTTCAATTCGAGGTTGAGGCCCAACCCCAGCCGCGCGCACGCGTCTAGTGTTTCCACCAGAGTTGGCAGCGGTTCGCCCGCGAACGCCGAACTGAACCAGCTGCCGGCGTCTAATCTTTTTAACTCAGCCAGAGTGAGCGAATCCGGCCGGCCGTGGCCATTGGTGGTGCGGTCGAGGGTGTCGTCGTGGAGCAGAACCGGTACACCGTCGGCGCTGAGTTGCGCGTCCACTTCCACCCAGCGGGCCCCTTGGGTCTGGGCCGCGCGCAATCCGGCCAGGGTGTTTTCGGGAGCGGACGCGCGCGCGCCGCGATGACCGATGACGAAGGGTAGGGCAATCATAGTCATTTCCCTATCGTTGATAAAAATGAAGGAAGGGGTCAGGGGAATTCATTCCCCTGGCGGGTTTGGGCGGCAGCCCAAGGGTGAACTTCCCAAGGGTGAACTTCCCAAGGGTCAACTTAATGACATCGCCCTCCCTACTGTTACTCTGCGCCATCGGTAACGGGGGATGCCGCAAATGCCTAAAGATGTTTTTTAAG
>CAUYTZ010000019.1:0-16245 GCA_963575695.1 uncultured Gammaproteobacteria bacterium | reverse complement strand
GCCAACGAGGTGAAATAGCGCGCCCCAGGCCGAATCGAGGGATACAACCGCGGCACGGTTTCCAGATTGTGGTTGAACACATCAGGCTTGGCTTCGACCACCCTCTCAACCGCGCCCTTCTTGCGCATGAAATCCGGGGTCAACACTTCGACCGTGGTCAAGGGGGCGGCTTCACGAATCCGAAGGATGGTGCGGGCGAAATGGGCGGCACCGCCGTCGTCCAGATCGTCGCGATCGACCGAAGTGATCACGACATGGGCCAGCTTCAGTTCGGCCACCGCTTCGGCGACATGCTCCGGCTCGTTCGGGTCCAACGAACCGGGACGGCCGGTGGCGACGTTGCAGAAGGCACAGGCACGGGTACAAACCGCCCCCAGAATCATAAACGCGGCGTGGCGTTGACGCCAACATTCACCGATGTTGGGGCAGGCGGCTTCCTCGCACACCGTGTGCAGCTTCAGGCCGCGCATCAGTTTAGCGGTGTCGGCGTAATCCTGGCCACCAGGAGCCCTTACCCTGATCCAAGCCGGTTTGCGCGCTACCGGATTATCGGGACGATGAGCCTTTTCGGGATGACGAATGGGGTCCGACAAGGGGGTGCTCCACAGCCTGGGGCGCGACGCCTAGAACGCGACGCCTAGAACGCGACGGTTGACGATCATATTGAGGTCTAGGCTCGCCTGACAACCGCCAACCGTTACAGCCCTGCCCGGTGAAGACGAAATTGTTGTCCGAACAAGGCGCTCGCCTGTTAAAAGAGGATGGCGAGCGATGATGGTGACAGCGGAAGCGAGAGGCACATGCCACAGTTCAAAACCATTGATGACCTGAATGTCGGCGGCAAAACTGTCTTGGTGCGGGCCGACCTTAATGTGCCGATCAACGACGGGCGAGTGACCGACACCACCCGTATCGATCGTGTGGTCCCGACTCTGACCGAGCTGGCCGGCAAGGGTGCCAAGGTGGTGATTCTGTCCCACTTCGGCCGACCCAAGGACGGACCAGACGAAGCCAACTCGCTGAAACTGGTTATCCCCGAGCTTGAACGGGCACTCGGCAAATCCTTGTCTTTCGCCGCAGATTGTATCGGCTCGCGGGCCAAGGTTGCCATCAGTCGGGCCAAGACCGGGGATTTTATCCTGCTGGAAAACCTGCGTTTCCACCCACAAGAAGAAAAGAACGACCGCAATTTCGCCCAGGCCCTGGCCGAACTGGGCGATATTTATATCAACGATGCTTTTTCCTGTGCCCACCGCGCCCATGCTTCGACCGAAGCGCTGGCCAGACTGCTACCCTGCGCCGCTGGCCGCTTGATGGAAGCCGAGTTGAAGGCGCTGGCGCTGGCGCTGGAAAAGCCGGAACGGCCGGTAGCGGCGGTGGTCGGCGGGGCCAAAATTTCAACCAAGCTGGAATTGCTGGGTAATCTGGTCGCCAAGGTTGATGTCCTGGTCCTGGGCGGCGGCATGGCCAACACTTTCCTGTTCGCGCAAGGCGTGGCGGTGGGCAAGTCTTTGTGCGAACGCGATATGGCCGACCAAGCCAGGGCGATTGCCGCCCGCGCCGCCGAAGCCGGTTGCCAGATCCTGTTGCCGGTCGATGGCGTGGTCGCGCGCGAATTCAAGGCCGGGGCCGCCAATGAAGTGGCCGCGATCAACGCTCTACCCGCAGACGGCATGATGTTGGATATCGGCCCGGCCAGCATTGCCGCCATCACTGCGCGCCTAGCACAGTGCAAGACCGTGGTTTGGAACGGGCCCCTGGGCGCGTTCGAAATCGCCCCATTCGATATCGGCACCAATACGGTGGCCAAGGCCGTCGCCGAGCTAACCCGCAATGGTGTGGTGTGCAGCGTCGCCGGCGGTGGCGACACGGTCGCAGCACTGGCTCATGCCGGGGCCGAGGCGGATTTCTCTTATATTTCAACTGCCGGCGGCGCATTCCTGGAATGGCTGGAAGGCAAGACCTTGCCGGGCGTGGTCGCGCTTAAGCCACGGGAATAAGGTCAAGGGAGAAGGCCCCTTTCCGGAGGCACCCCTCCAAGAACATAAAGCGGAGCGCGCGATGAACCTGGGGCAACGGCTGGTTCAGGCTAATCTGGTCAAGGATTCCGACATTGCTCAGGCGATGGAACGCCAGCGCCGCCATGGCGGCACCCTGGGGCAAAATCTGGTCGCCCTGGGTCTGGTCCGGGTGGAAGATCTGGACCGGTTCCTGAACCCGGTACGACCGGTGCTGCGCTCGATCAACGACACCGGCCTGTCGCAAGCCTTTCTGCTCAATTTGGCCATGAAGGTGCTTTACACCCACACCTTCCGCACCGCCAGCGAGGTTGCGGTCGAAATCAGGCTCCCGGTCAATCTGGTCGCGACCTTACTCAAACTGGCCTGTGACCGGCAGTTGCTGGAGGCGCAAGGCTCGACCGGTGCCGACGGCGAAGTGAACTACGTGGTATCGCGCAAGGGCCGGGAGTGGGTGGACGACGCCTTCGAACAGTCCCTCTATGTCGGGCCGGCACCGGTATCGCTGGCCGCATTCCGCGAACAGGTTCTAAGCCAGCGGATCACCAACGACCGGGTGACCGCCGAATCCCTGCACACCAGCCTGGCCCACCTGATTCTGCCGGAAAGCCTGATGAAAGGGCTAGGGCCGGCGGTCAATTCCGGACGAGCGATTTTGATCTATGGTCCGCCCGGCAACGGCAAAACTTCGGTCGCGGCCGCGTTGAGCAATGGCTTCAGCCACACGATCTATGTGCCGCACGCGGTCGAGGTCGATGGCCAGATCATTAAAGTGTTCGATCCAGAAATTCATCGGCCGGTTGAAGTTGCCGCTGAACCAGTATTGGCGGTCAAGAGTTCGCTGCTGCGCGCCAAGATCAATGATGAACGCTGGGTACCATGCCGGCGGCCGGTGGCGATTTGTGGCGGCGAATTGTCGTTGGAGATGCTGGAGTTGTCCTATAGCGAGGCCTCCCGAATCTATGAGGCCCCAATTCAACTCAAGGCTGTGGGTGGGGTGCTGCTGATTGATGATTTCGGCCGACAGAAGGTGGAACCGGCCAAGCTGCTCAACCGCTGGATCGTACCGCTGGAAAAGGGCTGCGACTATCTGTCCCTGCGTTCGGGGCGCAAGATCGACGTACCCTTCGATGGTCTGGTGCTGTTCTCAACCAACTGTCAGCCGCGAGACATCATGGACGATGCCATGCTGCGGCGCATTCCCTACAAGATCGCGGTCGAAGCGCCGAACGAAAGCCAGTACAAACAAATTTTCAAGAAGGCTGCGATCAAGGTTGGGGTTGACTATGAGGAAGCGGTGCTCGAGTCGTTCTTCGACCGTCACTACCGCAGTAATGTCTTGCCGATGGCCTGCTATCATCCGGCCTTTCTGCTTAACTATGTCGTCTCACGTTGCCGCTATGACGGCAAGCCGTCACGAATTGATGCCGACATTTTGGAAGAGGCGTTGACACAGCTTCTGATCCGCTGAGAGCCTGAAAATGTATCGCTTACGCGATTGGGCGGCAGCCCAAACCCGTCTGGGGAATGAATTCCCCAGACCCCTTTCTTTTTTGTCAGGATGACAACTGCTCGATCATGCTGCTGGTAATCAGAACCACACCCTTGTCGCTGCGGTAGAAGCGACGGGCGTCGGCGTCGGGATCTTCACCCACCACCAAGCCATCGGGGATGGTTACACCACTGTCCACCACCACCCGTGTCAGACGGCTGCCGCGACCAATATTGCATTCCGGCAGCACCACGGCTTCTTCCAACCGGCAAAAGGAGTTGACCCGCACCTGCGAGAACAACAGCGACTTGCGCACCGAGGCACCGGAAATCACGCAGCCGCCGGAAACCAGGCTGTCCACGGCCATGCCACGGCGTTGGTTATCGTCGAAGACGAACTTGGCTGGAGCCAGTTGCGACTGATAGGTGAAAATCGGCCAGCTCGAATCATACAGATCCAACTCTGGCGTAACCTGGGTCAAATCGATATTCGCTTCCCAATAGGCATCCAGGGTGCCAACGTCGCGCCAATAAGGTTCCGCGTCCGGCTTGGTTAGCACGCAGCTTTCATGAAAGCGGTGCGCCATCACCCGTGCCTGCGACACGAGAGAAGGGATGATATCCTTGCCGAAATCACGGCTGGAATCAGGATTGGCGGCATCTCGTTCCAATTGATCGAACAGGAACTTGGCGTTGAACACGTAAATGCCCATGCTGACCAAGGCCTTGTCCGGCCGCCCGGGAATGCAGGGGGGATCGGCCGGTTTTTCCAGAAAATCGACGATGCGGTCGGCATCATCCACCTTCATCACGCCAAAGCCGCTCGCCTCTTCACGCGGAACCTCAACACAAGGCACGGTCAGATCGGCCTTACGCGTGATGTGGTCGAGCAACATCGTCGCATAGTCCATCTTATAAATATGGTCGCCGGCCAAAATCAGCACGTATTCCGGGTGCTGGTCGCGCAGAATGTCCAGATTCTGATAAACCGCGTCGGCGGTGCCCTGATACCACTGGTTTTCATCGATTCGCTGCTGGGCCGGCAACAGATCGCAGAATTCGTTCATTTCGCCGCGCAGCCAGCCCCAACCGCGTTGCAGGTGACGCAGCAGGCTGTGCGATTTGTACTGAGTGAGCACGCTAATCCGGCGAAAGCCGGAATTGATGCAGTTGGACAGCGCGAAGTCGATGATTCGGTATTTGCCGCCGAAATGTACCGCAGGCTTAGCCCGACGTGCGGTCAAATGTTGCAGACGGCTGCCACGGCCACCGGCCAGCACCAGCGCGATGGCCCGGCGCGGTGCCAGACGAAGATCCCGCTTGTCGTACATCGCATTCCCCCGCTTTCAGGGCGGCGACCGATTGTCACCGGCAACTCACCACAACCATCCTGCCACGAACTTTCGCACCGCACCATAGGGAGGCTTCCTTAGCGGCGGTTCCTGCCGGACCATTCCTATGGAAACGGCAGGATTTGCCGCACCACCCGGAACAACCGGCACCGCACCACGCGGCCGACAGCAACAAAGAGCAAGTCCGGAAGCAAGCTTTTCCCCTACGAATCAATCCACTGACCAAACTCGGCCCAACTGGCAACCCCTTTGCAAATAGCTAGACGCGGAACAGGCCAGTTCCCGGCCCGGCAAACACCGACCGGTTCCGCAGCGACTCCAAAGGGGGTGCGGTCATGTTGGCATTCACGCTTTCTTCCGGGCAATCCCCTGCCCCACCCATTCCGTTCGGCCTACCCACGGTCCAGGACGGGTTGGCGTTCCTGCACGGACTTGCCCGTCGCCTGACCGGTTTCCCGCCACTTCGTCCCGATCCATTCGATAATCCCCCCGCCAGCATCACGGCCCTGATGCTGTCCGACTGCGCGGTCACGCCCACAACACGCCTGGGCGGCAATGCCTGCCACCGCCTGGAAGACTATCTGACCACGCTGTCCGACGAGGCCGTGATCCGGCTGACCTGGACCGTGGAATACGAGCGACTGAGCGGCACCACTTCGATTCCGGCCGATGCCGCAGTGTTGAGCTTGTTGCGCCCGCGCCTGCGTCGGCTGCGCCCGCGCCGAGTCCCGACCCCGTGCCGGCTGTTCTGCGCCAACTTTGATGGCTTTCTGACCAATAATTCCGCCGAACTCGACCGTTTTCCCAGTCTGATCGCCCGTCAGGCGGTGCGCGATGCCTGGGCACCGATCGAAGCGGTCCACGCCACCAGCCTGCGCCGGCTGTCCAGCCGCCTGGCTCAAGCGGTGGCGTTCGATGATCGGATCGAAGTGGCCGAAGTCGCAACCACGGTGACCCGGCTGGGGCTGGGCGAATTTCGCCAAGCCCTGGCGACGCGAGAAAAAGACCCTGAAGGCGGTAGCGGTACCCCCCTGGCCGCGGCAATGCGCGGTACCCCCCTAGCCGCGGCAATGCGCGGCAACCGCCGGCTGCGCGCCGGTGCGGCACGAATGCTTGAAGTTTCGCCGTTTCAAGCCCGGCTGGAGGCCGATTTCATCCAACTGATGAACTTGGCCGGAACACCTCGGATTACCGATCTGTCGGGTCCAATCCTCGTGGAAGCGGTGGCTTGCCACTCCCGCGCTGGCAACGGCATCGACTATCAGCGCATGTTCACCCAAGCGTTGATGGCGCGCCTGGAGCCGCGCTGGCAAATCACCCGCTTCGCGAAAGCGGTGGCCGGCAGTTGTCGCCGGCTGGACATCGAAGTGCTGGTCGCGTCCGAATTCGAAACCACCATCGTCGAGTTGTTCAACAGCATTCTGGCCTCGGCCCAACGGCTGGCCAAGCTCTCGCTGCTGGCCGGGCGCAACGGCCACAAGCACGCCCAGGTGCCGTTCGACATCGCCCTTTGGGAAACCGTGTTTTATTCCACCACCCTGGCCGGTCTGATCGAAGAGGTCGAAATCCGCAAGGACAGCCCGCGAGGACTAAGCCTGTTCGAAGCCCGGCGGCTGGTGGTTGAGGCCTTGAGCGGCCCCTTGTTCAACGCCGCCATGACCTGCCTGCGCGAAGTTCTCCCGATTCTAGGCGGGGGCAGACTCGAATCACCATCCGATGACGACCAGCCCGCGATCGATGCCGATCACCCGCTGGCCGCCGCCGCCTTCCTGGCCGCCGCCGCCGCCCAAAATGAGCACCATGGTTTTGCCGTTCTGGCTCGCCGACGGGTGCGCTCGATGGTCGAAGAGACCGGCAAGGCCCGAAAATCGCTGCTGGTGTTGGCCGAAACCATCGGTCAGGCCCCCGACACCCAGGCTCTGACCCGGCTAGACCGTATCGGCACAGCACTTCGCGGGTGATTGCTAAGGAATCGGGATCAAGGGCCAGGTGCCCCTGGTCACTGAAGGCAAATGTGCCATACACGTAAGATTAACCGCTCTTGCCTGCCACCAATTCCCCTGTCAAAAGTAGCCGTTGGTAGACTGTTGGCACGGAAAAAGACTGGCGAGGAAAACGGATGAGCGGCGGCAAAATCGGCATCATGCCCAGGGTTATGAGCGTGGTCGGGCTTCTGTCCCTGGTTTCCGTGGTGATTCTAACCATCGGCAGCCAGTCGCTGAATACCGTGGTCGGCGGTGCCCGCAATCTGGAAGCCAACTCGGCCCGGCTTCATCTCGCCAGCCGCGCGGTGGAAAATCTGCTTAACTTTGCCCGCACGGTCGAGCGCCTGCCCAATGGCATGGCGCCGCAGGAGCGGCAACAGGTCGAACAGGCCGCCGAGCGCTTTCTAACCGATGCGCAAGGCGCGCTTTCAAGCTTGCGCGACACCGCGACCAGGGCGGATGAACGCTCGGTCCTGGCCGAAGCGACGCCCCCCCTGGCCAACTATATCGAGATTTATCGTAAGGCGATCGAGATGTGCCGGGTTGGCTATCTCGATGAAGCCGGGTCCCTGATCTTCCCCGCTTCCAGCCATATTCAGACCGTGCTCGACCGGCTTAAAGCGGTGCAAAAGAGCCTGGAAGACGGCAATCACGCGATCGTGGACACCCTGGAGAACGACTATACCCGCTCCACCCGATTGATGTACGGCCTGTCCGGTTTCGGCATCGCCGCCGGCATCGCGCTGTCGCTGGCGATTCTGGCCCTGACCGTGATCCGACCGATTCGACGCATCACCGAAACCATGAACACCCTCTCGGCCGGTGCGGTCGAGGTTCATGTGCCCTATACGGAACAGGATGACGAGATCGGGCAGATGGCACGCTCGATCGAGGTGTTCAAGACCAACGCCATCGAACTGGTTGAAAGCCGGCACAAGGAAGAACGGATCAAGGCACTGGCCGACGAACGACGGCGCGCGGCGTTGCGCGACATGGCGACCAAGGTCGAACAGGAGGTGACTCACGGCGTCGGCGAGGTCGAACAGCAAACCGTGCGCCTGCGTGATAATTCCAACAACATTCGCGATGCCGTGGTCCGGGTCAGCGAGCATTCTGTGATCGTGGTCGGATCGGCGGCCAAAGCGGAATCGAGCGCGGTCGGTGCAGGGATCGCCGCCGAGGCGCTGGTCGAGGCGATCAAGGAAATCGACGCCCAGATTCACCAGGCCACCGCCGCCACGCGCGGTGCGGTGGCCAAGGGCGAGCGAACCCGGGAAACCATGACCGCGCTGACCTCAACCGTGGAAAAGATTGGACAAGTCACCCATCTGATCGCCAGCATCGCCAGCCAAACCAATCTGTTGGCGCTGAACGCCACCATCGAAGCCGCCCGGGCCGGCGAAGCCGGGCGCGGTTTCGCCGTGGTCGCGGGCGAGGTAAAGAGCCTAGCCACTCAGACCGCGCAATCGACCGAGGAAATCACCCGCCAGATCGCCGCGATTCGAGCGGTCGCCGTACAGGTGGTGGCCGATTTTCAGGACATGGGCAACACCATCCGTGAAATCGACACCATCGCCGACATCATTGCCGGCGCGGTCGAAAAACAAAACGTCGCCACCCGCGACATCGCCCGCAGCGTCACCGAAACCTCTCATGCCGCCGAAGAAGTTTCATCTCGGATTCAAGAAGTGTCGCGACAGGCTGAAACCACCAACGATATCGCCGGCCAATTCCTGACCATCGCCAGCGAAGTTGCCGACCGAGTTTCACTGTTGCGCGCCAGCATCATCCGCACCCTGCGCACCGCCACCGCCGACGTTAACCGCCGTGGTACCCCGCGCTATCCGATTTCGCGTTCATTTACCCTGAAGGTCGAGTCCCGGGTCATCACCGGCCGCACCCTGGATCTTTCACTAACCGGGGTCAAGCTGTCGCTGGCCGACGAGTTGTGGGGATCCGATGCCGATGAGTTGCGGCCGGGCGTCTCTGGCCTGATGCGCATCGACGGCGTGAACCTGGATCTGCTGTTCCGCTGCATGGATCTGAAACCGTCGCACCGTGGCCGGTTCGATCTGTCGGAAGATGATCATCACCGCTACGCCGTGATCTTCGCGGAGATAATCAAGGGCATGACGCCGTTGGAACGGCCGGAAAAAAAGACGGCCTAAACCTTCGACGACCGGGGCTGGACCCGCTTTATTTAGGGGGCGAAGCCTCCGGGGGCTTAATCAGCGCCCCCAACAGCGCCCCCAACAGCGCCATCGAGGCGACTCCGGTCGAAGTCAGACCATGGGCGGTCTCAGCCGCCCGAATCGCCACCGACGAATCGCCGCCGTTGACATTCAGCAATGCGGCAACCGAAACCGCCGGTACCGGCGTCGCCACCCCGCCCTTCGGCGGTATCTGCCCAGCCGACGGCAAGCGCAATCCGAACCCGGTTGCCGCCGCCGTAGCCTGCGGCCAGGTCCGCTGGTCGGTCAGAACCGTGGTCGCGACCGCTCCGCCATAGCGCCGCTCCGGAGTGGTCATACTCACGACATGAACCCCAATGACCCGAATCTCGCCGGCCATAAAAGTCATCACCGGCCCGCCGGAATCGCCGTGCAGAACGTTACAGGTGTGAATCGCCAACTGGGGGACACCTTCCAGAAAACCACTTAATTCACAGGTACGGTCGATGGTGATGATGTGGGCCCGGTCGGCGCGATAGCCGGCCAACACCACCGGCGCTTTATCCCGACGCATAATCCGCAACAGCGCCAGCGTCAGCGGCTCCACCCCCAGCCAGCCGGCCAGCCGGCCCAACGGTTCAGCCAATTCCAACAGCGCCCAGTCGTTGATCTCGGCCTTAGCCGCAGGATGGGCGTTATAGACAAAATCATCGGCGCGAACGATGGTTTTAACCGCCGAATGGAGCGGATGGTCGCCACGCTGGTAGCCGGCGACAAAATGCATCTCCGACGGCAGCCGCCAACGGTTGCGGGCTTTGTCATAAACGCAGTGCGCCGCAGTCAGCACCAGCCGTTCGCCAACCAGCGTCCCGGTGCAATGACCATGGCCGGCGGCATTGAGCCGCCCGACCGCACTCCACGGGTATTCAAGCGCGTTGACCTCCAACCGATCCCCGGCCCAGGCACTGCCCGCTCCCCCACCGCCCGCAAGAATAGCCCAGCCGATCCCAACCGCACTCAGCAGCCTGCCCCCAAAACTCGTCCCCAAAAAACACGTCATCGCCACACTCGCCCCCCGACCACAAAATTAATGTCAGTAAAACCGGGGGCTTTGCCCCTTAAAACCCACCAGAGACGTAAACCCCTGAACCCAATTCCCCGGGATGGCGTTCCACGCTGAAGACAGGTAAGGTGCGCGGCCGGTTCGGCAGGTTCGTTCCAAGGGAGTAGCTTTACCACCGTGTTTCGCCATGTTCTATCGGTCGGTGGCCTGACTCTGGCCAGCCGCATGCTCGGTTTTGTCCGTGATGTCCTAACCGCCGCCCTGATCGGGGCGGGGCCGGTGGCTGATGCCTTTTTCGTGGCCTTGCGTCTGCCCAACCACTTCCGGGCCCTGTTCGCCGAAGGCGCGTTCAACGCCGCGTTCGTGCCGCTATTTTCCGAAACCCTGATCAAGCAAGGGCGGGAAACGGCACGAGCCTTCGCCGAGCAGGTCAAGGCTGTGCTGTTATCGGTGCAAGTGGTGCTGTTGCTGGTCTTCCTGGTGATCATGCCCGGATTCATGCTGGTGTTCGCGCCCGGCTTCGCCAACGACCCGTTCAAGTTCGATCTGGCGGTGCTGTTCACCCGCATCACCTTTCCCTATCTGCTGTTCATTTCCCTGGAAACGTTGCTGGGGGCCATGCTCAACAGCTTGGGCCGCTTTTCGGCCGCCGCCGCCGCGCCGATTCTGCTCAATCTGTTCCTGATCTCGGCCCTGCTGTGGGCAACACCGTACCTGCCCACCGCTGGCCACGCCCTGGCCTGGGGCGTGTTTGCCGCCGGCATCGCTCAATACCTGTATTTGGTCATCGACAGCCGCCGGGCCGGCATGGCGTTGCGTTTCCGCTGGCCACGACTAACCGAGCCGGTCAGGCGGTTCCTGCATCTACTCGGGCCGGCGGCGCTCGGTGCCGGGCTGGTCCAAATCAATCTATTCGTTGATACCATCATCGCATCATTCCTGCCCACCGGCGCGGTTTCATACCTTTACTACGCCGACCGGCTCAACCAATTGCCGCTGGGTGTAATCGGGGTGGCTGTAGGCACGGTGCTGCTGCCGCGACTGTCGCAAGACCTAAAGCGGGGTGATGCGGCTGCGGCCGCCAACGGCCAGAACCGGGCCTTGGAATTTTCGCTGCTGCTGACCCTGCCCGCAGCGGCGGCGTTCGCCACCATCGCCGAGCCGCTGATCTCAGCCTTGTTCCAGCGCGGCGCGTTCAGTGCCGCCGACGCCTCGGCTTCGGCGCAAGCGCTAATGGCCTATGCCTTCGGCTTGCCGGCGTTCGTCGCCATCCGCTCGCTGATCCCGGGCTTTCACGCTCGCCAGGATACGGCGACGCCAGTGAAAATCGCGCTGGTATCAATTTCGGTCAACATCGGCCTCAAACTGCTGTTGATCTCGCCGTTGTCGTTCGTGGGCCTCGCGCTGGCAACCTCGGCCTCGGCCTGGGTCAACGCCGGACTGCTGGCCTGGACTCTGCACCGCCGCAACTTCCTGCAAGCCGACCCCCGGCTGAAACGCAACCTGCCCCGCATTACCCTAGCCACGCTCGCCATGGTTGGCGTACTGCTGGCCGGACGCTGGTTCGGTGCCCCGTGGCTGACCGCCCCGTCGCCGATAATGCGCGATGGGGCTCTAGCCGTGCTGATCATGCTGGGGTTGGGCAGTTACTTCGGTCTGGCCTATTTCACCAAACTGCTGAACGGATTCGGCAAAGAGCCGTAAATGAAGTGGGTCCGGGGCTCGGGTATCACTCATTGCTCAACCAGCGCAGAGTCTGACGCAGGCCTTGGTGCAGGCTGGTGTCGCAGGCGAAGCCGTATTCGGTGATCGCTCGGATCGGATTGCCGACCGAAGCCCGGATCTCACCCACCCGGGCCGGGGCATAGACGATCTCCGGCAAGCGCTCACAGACCTCGGCCAAGGTTTGGGCCAGGTGGTTGACGGTCACGCCCAACCCGGTACACAGGTTGAACACCGGCGCGCCCGGCCGCGCCCGCTCCATGGCCTCGGTCAAGTACCAGATCAGATCGCCGACATAGACGAAATCCCGGGTCTGCTCGCCGTCGCCAAAAATCATCAGCGGCTGGCCCCGCAGCACCCGGTCGGCGAAGATCGATATCACCCCGGAATAGGGCGAAGCCGGATTTTGGCGTGGGCCATAGACGTTGAAAAAACGGAAGCCCGTCGCCGACACCCCATGCACACCGTCCGCCACCCGGGCATGCAGCTCGCAACCGAGTTTATCGGCACCATAGGCCGACAGCGGCCGGAGCGGGCCATCTTCGCTCAACGGCAGCGCCTGACTATCACCATAGACCGCCGCCGACGAGGCGTAGACCACCGGAATCGGTCGCCGGCCTGGTCCGGCTTCCCGCGCCGCTTCGAACACGTTGATCGTACCGCCCAGGTTAACCTCGTGCGTTGCCCGCCACTCTTCGTGTGAACGCTGTACCGAGGCCACCGCAGCCAAGTGAAAGCAGCCATCGTTGCCGGCCATGGCTCCGGCCACGGTCGCCGGCTGGGTCACGCAACCGACGATCAGACTGACGGAAGCCGGCAGCGACTCGGTCGAACCGGTGGACAGATCGTCCAGTACCGTTACCTCGTGCCCGGCCTCAGCCAGACGCGCGGTCAAGTGGGAGCCGATGAAGCCGCAACCGCCGGTAACCAGATAACGGGCCATGAGGGAATCTCCCGTGTCGAAGTGAGGGGCAAGTTACCAAAAAAGAAAGGGGGCTGGGAAATTCATTCTCCAGGCGGGCCCCCAGGCGGGCCCCAGGCGAATTTGTGCGGCAGCCCAATCGCGTAAGCGATACATTTTCAGCCTCTCACGCCCCGCCGCTCATCGCCCGCAGCGACAGCCGAATCAGCTCGGCCAGCGTCTTGACCTCCATTTTTTCCATCACCCGAGCCCGATAGATTTCGACCGTGCGCGGACTGATACCAAGCTTACTGGCTATGCCCTTGTTGGAATTACCCAGAACCATGCAATCCATCACCTCGCGCTCGCGCGGAGTCAGCTTATCGAGCAGGGTCCGGAACTGATCGACCATGGCTTGTGTCTGCCGAGCCTCGGCGTCGAGCGACAACGCTTGGCGAACGCTATCCAGCAAGCGGTCGGGATCGAATGGCTTTTCCATGAAATCGACCGCGCCGGCCTTTAGCGCTTCCACCGCCATCGGCACATCGCCATGGCCGGTCAGAATGATGACCGGAAAGCCGGGCATCAACCCCCCCAGGCTACGAAACAACGCCATTCCGTCCATGCCCGGCAGGCGGACATCGACCAGGGCGCAGCCGGCCGGCCGGGTGTCGCGCTCGGACAGTCGCCGGCTGAGTTCATCCAGGAACGCCTCGGCGCTGGCATAGCTTTCGGCCTTCCAGCCCGCAGCCTGGATCAGCTCAACCAGGGCGTCCCGCAGATCGTCGTCGTCGTCAACAACCGCAACCGTTACTTCAGGATTTTGGCTCATGGCTCACCGGTAGGTCAAAACGAAAGGCGGTTCCGGGGCCGGAATCGAATGCCTGCAACCGCAACTGACCGCCATGGGCTTCGACGATGGTGCGGCTGATGGACAAACCCAATCCCATCCCTGTTCCCTTGGTTGTGGCGAATGGCTGAAACAGTCGATCGGCAATCGCGGGATCGATACCCGGGCCGCTGTCGCGGACCTCAAGTTCAATTCGCTCGCCGCATTGCCTGGCCGCGATCTTGATCACCGGCTCACCGACTTGCGAATCCGTGATGGCGTCAACCGCGTTACGCACCAGGTTAAGCATTACCTGTTGAATGTGAATGCGATCAGCGTTGACCCGTGGCAGGTTGGGCGCAACTTCTATGGCGAGGCGGATGCCATGCTCGGCCAGGTCGGTCCGGGCCAATTCACCGACCTCGTACGCCAACTCAGCCACCGCCACCGGTTCGACCGTGATTTCGCCGCGATGAAGAAACTCACGCTGCCGGGTCATGACCTCGCCTGCCCTGGCCGCCTGGGCCGCCAGTTTGTCCAGCGATTGGCGGACCTTGGTTGTCCGGTCCGGTTCCGGCGAATCGAGCAGAAAACGGCACGCCCGGGCATAGGCGGCGATCGCCGCCAGCGGCTGGCTGATCTCATGGCCAATCGCCGAAGCCATTTCGCCGATCAGGCTGACCCGGTCGGCGTGGGCCAGCTCGATCCGATGCTGGCGAACCAGGGCTTCGGCTTCCGCGCGCCGGGTTACGTCACGCACGATAACGATAAACATCTGGCGCTGCGCGATCAGGGTTTTGCCCACCGAAACGTCGATCGGAAAGATGCTGCCGTCACGGCGCACGCCTTGAATTTCCTGGGTAATCCCTTCCAGACCCAGTTTCAGGGCCGGAAGAAGAGCGATAATCGAGCACCCGGCCAACGCCCCCGCCGGCCAGCCGAACATATCTTCTCCGGCTGGATTGGCCGACTCGATATCCCCCCCAAAATCACAGGTCATGATCCCGGCCGGCGCGGTGTTCAAAATCGCGATCAGTCGCGCTTCGCTTTCACGCAAGGCACGGTTGGCCAAACGCCAGGCGCTGACCACCGCCCCCAGCAACAACCCGGTCAAGTCGAGCGCGACCATCAGCGTCTGAACAACCAGCAAGGTGCTGACATGCAGCCCCTGGGACTGGACCGCGAGCACCAGACCAACCTGAATCATAACGATGGCCAAGGTGGCTCCGGGCAGCCCCTGACGCACCGCCACCCACACGATCGGCAAAAACAGAACATAGAAAAATTTGACATCCTCTCGCAGCCCGACATCAACCACCAACCACACCGCCGCGAACGTAACGCCGATCTGAATCAGGGATTCAAAAAAACGCCCAGCCAGCGGTTGGCCTCGCCCAGGGAGCCGCAGCGCGAGTTCAGGATCGGTAAAGACCAGGAATGCCGGCCCCAAAGTAAGAATGCCAATGGTATCCCCGATCCACGATCGGAACAGAGCCGCCGCCGAGTCGGCTCGATCCAGCAAACCGAAACCAAGGTAATTGGCAATCACCAACAGGCCAACCACCAGCGCCGCGATCAGACTGACCGCGATAAACCGAACCACATCCGGTAGCCGCGACAGCCCGGGGTCAATTCTCATCACCCGACGCATCATCCAGGCCGCGACGATATAACCGGCTGAAGACACCCCGACTGAAATCAACGCTGGAAGCCACGCGGTGCCGCTATCGCCGCGCAAAAGGGTGGATAAAATCCCCGCCAGCGGCGCAACCGGGGCAAAGGACATCCCACACCGGACCAGCAGCGCCAAGGTCAACCCGGACGACGGATCCCACGGGGTGATATCCAGGGACCGAAAGGGGTGGATGTAGCTGATGCGATCCAGCACACAGATCGCAACGACATAGGTGAAGGCAATCACCAGATATCGGGCTGTAACAACCCGCCGCCACCCGCCCTGGTCGCTCGTCTCCACAACGAGCTTCCCCAACCGATCCCCGTCAACAGACCAAAAGTTGCCCAAGCCCCAAGCCCCCACCCGCCATACACTTCGCCAACCAATCAAAGCCACCAGATTTTGACTCCTGACAATACGCAATTACCCTTAGGAGTTCATCCGGATTTTCGATTTCCTCTCCGCAGCCTACCTTAGGTGCATCGCTGATGGTGATCGGAACGACCGGTTGGAAGATCGATTGATCAGGCCTACGTGTCGTACTCAGTGAATACCTTAAGCTGCGGGGGGTGGCTTTCGGTTTGCCGTAAAATGAGGGATGTGTGCTATGGGGGAAAATATTTTTATTATCTACGCGCAGACTATCATTCTCATCGCATGCACGGGGGGGATTCTGCTTTTCCTCTATGCCAATTACTCCGGCATGAAGCGCCTTAAGATTGACACCAATCGAGCCCAGCGCCAGGCTGCCCGCGAAGTGCGCAGGGAAGCGGTGCAGGAGGGGCAGTTGGCGATTCCTCTGCTATCCGCTGAACAAATGCAGCAGGCGCTTTTCTATATGCATCAGGAGCAAAATCGGCGGTTGCTGGACGCCAAAATCGACATCATGCGCTCGATGGTCGAAACCCAGAACCGAATCGCGCTGATTAACGCCGAAGTGGTGCGCGTCAACACCGAAAAAGATTTTCGTCTGCTCTCCCACAGTCCGTCGGCCACGGATCAAGTCATCGACCATGAAACCGGTACGACGGTGGGGTC
>CAUYTZ010000018.1:0-5030 GCA_963575695.1 uncultured Gammaproteobacteria bacterium | reverse complement strand
TCAGCGGCGGCGCGCGTGGCGACGAAGGCCTTCGATGCCGCGATACTTTCGCCTCGATTATCAAGACCCTGCGCAAGCACGGCATCTCCTTCTGGGATTATCTTGGCAGCCGCTTCAGCATGCCAGGGCCAACCGTCCCTCCCATCGGGGACATCATCCGAAACGCTGCCGGCACAGGATAGAAACCACCAGGACGGGACAAAACCGCAATTACCGCGCCCGATCAACTGATCGGAAGGCCAACGACGCCCCCGCATCATGCCCAACATGAGCCGAATTGTCGCGCCCCGGCACGCCATCTCGCTGCCAGCAACGCTTTTCGGGATGTTACATCTCCCGGACGATTTCGGCACCGCGTTGATTGACCAAGTCGTTGATGCTCAGCTCAGTCTCGCCGATTGTCAGCTTTGTTTTTGATATTTCTTCGATCAGCCGCCCTTGCATACCAATAACTTCAGCAATATTGCGCTGAAGCTGCAACAGGCGCGGCTTACGCTCATATCCTTTGTCGTAAAGCCGTTTCACTCCCCCCAATTCATCATTCAAATGAACGACTTGCTTATTGCTGGAGTTCAACTGAGCTTGAAGTCCTGAAATCACCTTGTTAAACTGCCCAATGCGGCTGCGCAAGATCGATATCTGACCAGCCAACGACTTTCTCTTCTGCTCAAAAACGGCATTTTCATCAGCAATGAATTTTGCCACCCTGATGTCGTCTTTTCTCTGGAGCAACTCTGGCGCAATGTGAGTATTTGGGCTGCGATCACGTTCGGCCTGAAGGCGGTCTAAACGGGCCAAATAGCCCCAATATTCGGCAGACAGTGCATCAAGGGAGGCATGGGTCAGGGTTCCGTCAAGTGTAATGAGCGCCTGCCCTTCCTCGGCAAGATCGCCTTCCGCAACGAGGATATGCTCAACGGCTCCGCCTGTCAGGTGCTGGACAGTCTTTCGATTACTATCGACCACAAGAATTCCCGGTGCCACCGTTGCGCCCGCCAGCGGTGCCAGGGCCGACCAACCGACAAGAAACAACACGTAACCGAACACAACGATCAAGCCCTGGCGGAAATAGCACCGTGCTTGATCGCCGAATTCGTCAGGCTCCAAACGAAGGCAATGACGAACCCACACCCAAAAATGTGTAAGGGGATGGGTATGTGCCCATGCTCTGCTCATGACGCACTCGCCACCCTGACCGTCCTCGCCGCACCAGCGGCGGCTTGGTTAAGAAGCGAAATCACGTCGCCCTTCTCCCCGAACTGTTCCACCTGACCATCACGCAGAACCAGTATCTTGTCGACGACGTCAAGCACGCTGGCACGGTGGGATACCATCACCACTGTGGTCCCCCGTTGCTTGAGGCGGTAAATAAGCAATCTTAACGCCGCTTCACCTTCGGAATCCAGATTGGAATTCGGCTCGTCCAGGACGACCAGACTGGGATCGCCAAAGGCGGCTCGGACCAGACCGATCCGTTGGCGCTGCCCCGCCGACAGGAAGCATCCACCCTCTCCGATATCCGTGTCGTACCCACGCGACAACTGTAAAATCAGGTCATGCGCACCGGCCAACTTGGCGGCTTCGATGATCGCATCGGGTGAACCACCCGAGAATTTAGCAATGTTTTCTTGGACCGTCCCGCTGAACAGCTCAATGTTTTGCGGGAGATAGCCGATATGTTGACCCAGATCCTGCTTGTCCCAGGTAACCAAATCGGCACCATCCAGTCGCACCGTTCCCCCACCGGCACGCCATACGCCAACCAACAGCCGCATCAAGGTCGACTTTCCGGCCGCGCTTGGCCCAATCACCGCTAGGACATCACCGGCATCAAGCGTGAAGGAAATATTGCGCAGTACTGCCCGATCAGCCCGTGGCATTGAAAAAAATACCCGATCAACCTCCATCCGTCCAACTGGCTTCGGCAACGGCATGGCTGGTACGGGAATGGGATAGGCTTTCAACTCCGCAACAAGCCGGCGAAAGGCTGCCTGAACATCAACAACTTGTTTCCAAACCCCAACGATGTGTTCGACCGGTGCGAGCGCGCGGCCCAACAGCAGACTTGAGGCGAAAACCGCCCCGGCAGAGGTCGCCTGGTTGATAACCAGATACGCGGCAAGACCCAAAATAGCAGATTGAAGGAACATGCGAAGGAACTTGGTTGCTGAGGAGAAGCACGACGCCAGCCGACTTGCATCAGCCTGTTTTGACATTGCTAAGTCGCGGCTTTTCGACCATTTGCTCAATATTCCCGGCAACATCCCCATCGCCGTTATCACTTCGGTATTTCTGAGGCTGGCCTCTGTAAAGGCGTAAGCCTTCAGCATCGCGTCATTAGCCTCTTTGAGAGGCGGCCTCGTAACCATGTTGTTGATATTTGCAACCAGAAACAGCAGCAACGCACCGACGATGGCCATTTCTCCCAGGGCGGGATGCAGTAGGAACAGGAAGATAATGTAAATCGGAACCCACGGAGCATCGAAGGCGGCCTGCACGCCAGCGCTGGTCAAAAACTGCCGGATCGTATCGAGGTCACGGAGAGTTTGCCCTGACGGTCGCCCGCCGGGAAAACATCCCGCCTTTACCTGAGTATCGAAGGCACGTGAACCCAACTTACGTTCGATTCGCCGACCGACCCAGACCAATAACATCGATCGGGTGTAATCGAGCACCTCCATCACAGCGAGAGTGACAACCAAGACTAGCGTCAGCAATACCAGAGTCTCAATTTTACCGCTACCGAGGACTCGATTATAAACCTGCATCATATAGATCGGAGAGATCAAATACATCACATTAATAAATACACTAAAAAAACCAACCGCCAAAACTGGCCGCGCACAGACTTTCGCTGCCTCGGCAATTTCTGGCCCACTTTCCCGAAATGCAGTCAACCACGATATCATTGATGTCGCCTTAGCCTTTTGCGGTTGTCTCAATGACCGCAGCGGAAGGGACAATGTCCCTACCGCAGCGGTCTGGGGTTATGAGAAGATGAAGTCACCCGCATCCAGATTTGTGGCGGTCACCCCCACCAGTTTGACGACCGTCGTAGAGTTGGCAAATTGGACGTAGGTGTCAGAATTTACCTGCGTGGTGTGAACATCAGTCCACACTGCCCCTGTGACGGCGATCTTATCAACGGATGTCAATCCGGTTCCGGCGTTGAATCCGCTGATTACGTCATTTCCTTCGTTCGCAGCATGGGAATAATGGAAGACGGTCTGACCCTCACGAATGATCATATCGTTCCCCAAGCCACCCGTCACCTGATTGTGATTACCGCTAACTCCCGAGCCTGAACCTGTACCGGTATAGATGGTGTCGTTCCCCCCGCCACCAAGGATGGTGTTGTCACCTGTGCCGCCATAAATCAGGTCGCGTCCACCGCCACCGATCAGCAGGTCATCGCCGCCCAGCCCCTTCAACGTGCTGCCGCTGTCACTGGCGATCAACTGGTCAGCCCCACTACCACCAATCAACGTTCCAGCACCGGCAGCCCGTTTCAGCAACGAGCCATCGTCGAACTGAATGAAACTACCATCCAGAAGGCCAGCATAGCCCTTGAGAACCAACACGCTGTCGCTTACGCCACTATAGTCGATGGAGCCGTTGGCGTTGACGTCATAGGCGATCCTGGTATCGCTATCTGAGATATCCACCGTGGTGTGCGCCGCCGAAGGGCCGGTAATGGTGACGATTTTAGCGGTTGAATAAGTGGCAGCCCCGTTATCCCCAGCGCCGTAGCTTACCCCGGAAGTGCCGAGATCAACGGTAATCGGGGTGTCATCCACGCCGACCGTCACCGAAATAATTCCCAAGTCCGCACGGTAGTTGTCATCAACTTCAACCATGATTTGGTCATCTGTCCCGGAGGACGCTGTATATACCAGGTTATGGCTGCTGAAATAGGTATTTAGGTCAGAGACCGTGCCCGTAAGAACCACTACATCAGGCCCACTGCCTGAAACCCCGATATTCGTGTGTGTGCCAACTGCAAACGAGCTTCCAGTCGCCGAGGTCAAGGTGACCTGAACCTTCTGAGTTCCATAATCGTCAACGACGGTTAGCAGTGCCCCAACATCGGTCATCGCCTCGGTCTGAGTTGTATCACTGATAGTGAGGTGCGGAGCCGCATTAGCCTTCACTGTCGTTCCAGTCGTAACTTCGATCTGGCTAGCGGACACCTCGGCTACATTGCTGACACCCGTCAGTTCAATCAAGGTGCCGTTCTGCGTCCCCCCGTTGACGTACAGATATCCATTACTACCGTCGGCAAAGAATACCACGTGTTTATATAGCAGGGCATTAGCAGCTATGTCAGCGATGGTATGCGTGACGTCCGCGTTGTAGGCAAAAGCCCTCTGTTCATAGACGAGATCATCCCCAGACGTGCTCTGAAGCAGAATTTTATCGTCTGTCGTCCAATCCTTAGAGCCATTGCCGATGATGTCCTGATTGGTGAACGCTCAATAACCGGTGGCGTTCAAGCCCGTTGCGGGACTGTCCGTTTCCGAATTAGGTCCGACAGGGAGGCCACGGTGCCAGGGTTGATGCCGAGGCGATCACCGAGATAGGCCCAGAAAGAGATCACGTTTTTCTGGCAATTTTTCTTCAGCGACAGGAATGTGTCGCGCGATCGTCGCCCGTGTTCGCTGCGGGTACCTCCGCTGATTTTGCGGAGGGTAACCGGGTCACGGATCTCCTGCTAAGAATTGTTGGTGTTAAGCGGCACTTCCGGTCGGTCGAGCACGACCAGTAGTTCTTTTTTTCGTAACTTAAGGCGCATGCGTACCTGATGGCGGTTTTGTCGCCGATGGCGCATGCGTACCTGATGGCGACTGCGTCACAGATAACGTATGCGTACCTGACGGCGGTTGCGTACCTGAATTCGGCTCGCGCACAACCGCCGGACCAAACACCCGATTACCGAGTCCCAGCCGCTCGCGGTCATAGACCGGCACGCTCCGAATCTTGCCGGCCATATAGGCTTCGACCGTACCAATCCGCCGCGGCAAAACCCCACT
>CAUYTZ010000017.1:0-8264 GCA_963575695.1 uncultured Gammaproteobacteria bacterium | reverse complement strand
TCTGATGTTTGGAATGCTGGCTCTTACCGTCGATCAGATCTTCAGAGCATTCAAGCCGTTGAAGATGCCGGGATAGGTCCGATTGGCTTCCAAGAAAGCCGAAAAAATCCTTCCGTTCCAGATTTCTGCAAGAGGCTCCTTGGTTGTCGAAAAATTGGCTTAACTGAAAAATCAAAATCGCAGCGGTGGCGGCGACGTTCAGCGATTGTACCTGCCCGCAGCCGGGGATCGTTACCACTTGTTCGCAAGCGGCCAGGGTGGTGCTGGGCATGCCAATTTCTTCATTGCCCAGCACCAGCAGCACCGGCCGGGAGTCTCCCGCCAGGGGTTGGGACAGGAGTCGCGGTGGCAGCGGCGTGCGGTTGTCATTCAGTGCGGTGCCGATAACGCGCCAGCGTTGCCTCATTTGCAACAGCAGGGCCGGCAGGTTGTGGGCCCGAACCACCTCGATTCGCTCGAGTCCGCCCTCGGCGACGCGAAAGGCGGATTCGGACGGTACCGCCTGCCCGGCGTGGTCCGAAATCACCAGTCGATTGAAACCAAAGAAGGCCAGTGTCCTGGCGATGGCACCCAGATTGTGCGGGTTGCCGACCCCGTCCAGCGCGACCAGCGGTCGGCGCTGGTCGGCCCAGGCCAGCGCTTGGCCGGGCGTAAGGACACCTAACCGCCGGGGGTGGGCTAGGGCGACGATGCCGCCGTGATGGACTCCACCAGCGACGCGAACCAATTCTTCGCTTTCAACCTGACGGTAAGGTCGCCGCTCGCGGGCCAGATAGCGGCAGAATTCACCCGCCCGCATCGCCAGACGCGGCTCGAAGAACAGCCGCTCCACGCGCTGTGGTGCCAATTCGAACAAGGCGGCCACCGCAGGCAATCCGGCGATACGCCACAGCCGATCCTGGGCCCCGGCGGCAGGCGCGATGCTGGGGGGGATGGCATCGGCGGCGGCGGCGGCGGGCGGGGCGGCGGCGGGGCGTGGTGGTCTGGGGGGGCGTGCTGTGATCATGATCTGATGTGGCGTGACGGGGAGCCAAGAGTCAATGGTGGCTTTGTCCTGGACCCACCAGGAGCCTAGAAGCCTGTGGCCCCACTTTATTGGGGGCGAAATTGAAATGCCCGGCTGAACCTTGCCGCCACGCCGGCTTGTGTTATGGTGACGGGCAGTTGGCGAACACGGATTCGAGCGAAATCATGTCTTACATTCAGGGCGAAACCGGTGATTGGGAAGTGGTGCTCGGGCTTGAAGTCCACGCCCAGATCATCTCTAAGGCCAAGCTGTTCAGCGGTGCCGCCACCAATTTTGGCAGCGAGCCAAACAGCCAAGTTAGTTTCATCGATGCCGGGTTTCCGGGCATGTTGCCGGTAATTAACCAGGTCTGTGTCGAGCAGGCGGTCCGTACCGGCCTGGGACTGAAGGCCCAGATCAACTTGTTCTCGGTGTTTGACCGCAAAAATTACTTCTATGCCGATCTGCCCACAGGTTATCAGATCAGCCAGTTTCAGCAGCCGATCGTCGGGATCGGTGAAATGATTCTGGATCTGGCCGATGGGGCCACGCGCACGGTCGGTATCACCCGGCTGCACCTGGAGCAGGACGCCGGGAAGAGCCTGCATGACCAGCACCCGAGCAAGACCTATGTTGATCTCAACCGTGCCGGGGTGGCGCTGATGGAGATCGTGTCGGAACCCGACATGCGCACCTCAGAAGAGGCCGGGGCCTATCTGCGCAAGCTGCGCACGATTCTGCGCTATCTGGGCACCTGCGACGGCAACATGGACGAAGGCTCAATGCGTTGTGACGTTAACGTTTCGGTGCGCCACCCGGGCGAACCGCTCGGCACGCGCTGCGAAATCAAGAACGTCAATTCGATTCGCTACGTCCAGTTGGCGATCGAATACGAAGCGCGGCGCCAGATCGAAGTTTTGGAAGGGGGCGGCACGATTAAACTGGAAACCCGGCTGTGGGATACGGTTAAGGGCGTCACCCGTTCGATGCGCTCCAAGGAAGAGGCGCATGATTACCGTTATTTCCCCTGCCCAGACCTGTTGCCGCTGGAGTTGGACCCGGACTGGGTGGCCGAGATCAAGGCGACGCTGCCCGAACTGCCCGACGACAAAAAACAGCGCTTCATCAGCGATTACAAGCTGTCGCCCTATGACGCCGGGGTGCTGGTGGCCGAAAAGGCCCGGGCTGACTTCTATGAGGTTGTGGCCAAGGGCCGAGACCCCAAGTTTGCCGCCAACTGGGTTATGGGTGATTTGGGCGGCGCGCTCAACAAGAGCGGCAAGGAGATCGACTCCAGCCCGGTTTCGGCCGCAGCGCTGGGCGGACTGATCGATCTCATGGCCGACAACACCATTTCTGGCCGCATCGCCAAGGAGGTGTTCGAAGAGATGTTCGCCACCGGCGCTTTGGCGGCAGAAATTGTGGAAAAGAAGGGCTTGCGTCAGGTCACGGACACCGGCGCGATCGATCAGGCAATTGATGCGGTAATGGCCAAGAATGCGGACAAGGTCGCCGAATACAGATCGGGCAAGGACAAGCTGTTTGGTTTCTTCGTTGGTCAAGTGATGAAGACGACAGGGGGTAAGGCCAACCCGGCGCTGCTCAATCAACTACTGAAGGTTAAGTTGGCAGCTACTGAAGGTTAAGCTGGCTAAAACGGCAAACGGGCCGCCGAAATTCGGCAGCCCGTTTTGTATTCAACCATCGATCGCGTAGATTACTTCTTCAGCGCCTTTGACATTACCGACTTCATTTCTTCCAGGCCTTCGCCGACCCGCTTGGAAATGACGGTGGTGGCATCGGTGTTGGACTTGGCGACCATTTCGGCCAATTCTTTCATATTGCCCAGGGCCTTTTCAAACGCGCCCTTGACCAGCTCCGCTTGATTGACAGCGGCGTTGCCGGTGCCGCCGGCGGCGACCATGTCGCTGACCAGCTTGCCGGTTTCTTCCATGGTCTGACGCAGAATTTCAGCCTGGCGGCGCGCAACGGCCTGAATGCCTTCAAGCGCCATTTCGTTGGCTGCGGTCAACGCTTCGATGTTCTTGCGCTGTGCCGACACGATCACTTCAATATCGACGCCGGGGATCTTGATGTTGGACAGCAGCTTGGTCACGTCGGTTTCGAAAAACTGGAAGGGGTTCGGGTTAGCCATGTTCGTATTCCTTTTTGTTGAGTGGCGCAGGGGGCAACCCTTCCTGCGCCGTTAATGCTGCTATGCAGCATCTTTATGAACCTTATATATCCTTGCTCGTTGTCGTTGGCAAGGAATTTTTTGTGCAGTGCAGCATAAATGGCTTTCCTCGACCTAGCGCCTGAGCCAAGCGGAAAATTGGGACCACGCTTGACCCGGAACCAAGCAAGGGGCACCTTACGCGGCGTAATATACCTCTGAATCCCCCCTACCTGTTACGGAGATCGCAGTGGATCAGCCGGATCGGTTCCCGTTGCCGCCGCCCGCCCTGGCGCGAGAAATCCATGGCTGGGCGCTGTTGGCGGTTGCAGCGTTGGGCATCGCCGGGGCGGAAGCCTTGTTGCTGGTGTTGGCGCGGATGCCGTTCGCCCAGGCGTTGTTGCCGTGGTCGGCGGCTGATTTGCAGCACTTCTTCTATATCGCCCTCGTCACCCATGTGATTTTGTCGTTCGTGGTCTGGTATCTGGCGGTGCTGGGTGCCTTGACCGCCCTGGCTGTGGCCAGGTTGAGCGGCGGACCGCCGCGTTTGGCCAAGCTGGGACCGGCGGGATTGATCGCGGCCACGTTGGGTACGGTGATTTTGTGCTTGCCGACTCTGATCAATCTCGGCGAGCCTTCACTCAACAACTATGTGCCGGTGATCGATCATCCCTCTTATTTTCTCGGCCTGGGCCTGATTGGATTGGGGGTGGCCCTGGCCGTGGTTCGGCTGCTGGCGAACGCTCATCGTTTGAGTTGTGCCGCCGATTTTGGCACGGTCGTGGCCGGGGTTTGCTACTTGGTGGCGCTGGTCTGCTTCGCTTTGGCTTGGGGGACCATGCCGGCCGGTCTCGAGTCGGAAGCGTTTAACGAGCACCTGTTCTGGGGTGGCGGGCATATTCTTCAGTTCGTCAACACCGCGATGATGCTGACCATTTGGGTTATGGTCGGCGAACGGGTGCTGGGTTCGGCACTGGTCGGGCGACATCTGTATCGTGTGGTTATGGTCTCGATGGTGCTGTTCGTGGCCGTGGCTCCGGTGTTCTATTTTGCCTTCCCGCCACTGTCGATCGATCTGCGTCAAGCTTTTACCGATCTGTTCTGGTATGGGCTGGTGCTGCCGCCGATTGTGATTGGCTTGGGTTTGACCGTGACTTTGGTTCGGCGTTGGGATTCGGTCCGCCGCGATCCGGTCGCCGTCGGGCTGGCGCTGGCGTTGATTCTGTTCGCGGTCGGTGGCGTGTTCGGCTTCTTCCTGGGGGTGGGCGACACCCGCACCCCTTCGCACTATCATGCCGTGATCGGCGGGACCAATTTGGCCCAGATGGCCCTGTATGTGGCGGTTCTGATGCCGGTATTGGGCCGGGAAGCGATCGGGACTCGCTGGTCATGGGCGCTCTTCTTGAGTTACGGTGTCGGCCAGTTGGTGTTTTCGATTGGGATGTTCGTGGCTGGTGCCGCCGGGGTGCCGCGCAAGACCGCTGGGGCCGCGCAGGGGCTGGATAGTTTGCTCAAGACTCTGGCCATGGGGGTTTACGGCCTGGGCGGCTTGCTGGCGGTGGTCGGCGGGGTGTTGTTCGTTTGGCTGATGGTGCGCAACCTGTCGCGGTGGAGGGTATCATGACCGCATCCCTACAAACTTGTTCGGTCCAGGCGGATGAGGCCGGTGCTGGGCCGGTGACTCGCGCCGAAGTGCTGGCGGTGCTGGTCTTGGCGGTGGTGATCGCCGGCCTGTTCGTGGCCATGCCGGTATGGCGCGGCGGCGCTGGCCTTTCTTATGCCAGCTACACCATCTCCCCGACCGAATTCGAAGCCAAGGTTGCGGCCATGGTTGCCCGCTACCGCGTCGGCGAGGATAAGGGCGAACCGGTGGTTCATCCGCCGCCGGGTGATGTCTATCTGGTCGCCGAGCGCTGGCGGTTCCGGCCGCAGTTGGAACTGGAAGCCGGGCAATCTTACCGTCTGCATATTTCCAGCCCCGACATCTTGCACGGCGTGGTCGTGGCTGGGGCCGAAGCTCTGGTTGTGCCTGGTCGTGCTGCGGTGCTGCCGCTGACTCCGGCCAAGGCTGGGCAGATCGCCATGCAGTGCAGCGAGTATTGCGGTCTCAGCCATTCCAAGATGTTGGCGTGGCTGACGGTGGTGGATAAGCCGGTCCAATAGGGTGGGGCGGGGCAAAGCCCTGGCCCCCGGCTTTAGGGTGAAAGTAACACGAGAGTGAGTCTGATGACCGAGTCCACTGAAGTTCGTCGCCGTCGGCTGCGCTTTCGCGCCTGGCACCGGGGCTTGCGAGAGGCCGATCTGATGGTCGGCGGCTTCGCCGATCAGTACCTGGAAGGCTTTACCGTCGAACAACTCGACCGGTTTGAAAACCTGTTGCATGAGAACGATCCCGATATCTTTGATTGGGTGTTTGATCGTTTGCCGCCGCCGCCCGAGCACGACCACGATGTGTTGGCGCTGCTGAAGACCTATCGCTACAGATCGCCATCATCGGATCACGCTTGATTTGTTCGCCTCCGGCGGGCCGGGCTTTGCCTCGGCACCCCACCAGGGGCGCGCCCCTGGACCTATTTTTTTTGGGATGGTTCTGGATCGCCCGTGGTTAGATTTGACCTTACCCCCGGTCGTCCGGCGCGCCTGCTGATTGGCGGCGCGCCCGAAGGCCATGATGCCCGTGTGTTGGTCGAACTGGCCGAACGCGCCGGCCCGTCTGGGTTGCTGCATGTGGCGTTGGATGATGCCCGCGCCGCCCGGCTGGCCGAAATGGTCGGCTTCTTTGCCCCAACGTTGGAGGTGGTGACTTTTCCGGCTTGGGACTGCCTGCCTTATGACCGGGTCTCGCCCAACGCCGCCATCGTCGCCCAACGCATGGAGGCCCTGGGCCGGCTGCTGGAGCCACCATCCGGACCGCACGGTAAGCGTTTGGTGCTGACCACGGTTAATGCGCTGGTTCAGCGGGTGCCGCCGCGCGCGGTGCTGCGTCATGCCGGGTTTCGTGCCGCCGTCGGCGACCGGATTGATGTTTCGAAACTGCAACGATACTTGGACCATAACGGATATACTCGGGCCCAGACCGTCCGCGAACCGGGTGAGTATGCCATTCGCGGCGGGATCATCGATCTTTATCCCCCCGGCAGCGAGCAACCGTTGCGTCTGGACCTGTTCGGCGACGACCTGGACGGGGTCCGGGCATTCGATCCGCTTACGCAACGAACTACCGAAAAGCGCGATCGGCTGGCGTTGCTGCCGATGGCGGAATTCCTGCTCGACGAGCCGTCGATTGCCCGTTTTCGCTCCGGTTATCGGGAACATTTTGGAGCGGTAATAGATCAAGACCCGCTCTATGAGGCGATCAGCGCCGGTCGGCGTTATCCGGGCATGGAACATTGGCTGCCGTTGTTTCATTCGGGAATGGAAACGATTTCCGATCATCTGCCCAAGGCGATTTTGTCGTTTGACGACCAGTTCCAGGGCGCGCTGGAGGCCCGTTTTGCCCAGATCGACGACTTCCACCAGGCGCGCAAAGGCCTGATGGCGGCGGAAAAGAAATCCGGGGCGGCGTCTTACAAGCCGTTGCCCCCAGCCATGCTTTATCTCGACCGCACCGAATGGGGGCTGATCAACGCGATGCACGCGGTGGCGCAGTTGTCGCCGTTCGCCGCGCCACCCGGGATCATCGGCAGCGCCGATGCCGGCGGTCGCCGTGGCCACGATTTCTCTGAAGCCCGTAACCGGCCGGATATCAACGTGTTCGACGCCGTGCGCGACCATATCGCCACGCTTCGCACCGAGGGCAAGCGGGTGGTGGTGGCCGGCTACAGCGCCGGCTCGCGCGAGCGGTTGCAAGCGGTGCTGGCTGACCACGACATCGAAGGGTTGGAGCCGGCCGAGACCTGGGGCGAGGCGCATCGTTTCGATCGCGGAATAACCTCTCTGATCGTATTGGCGATCGAGCATGGCTTCGTCGGTCCCGATCTGGCGGTGATTACCGAACAGGATATTCTTGGTGATCGGCTGGCGCGCCCGCCGCGCAAGCGCCGCCGTGCGGCTAATTTCATCGCCGAAGCCACGGGGCTGGCCGTCGGTGATTTCGTGGTTCATGTCGAGCATGGCATCGGCCGCTTCGAAGGGCTGGAAACCCTGGCCGTCACCGGGGCCCCGCATGACTGCCTGAAGATCATCTACGACGGTGGCGACAAGCTGTTCGTGCCGGTGGAGAACATCGAAGTCCTCACGCGTTACGGCTCCGATGATGCCGGCGCGCAACTGGATAAGCTGGGTGGGGCCGGCTGGCAGGGGCGCAAGGCTCGGGTCAAGAAACGGCTGAAGGATATGGCCGAAGCGCTGCTTACGATCGCGGCCGAGCGCGCGCTACGCAGTGCGGATGCCGTGGAGCCGCCGGAAGGGCTGTACGAGGAGTTCGCCGCCCGTTTCCCGTATGCCGAAACCGATGACCAGTTGAACGCGATCGAAGAGGTTATGGGTGATCTGAATTCTGGCCGGCCAATGGATCGGTTGGTGTGCGGCGATGTCGGCTTTGGCAAGACCGAAGTGGCGTTGCGCGCCGCCTTCACCGTGGCCATGAGCGGGATGCAAGTGGCGGTGGTGGTGCCGACCACCCTGCTCGCGCGTCAGCATCATCGCACCTTCGCCGCGCGCTTCGCCGGTCTGCCGGTCAAGGTCGAAGCGTTGTCGCGACTCGTTCCGGGTAAAGAACAAACCCAAGTGCGCAAGGGGTTGAGCGAAGGCACCACCGACATTGTTATCGGGACGCACGCGCTGCTGGCCAAGACCACCCAGTTCAAGCGGTTGGGGCTGGTGATCGTGGACGAGGAGCAGCACTTCGGCGTCAAGCAAAAGGAGCGGCTGAAGGAATGGCGCGCCGAGGTCCATGTTTTGACCCTGACCGCGACTCCGATTCCACGCACGCTGCAAATGGCCTTGGCCGGGGTGCGTGAATTGTCGCTGATCGCAACGCCGCCGGTGGACCGCTTGGCGGTGCGCACCTTTGTGCTGCCGTTCGATCAAGTTGTGGTGCGCGAGGCGATTCTGCGCGAACACTATCGCGGTGGCCAGTGCTTC
>CAUYTZ010000016.1:0-17446 GCA_963575695.1 uncultured Gammaproteobacteria bacterium | reverse complement strand
CACCTGGGTATCGCGGACATCGGTTCGGACACGCTGGTGGTCGAATGTAAATCGATCGATCCGCGCGTGATGCTGAAGGAGGCCAAGGCCGAACATTCAGGCCAAACCACAGCTTCAATTCGCTCAACTGTTTCGCTGAGTCGGGTATCTTCAGGTCGTTCGAGCGAAGCCACGACGGGGGCTGGCGACTCGGGTTTCGTTTCGGCTGCCGATCGTATCTCGGCGGCAACCGCCGTCAGCGGCGCAGCCAGCCCCGAGACCATCGCGGGCATCGCCGCGGACAGGCTGGCGTGAATCGCGGCAGTCAAATCAGAAGAGAGCGTTGAAAAATCACTCCGCAGCGCACGGGTTTCACCGAGGAAGGTACTCAGTTGATTGGCGATCGCCACCACGGAAGCGGTGCCGGCACCGACCACGGCTTCGATTCGCTCAACCGTTTCGCTGAGTCGGGTCTCACCCAACGGTTCGAGCGGAGCCACGACAGGAACTGGCGGCTCGGGTTTCGTTTCGGCTGCCGATCGTATCTCGGCGGCAACCGCCGTCAGCGGCGCAGCCAGCCCCGAGACCATCGCGGGCATCGCCGCGGACAGGCTGGCGTGAATCGCGGCGGTCAAATCAGAAGAGAGCGTTGAAAAATCACTCCGCAGCGCGCGGGTTTCACCGAGGAATGTCCCCAGTTGATTGGCGATCGCCAGCACAGAAGCGGTGCCAGCACCGACCACGGCTTCGATTCGCTCAACCGTTTCGCTGAGTCGAATATCTTCAGGTCGTTCGAGCGAAGCCACGACGGGGGCTGGCGACTCGGGGCCGGGTGGCCGCACCTCTTCCACAGCAGCGTTATTCCTGCGCATTTCCTGCGCAAAGCTAGCCATGGCCCTGGTTACGGCCTGTTCCACCGTGGCGGCAAGGGTTCCAGCCCCAGCGACCACCGCCTGCTCTATCTGTTTCGCCGCATCGGCGAACGAAACCAGCGCGGCCGATTCGACATTCGCGGCGGAAGGAACATCACGCGCCGATTCCATAGCAATCGGTTGAGGGCATTTGATTTCCTTCAACTGATCCGCGATTTGACACAACTTTTGATACTGGCGATCGGCGATGGATTCCGCAGTGGCGGCAACCGTGCAGCGCTCCAGCTCACGACATAGATCGTCGAACGCGCTTTCCACCTTGCCTTTCCACACCCGCTCAAAAAAGCCCAGAGTGATCGAACATCCGAGACCGGCAAGTGAGGTCATAAATTTAAATGTCGCGGTTTGCAGCAATTGGCTAAGAGCACGCTGAATGTCGGCTCCCTGATCAGCTCCCTGCTGAGATGAAGCGGCGTTAATCACAGCACTGATCGCTGCCGATGAAAAATATAGTGCAGCAATAAGACCGGCAAACGTAAAGCAAAGCCCAACACCAACATAAGTTCCACTCAAGCTATGAAACCATCGAATTTTAAGACCAGAGTGCTCTGCGTCATGAATGTTAATAAAATCATGTGGCCTAACAGTTATTTCAATATCAGCCTCAACATTTGACTCACGAACAAGGCATGTCTCCACAAACTCCGTCCATCCATGTTGAAGCAGCTTCTCTTCTTTCATCAAGAGGTCAAATTCATAGAAATTATATGAAAAAACGCGGTTGGTCGTGCATTTTTTCAGAAAACTCGACCTCACTTTCAGCGCTTCACAGACCGGCCCGATCTGGAAGAATCGATAATACAGAGCCAACAAGATTGCCGACAGAACCATCGCCAGAGACATGTCCGGCGCAAAAGTCTCTGATCGGAAAACATTCAAAGCAGGCTGGGCAATATCAAGAATAAAATATCCAGGATCGATCGCATTCAGAAAATAACCGGCTGAAGCCAAAAAAAATTCCATGTTACCCAACCCTTCAATTCCCAAGAACAGCCTTGATCACAGCCGGTTTCAACCGCCCCCGCTCAGGGATGCGCCGCCGATGGAGCCGGAGGCTTAACCAAGGGCTGCGGAAAAGGCAATTTTAGTTGACCGTCGGCGTATGTCTCATAAACTTTTCCAGCGACCAAAAGTCCATAATGCTCAATCAACCACCGAATCCGCTGCACGGTCTCGGCCTTAATGCAAGAAGCCAACTTAGCCGTAGGAAGCTTGGCGCAAGCAATATCACGCGCCAAAACCCACTTCTTTTCACTCTTTTCAAGATCATCATCCCGGACAGCGCTCGCTTTTTTTACCGCTTCTCGATAAGCATATCCAAGAGCGCAATCGACATGGAGCAGCTCAGGATTAGTACAAATTTCCTGCGATATCAGTTCGTCGGCCTTGGCGCAGTTGAAAGATGGACGATACCGACATTCCCGCCCAGGAATACTTTCCGCCGCCGCATCCGACATGATGCCCAAACAGAGCACAATCACGCCAAACAGCGTGAGGGTCTTCATCAAGCCCCCCCTGACAGATTTCAGAATTTTCATGCCGTGCGCCACTGCTTTCCCACACCACTAACCCCCTTAAACCTTTAACACTCTAGCCTTCTCCCAAAGCCAAGTCCACACTGAGCAGAGCCGGGCTGCCCCGATCTGGTGTATCTGGCCGGCCAGACCAAACTTTCCTGTGCCCGGCCCATCGTTCGGTGTACCCTCCCACGGGGATGATGCCTGCGAAGAGGCACATGCGGAGTGGCACATGGAACCGACAATCCTCGTCTTCACATGGTTTTGGCTCAACCACTCTCCGGTTAGCACTCAAATTGAATTTTCAACAATGGCCCTGTGTCAGGATGCGCGCCAAAACATGATCCGAGACCGGAAAAGGGTGGTTGAAGACTACGTTGAAAAATCTAAAAGACGTTCCGATGATTCTGATTCCCGGCGCGTGCCACAACTGGCTGCGGCTTGCGTCGCTCTGGTTCCCCGCAAAGTGCCTGCGGATCAAGCCAGCGGTGCCGACTGGCTGATGAGCCAACCGGTAAACGTGCTCGACTGGGGTTTGCAGAAGGTCGCAAGCACGGCGGACTCGATCAGATCAATTAAAGTAATTTATGATCATGACGGAATACACTCTGATGAATCGCTAGGCGTTGATTTCACTCTTAACGATACCGGACAATTCAAATATGTTATTCAGGCAAGCGTTACCACACGATCACCTGAATTGGTTAGTGACAGATATTGTTTGGCTGCGCTGTCAGCATGGCGGCAGGCCGTACTGAGAACGAATGGTGACAATCCATCCGCGTCGATCATCGAATGGTTTTCCCATGCCGACCGCAACCAACCTTCGCCACCAAAGAAAATTGCCGAGGCCATTGCTTCGAACTTCGACTTTAAAATGACGATCAATGGCATTGGAAACCAACCCAGTATCAATTGCACCACACCATTTGCGGCTGCTCCATGATATCATTTGATTGATGCGCATGCCTTCGACGATCAGGGTTTCGTCCTGAACCCTTCCTATTTAGAGTGTGGCAAATGAAAAGACCGCTTTGCCGTCAATCTCAGCATCATGAGCCAAAGGGAGAAAATCCGTGACCTATTCTCAGGAAATCAGCCGAGATCGGCGGGGCGTTTTTCTGTTTCTCGTGGATCAGTCACGATCAATGGACAAGGAGTTCGGCAAGGATGATTCCGGCCAAGCCGTGAATCGAGCCACGGTGGTGGCGAACGCGCTCAACTGCACACTTGAAGAATTGGTCAATCGGTGCATGCGCGATGAAGGTGTACGGGACTATTTTGACATCGGAATTATTGGATATGGCCGCACCAACCGCCCTGAATTCTGCTGGCGCAATGGGCTCGCCAATCGAAAACTGGTTTCGATCTCCGAAGTTGCGGAAAATGCCGAAATTGAACAGCGGGAAATTTCAACCATGGTTCGAGGCCGTGCTGTCACGGAGCAGATCACGGTTTCGCGCTGGATTGAACCCGTCGCCGGGGAAAGCACCCCGATGAATGCCGCCTTTCGTCTTGCCGCCGGAACACTCGAAGAATGGATTTACAGCCACCCGACCTCTTTTCCGCCGGTGGTAATCAATATCACGGATGGTATGGCCAATGATGTCAGTTCCGAGGAAGAGTTGCTGGCCAGTGCGCAGCGGATGACCGCGCTAAAGACTTCTGATGGCGCAACACTTCTTATTAACTGCCATATCTCTGGTGGAAACGACGCACCTGTTGTGTTCCCGTGGAGCTCTATGCAGTTGCCACGCGATCCTTATGCCAAGTTGCTGTTTGAGATGTCTAGCGAGTTGTCAGCCAGGCATCGGGCGATTATTTGTGAAATATTTGATCGTGATCCATCCTCAACGCCCAGTATTCGGGGTATGGCGTTCAATGCCGATGCCGTCGCGCTGGTCAAGCTGCTGGATATCGGCACCCGTCAGGCGTTTACCTTCGCAACGCCGCCTGAGTCCGGCAACCGGGCGCGGCCCGGCAACAGCGCGAATCGGCTGTAACAGAGACCAGGAATCACACTGATGGGCGGCATTGAGGGCGATTGGACACTGATCGCGGCAGCGGTTTCCGGGCTGGGACTGGCCTTGGTTTCCACTGCGGCGGGTATCCGAATCGGCCGGCGCTCGATCCGAGACCAACACGGAAACGCGGAGTCGCCACGGGGGTTTCTGGTCCCGGACGAACGGGAAGCTCGTCATCAGATGGCTCGGCTTAAAGCCATCCAAGCGGCCATCGCGGTGGAACAGGAGCGGTTGCGGCAAGTCGAGGCGGCGACCGGCGATCTGGAGCGGGGACAATATGAACTCAACGAGCTAAAACGCGAACGTGAGCACTGCCAGACGGAGATTGAAGCGGCCCGCCGTGACCTGAGTACCCATAACGCCGCGATTGAAGAGGCAGATTTCAGGGGGCGAGCCTTGTCCAACACTCTGGAAGTGGTTTCCTCCAACCTGGAACAAGAACAACAGGTTCTGGCCAACATCCTTAGCGAAATCCGCTCTGCCCAACAGCGACACACTGGATTGGTCGTGGCGATCGAACAGATGGAGCGTCAACAAACTGACTCGGCGAAAAAAACCACTGACGCTAGTCGATCCCATGAACACGCCGCCTTGGCTCTGGCCCAGTTAACTGACGAAATCACAGCGGCCGAAGCGCGTCATGCCCAGGTTGCGTCCAGCACCATGGAAGCTCGGCTGCGTCGGGACGAACTGGCCAATGAGGTGATTGCGCTTTATCGTGAACGTGCCGAACTGGTCGAACAGGTATCGGCCCTGCGCATCGCGGCGATTGAACTAAACACCCAACCATCCATTCCGCTCGACGATTTCACTTCGCCTGAAATCCCGGTCCACCCTGTGGCATCGGCCCCGGTTCCAGTGCCCCCCCCCGATAAGCTGCTCTCCCACTCTCCCGGCCAGCCGAAAACAAGTTGGACCGCCCTGGCACAGAGTGTGGCTAAACCGCGCAATGATTCTTTCGGTAGCGGCACTCAAGTTGTCTGGCGCCGAAATGAAGACCGCTACCGGCTAACGACAACCACGGCAGGGGTGCTGGCGGCGATTGCCGACGGTGCCGGTGCTTCCGGTCTGTTTTGCGGTGCTTGGGCCGAGACCCTGGTTAACCGACTGCCAGAGACGCCGATAACCAGCCTCAGCGCACTTAATGAATGGCTGGACACTTTCTGCCTTGATTTTCACAATACTTACGCCAAGCAATCTAAAGGAGACGCACAGAAACATAGCAAATTTATTCGTGAAGGTTCGTTTGCAACACTTGCCGCCTGCTGGGTCAGTGATTTCGATAGCAAATCCACTATTCATTGGCTTGGTTACGGCGATAGCCCACTGCTTATATTCGACCGTACCAATCCTAATCCGGAATTGATCTTCAGCCACCCGCACAATCTGATAGCCTTCGAGCGCGATCCGGAATTGCTTAACTGGAAGATGATGCCTAACCAGTCCAGCCTGAAGACTGGTATTGTTAATTTACCAGCGCGAGCGACGGTGCTTCTGGCCTCCGATGGGATTGGACAGTTCTTCCTGCTGCGCTATCTGGCAATGCGACAGAAGATTGAACTAAAAGAAGAATCCAGCCAGACAGAACAACTAGCGGCTGAATTCCGCCGACTTGCCCAAGGAGGAGATAGCCGCCTGGCCCGTGCCGCCAAAGCCCACGCCGGCCGAGCGACGCAAAATTTTGCTGAGGAATTGTCTGCATGCCGAACCCTCCTCGCCAACGAACAGGAATTCACAACCATGGTTGCGGCTTGGTGCGAGGATGGCTTGTTAGCCAATGACGATTCCAGCTTAATCATGATAGATATTGAGCACGGGCCCCGAACGACAACGACACGATTCCGACCATAAGCGGCGAAACATCCATGACCCTACCCCTGATCAGCGACTACAAAGCGGCCCTAATCAATGCCAGACTACGGTTTGCGACGCTTAAGGTCACCCCCCAACTGGATTCAAGACGCCAGCCCCATTTTCTGGCCGGGAATTTTGCCTGCGTCTTCAAGGTTTGCGATTCCAACGGTACGATGCTTGCTGTCAAGTGCTTCACCCGAGTCATGCCTGACCTTGAAAAACGCTATCGCGCCCTTGCCCACTTCATTAAGACCGCCCATCCAACGAGTATGATAGAGTTGCATTATCTTCCAAGCGAACTCTTCACCACCTCGTCGGTTGCGCCATCAGCCGACTATCCGGTGGTGGTCATGCCCTGGATTGAAGGCATGACGCTGGGTGGGGCCGTGGCGACGCTGTGCCGCAAAGACAATCGCCGCGCGCTTGGCGTATTGACCCGAACCTGGGCCCGTCTCTGCCATGATCTGCTCACCCGCAAAATTGCTCATGGCGACCTTAAGCACGACAACGTGATCATCACTCCAGATAGCAAACTTAAGCTAATTGACTATGATTCGTTCTACTTGCCTGAACTGAAAGGCTTGCCGGCCCCCCTGCTCGGCGGAATAAATTTTCAGCACCCTTCGCGAGACGCGGGTCACTTTGACGAGACGGTTGATCACTTTTCGATTCTGGTCATCCTGCTTTCCCTACGCGCCCTTACATTCGAGCCGACCTTGATCGATAACTACAATAACGGCGAAAACCTGATCTTCACTCGAGATGATTTTTCCGCCCCTGGGTCGTCAGAACTGATCGGACGACTGCTGAAAAGTCCTGATCTTTTTGTCCGAGACTGGAGTCAGCAGTTGGTCAAGGCGTGCCAGTCGCACTCAATCCGCGTTCCCGGGATCAAAGCGATCATCACATCGGCGGTCAATCTGGAGGCCACGGCGCAAGAGGGCGGCCCCAAACGACTATTCTCGTTCCTAGGTGTCACCCTCAGTCGCTGATGTTCAGCGGGACTCTAACATCGTGACGCAAATGCCCTCGGCGACGCGGGCCTTGCCCGGGCCGCTTTAGCTCGCTGGTATTACTCACATAAGAAATTACCCGTGACTCCGATCACTCGTTGCTTGCAACCCAAGCCGAAATATGTTCTGATCTCCGCATTGATAGCCGGTCAGTGTACTGCGCTCTTGTTCCAAGATTCACATTCTGAAGGACAAACTTGATGGCTGCGGCACTTGGACTTAAAAATGAGATCGCACGCCAGGCGGGGATGGCCAAAGCAGTGGCCGGGACCAAGATAAGCGGCGGCACGATCTGGACCGGCAAGAGCTTGAGCCTGGGACTGGGGCTGGGTCTCGGTGCCTGGGGACCGATGCTGCTTATGGCTACGGGTGCTGCAGCGCTTTACGGCTACGCCGAATATCGCAAGCGCCAGCAAGGCGGTACAGATGAAGAGATCGAACAGGATGAAGGGTTCTACCCCGCCGAAAGGTGAAACATAAAGGTGAGCCATGGCGTTGCGATCATATTTTTTGGCAGCATGCAGTTACCTGGGTGTTCTATGTTTTGTGCCGCTGCTGTTCGGGCGCGATGACGCTTTCATCCACTTCCATTCTCGCCAGGGACTGGTCATCTGGATGTGGGGGGTCGTGGCGCTGCTGTTGTTCCCGCTGCCGTTCGGTCGTCTTTTCTTTGGCGTTTCTTCCACAGCGATCATGGCCTTTTCGGCGATTGGGCTGATTTCGGTCTTGCTTGGCAAAACCTGGAAGTTGCCGCTGGTCAACGATATGGCCGAAATTCTGTGATTAATGTTTAACGCAATGGTTGCTGGGGATGAAGGGGTTGGGTCCAGGGACGAAGCGTCCCTGGAGGCCAGGGCCGCGTGTATGTCGATGGTTAGGCTTCATCAGAAGGGCGACGGCGGCGTGATGGAAGTTCTAAATCCATTTTGTTCAACTGGTCATGAACACTCTCCAAAACCTTTGTCCCGGCTGCCGATGGAGACTCCAGGGGGGCAGTCGTTTCGGCCGGCGGCTTAAGCTGTGGCATGGTTGTCTCCGGCTGATGTCCCTTGTTTCGTTCGGTCAGATGCGCCTTAACCATAGCCTTGACTTGGCGCTTCTCATCTGTTGCACCGCCCACTTGCCTGATCCTCTGCCACCAATGTCCCTGCGGCCCGATGGCAGCCATCACTGTGGCTTCGCCATCGCCCTTGCGCGCGAGTGACCATGACAGCAAGGCCATGATCAAACTAAGGAAATCTGGAGCCACCGCGATCAGGATCACAGTAAACAAGTCGAGCATGCGCGCGACCTGACCAGACGAAAGCGCCTGAGAAATATCGTTAACGAGTTCATTCAAGCCACGAAACTTCAAGTCGGTCAGGTTGCGTTCGTTCTCGCGCAGATCAACCAGTTTTGCATTCAGGCGTTCAAGTTGAATTCTGAACTGACCTGATTGCCGGCTGGAAACATCGTCGACGGTCACCACCCGCTCGGCCAGCACCGCATTCAACCCCGAAAATTTTATCAGCGCACCTTCAAAATCGGAAAGCCGAGCGGAGATCTGCTGATGCTCCCGCTCCAAAGTACCCAGGGCCCGGGCCAAATCAATCCCAATGGTGAGCGATTCCAGCACCGGCGTGCGCAAATGCTGGAAATTTTGAAGCTCATTCTGGGCAGCCCGAATCTCCCGACACCGCCGGCCACAACCCTGTTTCACCCCCGGTTCCGGTCGATTAATCTCATTTTCCAACCTTTGACCAAGATTTGCTAAAGTTGATGCATAGTTAGCGGCCATCTGTGAGTCAAGTGAACGGAATTCATCTGCAATTGACTGAAGCTTATTTGATGATTCTATCTGCGCCGTCTCGGACCGACGCTCAAACATAATTGAATAGGACGACATCAAGACCGTCCAACCGACAAACAATATAACAAATGGCGTAGCCACGGCCAAACTTATCATTCCCCGTCGCGTCATGGAACTAGGGGAACTAAGCCTAAGGTAGTAATAGGTGATGGCAACATGAACCAGACCCGCCAGAACATAGGGCTGCGCGGCACCAACCACTCCGGAGAAAGCGGGGCGATACTGTGTCAGCTGGATGCCTGTTGCCGTCATCAACCAAGCATAGAAAGACGATATCAGGATAATCCCCGTACACAACAGTCTTCCCATGCGTAGTCCTCTTCAAACGACCGATACGAAACAACAATATTTGTTCTGCCTTCGGTGACCAGGGGATCTACCCCTGGCCCCTCTTCATTTGGGACAGAACACGCAACCAGTTGTCCTTAACCCGCCCAGGGGCGAAGCCCCCGGGAACCAGTCACGCGGCAACAACACCAAGTTGTGGCCCAACTTTACGGATTTGTTCATCAAACTTTCTCAAAAAAACCTGAATCGTGCCCCGTTCAGAGAGCTTGAGTTCCGGATTCGTCGCCGCCTTGGTCGGAGGCTCCATCGCCGCAGCGATCTTAGCGAAGACGCCGGCCTGGAGCGCCGGAAATTCGACCTCAACCCCGCCAGCTTCGAGAAACCGATTGCGCGTGGTGCCGCCCTTTTTTTCGTGGTTGGCGTTTTCATAGCCATACCAGAACGGAAAATCCGAATGCTCACGACCAAAGTTCTTATTAAGCACAGCAACGTGATCCGCGCGGTTCCCGAAAAGGTGCGACAGGGACGCCACAGAAAAAACAGACTCGATAACATGGGTTACAAGATGCACGATCGTTAGCCGCACACCCTCGCTGTCGAGCGATTCAAGCAACTGACGCACACCCTCGCCGTCATCGACGATCCGTTGCAGATCAATGATCGCTCCCCCAGGCAAATCTTGCAGAATCAATTTGTGGCCAAGGCTGACGCAATCAAGGAACTGTGCGCGCTCCCGCTCACTGCGGATGTCGTAGTAACCACAACCCTTCAGTGGATCTTGTCCTGGCAACGGCATGCCATCCGTTCCTTTAATGCCCAGCACCCGCCGCAAGCCTCCGACAATGCCGTCACTATCATAGGCTGCGACCTCTATTCCCTGATTTCGCATCCAACCAATCAAAGTGGTGGAGAAGAATGTCTTACCAACACCCCCCTTATGCGACGCCACCACGACCATACGGCGCAGAGGCTTCTTCTTGTCAGTCACGGTTACCATGCTGAACCCTTTCTCGCAGTATGTCCGATGGTCTTTCAATCAACTTAGCGATGACCGGTATCAACGCGGGGCGTAGCGCGGACTGGTCCGGGCTGGGGGGACACCACGGCCCGGACCACAGACCGGGCCCGGTCAATCAACCTGGCCCCGTTTCCTGTAACCGCCCGGAGAGCTTTCTCCACCCCTTGCCCGACCGTGCCCGGAGATTTCCTAGCGCCCACAGCTTGTTTTGTCGCAACAGGCGGCTTGCCTGTGGCCGATGGTCCAGGGCCGGAGGACGGTGCCTTTATGGTTGCCTGCTTTCGAGCCATTTTTTTGGCCGGAACCGCCTGTTGCTTTGCCGGAGCGTGCGATCCGCCACCAAAGTTGAGGCCGCTCAAAACCCGGGTGGCGAGACCAGCCACATCAGACAGGAGATCCGAAACTGGAATTTCCAGGCGTACCGGCCCCTTCTTGGCCAACCCATTACTCACTGGTGCAGCCGCCAAAACCGCCTTTTGAGCAACCGGAGCGGGTGCCGAAGCGGGTGCCGCAAAGTTCTCGAAAGTCCGGTCAAAAACTGGGGCCAAAACTGGGGCCGGGCCCGAGGCCAGCTTGAAAGCGGCCGACCGAATCGGTGCAGGTGCCTCCGGTTCAATCCGCTCACGAAACACCGTCAACTCCGGGACAGCCGGCACAATCGGCGGTGCTTCCAGGCTGGATACCCGATTTATATCCATACCAGGCGCGGAAACTTCATCTGCGGAAGCCAAGGCTTCAATCGACAGCGAGACAGACAAAGACCGCGAAGACAAGATGGAAGCGCCACTAACGATCGCCTGCGCAACCTGAACCTGAGTGGCCGACTCTAACGCCGGTTCAGGTTCAACCACAGGCTCCGACACCGCCTCAACCACACCAAGTTCCAAGGCCCCCACGAACCCAGCCATGCCACTTTCATTTTGCACCCAGGTATCAAAGGCATCGGCTATTTTCCGAGTGACATCCGCCGTCGTCGTCTCCAACAGTTCGGACACCACACCCGGCTCCCTCTCAACCATCGATCCCGAAACGCCTTTTTCCGGAGCAACCATGAAACCGGACATGCCGCCTTCATTCTGCACCCAGCTATCGAAAGCTTCGCCAATCTTCTGAACAACCTCGTTCGAAGCGGCCTCGCTTAAAACAACATCCGCAACTGGGGCCATCATCGGTACCAATTCTGGTGTTTTAGGCTGCGGCAGGGCCGACGAACTCGAGTCCAAAACAGCGCCATCCGCGACCGGCACCGCCGCTGCGATACCCTTGCCGGTTTGTCCCCAAGGAACCGTCTGGCACAATTCCGCCCAGTCCTGTTCCTCCCGCATCCGAGTCGCGGTGGTGTCGCCCAAAAGAACCTGCTTGACCTGCTCAGTCGCGACTCGTTGAGCCGCACCAGCATCCCGTGTTTCGTAACTGCCAGAGTTAATCATCCTACGCACCTTAAGCGAAGAGATGTGAGAACTACCTCTTTCGTGCTCCTTGCCCTTGACAACACCAGCCGGGCATCCATCCCGGCTGCCTGTCTTGTCTCATCCCTGCTAAATGTTGGGCCGAGTCGCGCTTCAGAGCACTTCAGGTGAAGATATCCCGGATTCCAATCGCTGCCAAGGCGTTCCCGTCGGTGAGCATCTTTGTCGTTGCGTTCCGGAAAATTTTTAGAGAATGTCGCCATCGCGATGGCCGCCACAGGTTATCCAGCGGGGAACAAGTATGCTTGCGGGATCAGACACTGGGACGGCAGAATCGGGCCCGGCAGAAACACCCCCCCCCGAACGCTGGAATGCGCTTTATCTGATTGCCGCCCTGGCCATGATTTTCGTGACCTTGGCGGTTGCGGTACAGCCGCTTTACCTACGTAAGGTTCTGGGTGTTCCTCTCGGCAGCGCCGGCATGATCAATGCGAATGTCGAGGTGGTGGCCGAACTGCTTACACTCGTGGTGATCGGTGCCCTTGGCGTCCTCTCTGACCGACTCGGACGTGTGCCGATTCTGATCGGTGGATTTGCCGTCGGTGCGCTTGGCGGCTTCTTGGCCCCGTTCAGTTTTCAACTCGGCTCACTGCTCGGCGTTGGTGGCCTCGCGTTTTACTACGTCGCCCGAGTCTTGATGTCGTTCGGCACCTGTGCCATGTGGCCACAACTGGCAGTTTTGGTTGGAGATCAGACCGACTACGAGAATCGGGCTCGAAGGATGTCGAACACCACCTCAATGATGGCGTTTGGAAGCACCCTGGTCTTTGCCGTGCTGATGCAGATTCCCAAACACACCGGGGTTGTTCCGGTCATGCTGCTGAACGCCGCCCTGGGCGGAATTGGGGCGTGGCTGGTGGCACAGTTGCTGGTTGACGTGGCACCCAAACGGCTGGAGCGTTCGCTGCCTTGGCGCCCTATCCGTGCGGCATTGGCGCGGGAGGCCCGGCTGCGGGTTGCCTTTTTCGCCGCCCTATTCGCACGCGGCGACGTGGCCATGATTGGCCTATTCTATATGCTCTGGTCGCTCTATTTTTCGGATCTGGTCGGTAAAACCCCGGAACAGGGGGCCGCCCATGCCGGGATGGTCATTGGTGTCGTTGGCTTGATTCTGATGCTGACCAGTTTAGGCTGGGGAATCGTGGTCGAGCGTTTGGGCCGACTCAACTCAATCATCGTTGGCATGGCCGCATCGGCAACCGGTTTCTTTCTGATGGGGTTGGTGGTCAACCCGTTCGACGGTCTCGTCGTGATCCCCATGGTCTTGATCGCCATTGGGCAGGTTGGCGCGTTGCTTGCCCCCGATATCCTGGCCATCGACCTGACGCCCAAAACCCTACGCGGCTCGATGATCGCCGCGCTCAATGTGGTCAGCGGCATCGGCATCATCGTCATTCTTGAACTCGGTGGCTATCTGTTTGACCATGTTGGCCCTTATGCCCCGTTTGTACTGATGGGGGTGGGCAATTTCCTAGTCCTAACCTATGCCCTGGCGGTCGCCTGGGGCGAAACCGCCGTGAAGACGGCCGATCAATCGGATTGGGAGGGCATTGAAACACGGACCGATGGAACCAAGCGTCTCGATTAGAACGCCCGGAACAACGCATTACGCCGCCTGATTAACCTCAACCGCCCCATTAAGCGCACCGCCAATAAAATCACCCAGCATCCGATCAGGTCCACGCATGTGCTTAGACAGCCATGACCCAATCAGATATGAAAGGTCATACATATCTGCAACCCCGGCCTGCATCCTGCTAATTTCCTGATCAAGGCTTTCTAGAAAACGAATATGCTCCTTCTTGTGGGAACTATGCCCAGGGTAGGAAAAATCATCCATGAGCGATTCTTCAAATGAGAAATACTTACCAATTAGTCGAACCAGCATTTCAGCATTTTCGTTAAGACGTGGCACACAGCTATGGTGCCCATCAAACGCGCCCAATTCATCATTGAGCGCATTATAGACATTAATTATAGTCTGCCTACGGCTATCAAACATCTCAATCTCAAGACTATACGACGCATCATACTGAATGCGCATCAAATTTGTCGTCCGGTATACCTGGGCTACCGATTGCAAACCCGCACGAATTGTTTGACCAAAGTTAGCACGCTTCCCAAAAGTTGACATGACATAATGGTTGATTACATGGGATAGCGGTGCGGTGGCCATGCTGGTAGTTCTCATTTTATCCTCCAATGACGAAACATGTCATGTTGAACGTTCTATCAGCGGTCTGTTCCGCACGGCTGTTCAGTACACCGCCATATCGATGGCAATTTCGCAAATTACTTTGCGATCACCGTGATTGCGTTGCCCCGCACTTTATCCGTGACAATAGAGTGCGCCAGTTCGCCTCCATGACGCAACCGTCGCCAAGGCCCTCAACTGATTTCCTGAGTCGCCTGTTGATTTAATGCAACACTAGAGCATTGACAGGCAAGTCATTGATTTTACAGATAACTGTCTCTGAGCATCTTGAGCCGGCTTTAACCCGGCGGCAATGCCATCTGAATATGAAGGATCCGGCCCCATACCCCGGCCCCATACCAACACAACAATTGCCAGGGCAAAGACTGCCTCGCGATTGGCAGAGCGTCAATGGAGTGGCATGATGCCGCCCGTCAACCGCTTTTCCCCTGTCGGACACGGCCGACCGTATCGAGCACACAGCAGAGAACTGAGGCGATGGAGACAGTTATCAGCCTGATCGGAGGGATGCTGGGGGCTCTTAACCCCGGGTACGCGATCCTAGGCTTTATCCGACCGGCACTTGAACTGTTCCGATTGGAAACCGTCGCCCCCAATCTTTCCGCCCTTATGGTGGTCGCAGCCGCCAGCTTGATGATGATGTATCGGCAGGGTCAGATTGGGCCGGCGTGCATCGCCCTGGACCAAAGAACGGCCTTTCTCAAGGGCTGCTCCTCTCCAAGTGCATTTTATGACAAGATAGACCAGTTTGATACCTTAATGACTTCGAATAAGTTCTTGGCTCATGGTTGGTCTGAATTTATTGAAACCTGTCTCTTTACTAGGAAAAGCGACAAAGTTACGATTGAAATGTCAATCAGGCCAGACGTATTCATCAATCTAGACGACGCGGAGCATTCTGGATTAACCTTGAAATGGTTTCGTAGCCTGAGCGGAATTTTCGTCGGCATCGGGCTGTTGTTGACCTTCATTGGCCTGGTTGCTGCCCTATACTTCTCATCCAATGCCATCAATCTGGTGGTTGAGGGGGCCAATGGCATCCCGGCCGCAGAGCAGACAAAATCCATTCAAAGGGCGCTGGCACAGCTTCTTAATACAGCTACCTTCAAATTCCTGACTTCCATTGCAGGTCTTGGTTGCTCTATAGTGCTTGGTTATTGTGATCGAAGATGGACACGTTTGATTGAGGAGAAATTTCAAGAACTGTGCCATGAACTAGAACGATGCACGGTTACGGTTACTCCAGAACAACTTGCTAATCGTCAGTATCGTGAGCTGTGCGCTCAAACCGAGCAATTGAAGTCGCTTCCGGCTAACATCGCGTCTAACTTTGACCGCGCTCTCGGCACCGCGATTACCAACACCCTGCCTCCGGTCCTATCGGCTGCGGTCGCGGAGGGTGCATGGTCATCGATGCCGTCGATCATGGCCGAAGCTTTGATACCGATTGCGGAGAAATTAGACCAAGTAACTCAAGCGATCTCGGCTGCTCATTATGCCCCGCTCCAAGCAATTCTTCGCGAGTTCGGTGACACGGTTTCCATTTCCACTGGGCGGGAATTGCGCGCCGTCGCCGAAACTCTTGCTGTTCTTCCAGAACAAATCTCATCCGCCGCCTACGATCTACAACGTGCGCTCGGGACACTGGCGGAGGGGATGGAATCCCTGCGCGCCTATGGGCTTCCACCCGCCCCTCCCTCACCGCCACCCGCGCCGATCATCGATAACACGCCAATCCTAACCACTGTCCAGGGGGTAAGCCGATCGGTCGAAACCCTGACAACCATACTTGCCGAGGCCGTATCCCGGATTGAAATCACCAGCCAGTCCAATGGCGAGGCGGTCCGCTCGCTGGCCGAGCTTCTATCCACGACCAATGCTGAGGCGACTCGAACCCAAGAGGCCGGGCACGCCCATTCAATTTCGGCCATGACCGCCACGATTGAGCGCTTGACGACAACCCTGGATGATGGCCTGCGGCGACTCAATGACCGCTCCGACCATTCAGGTGCGGAGTTGGTCAACCGCTTCCTGGAGGCCACGACGGCAGCGAGAGACACCTCCAACCAACAAATTTCGCGGGTGGAGGATGCGATCGAAAAGATTGTTTCAGCCGGGCTTCAAGCCGGCCAGAATCTTGGCCAGGCCGTAGCCGACTCCGCTCGGACCCTGGACATACAAACCGGCCAAGCTGCGGCACAGGTAATTGAGGGATCACAACAGGTTCTGGCCAAATTTCAGGCTGCGGTTGAACAGTTGTGGCTTAAACTTGAAGGCCTAACGCGGGCGATGGTCGTGGTTGAAGCTAAAATTTCCGCCCATGCTGCCGCCCTTGAAGGCGTGAACCGATCCACCCGCGAAACCGAAGCCGTCATGTCTCAATCGGCGAAGGCGTTGAGTGCCGCCGCGCAGCCTTTGACCACTGCTGGCGAGACGATGGCCAAATCGATCGAGAGCATTACCGGAGCCATCAACGGCACGGTCGAGACCTTGAAGGAAAGCCAGAGGCAAGGTTTGGCCCTGGCTAACGTCGTCACTGCAACCATCGAGCGGGTTGAAACCCACCTTGCCGCGACTGCGGACAGCCAGTGCGCCCCCCCTGCCGAAGGGCAGTTGGCCCCCCTCCCGACGCCAGCCCCAACCCCAACAACGATCCAAGAGCCTTCGGCAGAAGTTCAACACCTTACGGCACTGCTGCGCGATGTCGCGGCCCGGGCGGAAAACTCCAGCCACGCGACCGAAACCGCCATCCGCTCCCTGGTCGAGCATCTGCGAACAACCCAAACCGAATCTAACCAAATCAAAACCAGCCAAACCCAGTCCGCCGAGCAAGCACAATCGCTCATGGCCATCACCGCCACCACGGACCGCTTGGCCACAATCCTTGAAACTGGCCTGCAACGGCTCCATCAGCATTCCGACCGATCAACCGGCGAGATTGCCGACCGCTTCCTGGATGCCGCGACCGCAGCACGGGAGGCGGCGTTTCAGCAGGCGGCGCGGGTTGAAGATGCGATTGGCAAAATCGTTTCCGCCAGCCTTCAGGCTGGTCAGGATATCGGTCGAGCCGCAGCTGACTCCAGCCGAACCCTGGATCAGGTTGCGGAACAAGCGGCGACACAGGTTATCGACGGCTCGCAGCAAGTCTTGACCCAATTCCAATCCTCAATCGAGCGGTTGTGGCATCAGTTTGACGGCCTGGGCCGAACGCTGGCGACGGTCGAAGGCAAAATTGCCGCACACGCCGCCGCCCTGGAGGGGGTAAACCGATCCGCTCGCGAAACTGAA
>CAUYTZ010000015.1:0-1967 GCA_963575695.1 uncultured Gammaproteobacteria bacterium | reverse complement strand
ACAACATGTTGATCGGAATTCCTTGAATATCCAAATATATGGTGATTATCAGGGGATGTTTTGGCTCCATTCGCGCTTCATAATCATGATCACCCTGTTAACGAACAGCATACCCGATTCCGCTTCCCCGGTCATCCCGCCCCGGTTAGGCTGTCCTGGCCCTGATCCACCGTCGCTTTTGTGCCCAAGGCGGCGGTTTTCCCATCCGCTTCGGTTTTGGCAAGCTTGGCTTCGATTTCACTCCGTTCATGCTCCGGATGTTTCACCGGATGTCGCCCCCTCACGGGGGCGTGGATTGAAACTTCCTGTTTGGCTTCGCCGCAGAGGAAAAGGTTGGTCGCCCCCTCACGGGGGCGTGGATTGAAACCTGCCCCGGATCGTGATCGGGGATCTGGCACCGCCTCCGGTCGCCGCCCCGGCCGCGTAGCTCGAGGTCACCGTGCTGTCATCAGTATTGACTCCCACCAGCCGGGGGTGGAAGCTCGCGCCGCAGCCGCCGGTCGCCGCCCCGGTGGCATAACTGGAGGTCACCGTGCCGGCATTGTAGCCGGCCAGCCCGCCGATGTTATAACTGTCGTTACCAGCGCTTACCGCCCCGGTGGCGTAGCTCGACGACACCGTGCCGGCATTCCATCCGGCCAGCCCGCCGATGTAGCTCGCGCCGCTGCCGCCGGTCGCCGCCCCGGTGGCATAACTGGATGTCACCGTGCCGTCATTGTAGCCGGCCAGCCCGCCGATGTTATAACTGTCGTTACCAACGCTTACCGCCCCGGTGGCGTAGCTCGACGACACCGTGCCGGTATTCTCTCCCACCAGCCCACCGATCATATAACTGGCGTTGCCGCTGCTCACTATTCCGGTGGCATGGCTCGACGACACCGTGCCGGTGCTCAACCCCACCAGCCCGCCGATTGAGCTGCCGTTGGTCGCAGCCGTCACCGTGGCGCTGGCGTAGCTCGACGACACCGTGCCGGCGTTCCATCCGATCAGCCCGCCAATATTGCCACTGTTCGTACCGCTTATTCACCCCGATCAGCCCGCCGATGGCGCTGACGCCATCACCGCCGATCACCGGCCCGGTGGCGTAGCTCGACGTCACCGTACCGTCGTTGTATCCGATCAGCCCGCCGATGCTGCCGCCGTAACCGTAACTGCTGTTGCTGCCGGCGGTCACCGGCCCGGTGGCATAGCTGGACGAGACCGCGCCGCTGTTAATCCCGATCAACCCGCCAATATCGCCGCTATTACTGCCGCCGGTTACCGCCCCGGTGGCATAGCTGCTGGTGATGGTGCCGCCGTTGACTCCGACCAGCCCACCTATATTGGTGCTAACATCACCGCCGGTCACCGCCCCGGTGGCGTAACTGCCGGTGATGGTGCCGTCGTTGTATCCAACCAGCCCGCCGATGTAGCTGCTGAAATCACCACCGGTCACCGCCCCGGTGGCGTAGCTGTTGGTGATGGTGCCGTAGGTGGACCCCGCCAACTCGCCGATGGTGGAGCCGGAATTGCCGGTCACGCTGCCGCCGACCAGCCCGAGATTGCTGACGGTGCCGCCGAAACTGATCCGGCTGAACAACCCCACATTGTCTCCTGCCGTGTTGTGGATGGTCAGCCCCGAAATCGTATGGTCCATCCCGTTGAAGGTCCCGGAGAATGGCAACGCAAAGACGCCATCGCGAAACCCGATCGGCACGAAGCCGGTGGCGGTGTTCCACAACCCCGAGGCCTGGCTCAACTCGGTCATGTCGATGGTGTTGGCCAGGGTGTAATTGGCCGCCAGGTTAACCCCCATCAACTGAAGCTGATGAGCGTTGGTGATGGTGGTGCTGTATTCGCTGCGAAGAAATGGCCGGGTGTAGCCATCAACCATGACCCAGTTGGAGCCAAAAAGGGTCAATCCACCCGACTGCGTGGTTGAGCCGAGATTGGCGTAACTGGTCTTGGCGTAGGCCGATGGATTGACG
>CAUYTZ010000014.1:0-6726 GCA_963575695.1 uncultured Gammaproteobacteria bacterium | reverse complement strand
GCCATCAGCGGTGACGGCGGCGTTGTTCGACATGTTCTGCGGCTTGAACGGGCGGACGTTGAAACCCCGCCGGACCAAGGCCCGGCACAGCCCGGCGACCAGCAGCGATTTGCCGACATTGGAACCGGTACCTTGCAACATTAAGGCGCGGGGCAGCATCAAGGCGCGGGCCATGGGAACTCCAGGAGACGGAAGTGGAAGGGTATCGCGGCCGGAACACAAGACACTGCGTCGGTCGCTGGTGTATGACGGGTTCTGGTTTGATCACGAGCGGAAATTTCATCATGTCAGCTATTGGCCGTCCCTCTGGCCGGGCACCGGACGCCCTGCGTTCCATCCTTCTTGAACCCGGCTATGCCAAATACGCGGAAGGCTCGTGCCTGGTTCGGTTTGGCGATACCCATGTGCTGTGCACCGCCAGCGTCGATGACCGGGTGCCGGGGTTCCTGCGCAACTCCGGCCAAGGCTGGGTTACGGCAGAATACGGGATGCTGCCGCGCGCCACCACCACCCGCACCGACCGCGAAGCGGCCAAAGGTCGCCAATCCGGCCGGACTCAGGAAATTCAACGGCTGATCGGCCGTGGCTTGCGGGCGGCGACCAACCGCTCGGCGATGAGCGAGTTGCAAGTCAAGATCGACTGCGACGTGCTTCAGGCCGATGGCGGCACCCGTACCGCCGCGATCACCGGAAGTTATGTGGCCTTGTACCTTGCTTTCCGCCATCTGGTTAAAATCAAGGCCCTTAAGGCGATTCCGTTGATCGACTCGGTGGCGGCGGTTTCGTGCGGCCTATACCAAGGGACTGCGGTCCTGGATTTGGATTATGCCGAAGACAGCACGGCCCAGGCCGACGCCAATTTCGTGCTGACCGGTGGTGGCGGGATCGTTGAAATCCAAGGTACGGCGGAAGAGCGGCCGTTTTCTCCGGCACAGTTTCAGGAACTGTTGATCCTGGCCCAAAAGGGGGTGGCGGAATTGACTCTGTTGCAACAAGCGGCGATTGAGTCCGCGGTCAGCTAAGGCCCGGGGGCTTCGCCCCCAAACCCCCTGACCAGGGGCTTCGCCCCAAAAAACCCTGACCAGGGCGTTGCCCTGGACCCACCAAAGGCCGGGGGCCTTTGGAAATCGCCACGATCGATTGAGCCCGTGAGCCAGACGCATGACCGACCCGCGAACCCTCTACCTGATCGACGGCTCCGGCTTCATCTTCCGCGCCTTCTATGGCTTGCCACCAATGACGCGCGCGGACGGCACCCCGGTCAACGCCGTGCTTGGTTTCGTCAACATGCTGATCAAGTTGATGGCCGACCGCCGTGCGGAGTCACTCGCGGTGGTGTTTGATGTCAGCCGCACCACCTTTCGTAACCAAATCTATCCGGCCTATAAGGCCAACCGCGACGAAACCCCACCCGAACTGGTGCCACAATTCCCGCTGGTGCGCGAAGCAACCCGCGCCTTCAACCTGCCAGCGTTGGAGGTGGAGGGCTTTGAGGCCGACGACCTGATCGCGAGTTATGTCCGCGCGGCCCGCGCCGCCGGGCGCGCCGTGACCATCGTTTCTTCAGACAAGGATCTGATGCAACTGGTCGGCGATGGCGTGACCATGCTCGACCCGCTCAAGGAGCGCATGATCGGCCCGGCCGAGGTCATGGAGAAATTCGGTGTCGGCCCAGATAAGGTGGTTGATGTCCAATCCCTGGCTGGCGACAGCACCGATAACGTGCCGGGCGTGCCCGGAATCGGGATCAAGACCGCAGCCCAGTTGATCAACGAATATGGCGACCTGGACCGGCTGCTGGCTCGGGCCGGGGAAATCAAACAGCCCAAGCGCCGCCAAGCGCTGATCGACTTCGCCGAGCAGGCGCTAATTTCGCGCCGGCTGGTGCGGCTGGAAGATCAGGTGCCGCTGCCGCTGCCGCTGGCCGAACTGGTCTGGCGGGCCCCAGACACCGAAACCCTCACGGCCTTTCTGCTCGCCCAGGGCTTCCGCAGCGTGCTTGGCCGGCTTAAGGGATTGGGCGCGACCGCCTCAACCGCCGCCAGGCCCGCCCCTACCCTGCCCGCGCCGGTTGAAATCTCCGCCGAGCCGCCGCCCGTCCAAACCGCCCCCGTCCAAACCAGCTATGAACTGGTTCAAAGTCTGGAGTCGCTTCAGGAGTGGATTGAACGCGCGACCGAAGTCGGAACCATTGCGATCGACACCGAAACCGATTCACTGACTCCGGCCACCGCGACTCTGGTCGGGATTTCGCTGGCGACCGCTCCCGGCCGCGCCTGTTACATCCCTCTGGCCCATATCCTGGCCGAGTTGGGACCGGTTCCGGTACAGATCAAGACCGAGGCGGTACTGACGGCGCTGAAGCCACTGCTGGAAGATCCAGCGGTGCTCAAGGTCGGCCATAATCTCAAGTTTGATTACCAAATGTTCGTCCGCCACGGCATCCAGATCACGCCGTGGGACGATACCCTGCTGCTGTCCTATGTGCTGGACAGTGGCAGCCATGGCCACGGCATGGATGAACTGGCCAAGCTGCACCTCAATTACGACACCATCACCTATGATCAAGTCACCGGCACCGGCAAGGCCCGCGTCACCTTCGACAAGGTGCCGGTGGAGCGCGCCGGCCCCTATGCCGCCGAGGATGCGGATATCACTCTGCGCCTCTATCGATTGCTGAAACCACGCCTGATCGCGGCCAGGTTGAGCACGGTTTATGAAACCTTGGAACGGCCACTGGTGGCGGTGGTGGCGGAGATGGAGCGGGCCGGAGTCCTGGTCGATCGTGCGGTGCTGGCCCGGCTGGGTCAGGAATTCGCGGTCAAGATGGCCGAGTTTGAACAGGACATTCACCGACTGGCCGGCCACCCGTTCAACGTCGGTTCGCCCAAGCAGTTGGGCGAGGTGCTGTTCGAACAAATGAACCTGGGCACCGGAGCCTCGAAAAAGGGCAAGAGCGGGGCGTGGTCCACCGATCAAGCGGTGCTGGAAACCCTGGCCGAGCAGGGGGCCGAAATCGCCACCCGGGTGCTGGACTGGCGACAACTGGCCAAGCTAAAAAATACCTATACCGACGCCCTGCAAGACCAGATCTCCCCAGTTACCGGCCGGGTCCATACCTCGTTCGCGCTGGCGGTGACCAACACCGGCCGGCTGTCGTCGTCCGATCCCAATTTGCAGAACATCCCCATTCGCAGCGAAGAGGGGCGCAAGATTCGGGGCGCGTTCGTCGCCGCCCCTGGGTTTAAACTGATCTCGGTCGATTACTCCCAGATCGAATTGCGGCTGGTGGCCGAAATCGCCGGCATCGAGGCGCTGCGGCAGGCGTTCCGCGATGGTGCCGACATTCACGCCTTGACCGCCTCGCAGGTGTTCGGGGTGCCGTTGGATCAGGTCAGCGGTGATCTTCGACGCAAGGCCAAGGCGATCAATTTCGGCATCATCTATGGCATCAGCGGTTTCGGCCTAGGAAAACAGCTTGGCATCGGCACCGGTGAGGCCAACACCTTCATCGCCGGCTACCTGGAGCGCTTTCACGAACTGAAGGCGTGGATCGACCAGACCAAAGAGTTCGCCCGCAGCCACGGCTATGTTGAAACCCTGTTCGGACGACGGTGCGCGATTGCGGGCATGACCGACCGTAACGCGGCCCGGCGGACCTTCGCCGAACGCCAAGCGATCAACGCGCCGATCCAGGGCACCGCAGCCGACATCATCAAGCGAGCAATGATCAAAATGCCGGCGGCGCTGGCGGCGGCCGGATTGTCGGCACGAATGCTGCTGCAAGTGCATGATGAATTGCTGTTTGAAGCCCCGGAGGCTGAAGCCGAGGCCACGGCGGCGGTGGCGCGCCGGGTGATGGAAGGCGTAGCCGCTCTGAGTGTGCCACTGGTGGCCGAAGCCGGAATTGCCCAAAGTTGGGCCGATGCGCATTAAAATGTGTTTCGTCCCAAACGGCGGTTTCCAAAGGCCTCCCGGCCTTTGGTGGGTCCAGGGCAAAGCCCTGAAGGCTTCTGTTGCTTATTGTTTGCGGACATGAAAATAGGGGGGAGCATCGCTCCCCCCTTCTTAGCACACCACCCATGGAGTCGACGCTACGCCACTCCTCAGCTTCTCCTAGACGGGTCTAGGGATTTTGGGTGTCCTGCCCAGGTAAACCTATCAGCAGTCATGTGGTTCTTGCATGTTCCAGCCATCCTATGTTTCAGATGCGGCAAGATCAGCCCCTTAGGGCCGCTCACCGGTAACAAGGGCGATATATTGCCCTCACCGAAAGAACTACCCTTCAGTCTCATCCAGCACCGACCATATGTCAAGCGCTTTTTTGTAACACCGTATCTCTGCTGGTGTTTTTAGGTGCTTTGTAACATCACTGGGCATCACGTTCTTGTGACCAGCGCGCCCTTGCGCCAGCTCCATGATCTCGTTCATATTCATAGTGGCAAGTTCCCGCGCCTCTTGGTCATGGCGGAGAATGTAGTGCACGCACATCAAGGTATCGCGGGTGCTAAGGTCGCTTTTTTCGAGCGTAGTGGCACGATAGCCCTCAAGCGCAGAAATCAAGTTATCTATTTCAACTTTATCCCATGTGGGGCCATTAAAGCGTGCAGACTCTTTTGAGCCATGCAGAAGCACCTGATTTTCATAGTTATAGTATAGTAGATTAGAAATAGCGTTTCGGCTTATAATGAAAAATTCTGAATTTCTACACATTTCCTCGTTGGATTCCATTTTCTTTACATACGACAAAGCCTGCCGTGTAAAAGTAATCGCGCCACCTAGGTACTCCATTGCTTTTTCGCGTTGTACAGGATCCTTGCGAAGCAAGATAAATATTGACCACTGAACATAACCGAGAACATTAGGCACAGCAAGCCTAAGCCAAGAACCAGGTTCAATGGTTCGATCTCGTCCCAAAGCAGCCTCTGCACGGCTAAGAAGCTGATGAATGCACCTAAAATCTTCAATGACCTTGGCCAGCCGGATGAGTGCGCGCGAATGCCTGAACAGCGCGACAACATCATCGGGGAAATCACTTTCGATAGTCTCAAATATTGGTATTATCTGCTGACTAATTGGCTCAAATCCTTGGGCAACGCCCTCCTCAACCGTGTTGAATAAGGCAAAAGCATATTCCATATAGAGATTGTAGCCAACAGATCGTCCCTTGACAGTCCTTATGGCTAGAAAAACGCGTGACCGCTCAATGGCATCCTTAAATGCTTCTGCTACATCTCGAAACTCCGGCGATCCTGGAATCGTTTTCTTGTTCTGCTCGACAATTAAAAGGTCGTAAGCTTTCTTAATTGCTTCGATCGTAGTGCTTGGCGTTTCTTTATTGAGCGCACTCAAAATATTCTGCAAATCATTTTCAAGTGGGGACAATGAAGTTGAGTCCACCTTGGGAGATGATATAGGTTTCGGGGAGCGGGCATTTTGTTTGATTATAGTGGCGTGTTGACTGCAGCCATCCACATAGAGCTTAAGGGCATTAAGATGGGGACGCCACGAAGCTTCGCTCGCATCCAATCTTTCCTGAGGCGACTGGTCCTTTCCGGCGTACACGAGGCTATGTTGTATTTCGCCCCAAGCTTCCTCAAAAATATCTCGTAGTTGGATTTCAATTTTAACATAACCTAAAATCTTATCTTTGTTATTAAAATCAGTAAACTCACTGCACTGTATAGGAACTCTAACTATAAAATGCACAGAAGAGTAGCCACTCTTCATGTATTCTGGTTGTGCGAATAGTTTTTTCTTTTCGTCACTAAGATTATCAAGTAAACCAGAATCAGTTAATAGACTCCTGACCTCGCCTGCAATTGAAAGAGGGTCGTTCGGCTGTCTATTGGAGTATACAATAACCTCTTCGAGGCCGCCCTTCTCAAATGGAGATGTCTTTATCCCATCAACTTCCTCATGTTTAATTAAGCACAGAAGTTTCCTTACAAGCTCAACAATCCCACTCTGAAAAAGGGTCACATACCTGCAACCCCATGCATCAGTAAGGTGAATTGGGTCGTATTCTTTGTTTTTGTGGCCATGTGGGGCCTCACGACGCTTACGAACAACCTTCCAGAATATATTATATTGCGGCTTGACCCTTTCTTTAAAATTGTAGACATCCGCCCCACCTTTAATGCTCTCAAGGGTGCTTAGACATGCCTTTTGTGCGGCTCGAGCCATGCCTTCAACCGCCACGCAACTTAGCTTTAGCTCGTCGTCCATCAACATGCTCAGCCTCCCCGTAAAAGAACTAGCACAATCCTATAGGTGGAAAAATGAAAGTCAATACCTAAATTAGTTCCGATCGCATCGCTGCAATGATACGGTTCGTGACTGCGAATTTGTTGCGGCCACACTGATTGTTGCCGACGAGAATCCTAACTTAACGGTCTGCATTCCATACAATGGTATGCGGTTGGTTTGGGCATCCATCATCATCAATCAATCCCAGACGATGCAGCACATCCACTCGCTTCAGAAAATACTCAGCGGTGGTGATACGCTGCGGTGCCTCCAGCCAATTTTGTTCCAGGAAAGCCAGGATTGCCGGTTGGCCCAGTTCCGCTTCCCACAGAATCCCCAGCAACGAGGTTAGACTTTCCTCTTCTTCGCGGTCTTCATCGCTGACACAACGGGCGGCCTCGGCGACCGTCTTTTCTCCGGTTTCCGGGCCGGCACCCAGGCCAAAATCGGGCAGCACGCGCCGTTCGGGGGCGCACA
>CAUYTZ010000013.1:0-11708 GCA_963575695.1 uncultured Gammaproteobacteria bacterium | reverse complement strand
CCGCCGAAAGCATCCGGTAAACTGGGAATGGTCATGAATTCCATGCCAGAAGTAAAATCGGTCCGAGCGCGTCCACTCGATTATGGCCGGGCGGCGGCGGTTATGGCCGAAACCTTTCAGGAGTTGGAAACCGGACTCGCTAACGGTACCGACTCGAAATTGGAATCAGATCTGTCCGCCGCACTTGACGACTTGTTCCGTTCCGCCACCCGCTCCTATCGCGAAACCGTGCTTGGCTGCGTCGTGGCACGGATGGTCGATCCGACAATTGATGTTCGCCACCCCTATATTGATCAAGGCGAACACGCCTTCAGCGGTCGCCAACTGGATGAAAAGGTTATCAACCCGTTCTTTCAGGAGCGACGTATTCCCTGTTCCCGTGGTCCCTATCTGGCCACGTTCAGACGCGGCGTTAGCTTTATCCCCGGCCTGCCCGGGCAACGCGATAACCGTGGCTATGCCGCTTTCCTGGCTGTCATCGACCGCCTGGAAGTCGCCGAGTTTGATCAAGCCCTAGCGATACTGCGCCTGCTGCTGCACCGGTTTCTGATTCTGCGCGATCAGTCCAATATTCCCCTATCGCGGATTGCCCGGCTTAGTGTCGATCAATATGACACCTTAATTTCAGGCCTGCTGCTCATCCCCAGTGGCGGCCTGCTGCCGCTGCTCATCGCAGTGGCGGCGTTTAAAACCCTGCACCGCCAATGCCATCCGGAATGGACGGTCTTGTTTCAAGGTATAAATGTTGCCGATAAAGCGACGGGTAGCGGTGGAGACATCACAATCCACGGTAATGATGAAAAAATTATACTTGCGATTGAAGTTACAGAACGTCAAATTGATCGTGCAAGGGTTTTGTCTACCTTCAACGCCAAAATAGTTCCAAATGGAATTGCCGATTATATTTTCTTTTTTATCTCTGCGAACCCCACCGAAGAAGCCAGATTCCTCGCCAAGCAGTATTTTGCCCAAGGCCACGAACTTAGTTTTTTACCGTTAAAAGACTGGACGGTTGCGATCTTGGCCTCACTGGGACCAGCCGGTCGCGCCCAGTTTACCGCCGAACTTCTGGCTTTGCTCGGCGGCGATGATGTCCCAGCCGCCCTTAAGGTTGCCTGGAACGACCAAATCAAGGCCGTGATAGGCTAAACCAGAATTTTATATCGGCTTGACGATAACCATAATCACGATACCGATCATCAATATCGTCGGAGCTTCATTGATGATCCTAAAAAACCGCTCTGATTTTTGATTATCATCCTGGGCAAATTTGTTTTTGTATCCAGCCAAAGCAAATTGAAACACAGTCAGCAACACGACCAATCCCGCCTTGGCATGGAACCAACCATCCTTAAAATACGCCGGCATCATCATCACCAGACCAATCCCGGTAACGTAACTGGCAACCATGGCTGGCATCATGATTGCTATGTATAGTCTTCTCTCCATTACTTTAAACAATTCAGACGTTTCTGAACCAATCGCGACGGTTGTGTGATAAACAAACAACCTTGGCAAATAAAACAACCCTGCCATCCAGGCGATCACACTGATGACGTGCAACGACTTTAGCCACATATAATCCATGATCGGCCCTCCCTTGACCGGCGGAATTTAACCAACCAAGACGATCGCTCCAATCAGGGCTGGCACGGACAGCCGCTGAATTCAGGTCGGCACCGGCGAGCGCCCCCATCCGGCCATGGCATTTTGGTTTCGGCAACGCTCTCCCTGATCAACTGGGCCAAGCCCTCGATAAACCTCGCCTGATCAGACACGGTTGCGATTCGTTTGAACCACGGTACGCCCGCCGTTTCGGCAAGATGCCGGTATTCAATATCCAGCTCGACCAGAGTTTCAGAATGCTCCGACACAAATGCGGTCGGGACGAGAACCACCGGAACTCGCTCTTGTCCGGCGCGAATCAACTCGTCCTTGGTTGCCGGGCCAATCCACTTCATCGGCCCAACCCGGCTTTGATAACAACCACGCGCATCAAACGTCAATTCAGGCCAGTTTGACTTTATCTTTTCAATAACAGCCGCCGCAGTCTGTTCACAGTGACTCTGGTAGGGATCGCCACGATCAATCACTTTTTGCGGCAAGCCATGAGCCGTAAACAACACCCGAGGCGGCCCATAGCCTGAAACTTGATTTTTTTCAGCTTGTTCAAGCGCAGACGCAACCGACTCGGCCAAAACCGAAATAAGTCCATCCTGCTCCGGGTAACAGCAAACCGCCGTGGTCGGTGTCTGCAACCCCGCCGCCGCTGCCGCCCGCCGCCAATCGTTCAGCGAAGATCCGCTGGTGGTGATCGACCACTGCGGATAGAGCGGTAACAGCACGATGTGATCCGGTGCGAACGCCTTGACCTCGGCAGCCGTCTGATCGGCAAACGGGTGCCAATAGCGCATGGCGATAAAGGTTCGCACCCGGTCAAAATCTTTGGTCAATACCGCTTCCAGCGCCGTGGCCTGAGCCTGGGTGTTCGCCAGCAGCGGTGAGCTTCCCCCCAGGTGCTGATAAATTTTTTGCGCCACTGGGGCCCGCCGTCTCGCAATCAACCGTGCCAGCGGCCAGCGGAGCAGCCCTGGTAGGCCTAAAATCACCGGATCGTTAAACAGGTTGAACAGAAACGGTTCCACCGCTTCCAACCGGTCCGGCCCCCCCAGATTAAACAGCACCACGGCCAAGCGCTGTTCACTCAGTTTTTGACCGCTCACCTGTCCCTCACTGTTTTGATCAGGAGTTCAACGTGTTCCGGTGGTGTTTCCTTGATGATGCCATGGCCGAGATTAAACACCAGCGGTCCGTTGCCCAAACCATGCAGGATGGCGTTGGTTTCCGTGACCAAGGTCTCACCGCCCGCCAGCAGTGCTACCGGATCGAGATTACCCTGTACCGTTACCCGGGTTTGCAGATGAGCCGCTGCCCAACTGACCGGCACGGTTGAATCCAGGCTAACCGCGTTCACCCCAGTTTCACGGACATAGTCCTCGTAGAGCACCCCGGCTCCTCGTGGAAAGCCAATCACCGGGACTCCGGGATGACGTTGTCGAAGCGCAGACACAATCGCCCGAGTCGGTTCAATCACCCAGCGTCTAAAGCCAGACTCCGGCAGCACTCCGGCCCAAGTGTCGAATACCTGGACCGCCTCGGCTCCAGCGCTGACCTGAGCGGACAAGTAGTTGATCGTAACCTCAACCAAACCATCAATCAGACGCTGAAATAGAGCCGGATCGCGGGCTGCCAGTTGTTTTACTTCCAGCCAGTCACGACTACCGCCACCCTCAACCATGTAACAGGCGACCGTCCATGGTCCGCCGGCAAAACCGATCAGCGCCACCTTTTCCGGCAAACCCTGCCGCACCCGTTCCACCGTTTGATAAACGGATTCCAGTCGCTCGTGGGCCCCGGCGATGGTTAGACAATCAAGATCGGCCGCAGTGGAAATCCGGTTCAGTTTTGGCCCTTCGCCTTCCAGATAATCCAGTTTACAGCCCATGGCATGGGGCACGACCAGAATATCTGAAAACAGAATCGCCGCATCCAAGCCAAAGCGCCGAATCGGTTGCAACGTAACCTCGGCCGCCCATTCTGGATGATAGCAAAGATCGAGAAATCCCCCGGCTCTGGCCCGCACCGCTCGGTATTCCGGCAAATAGCGGCCTGCCTGCCGCATCAGCCAAATTGGCGGCGACACCAACGTTGTGCCGCTCAGTGCGGCCAGAAATGGTTTGGTCATCCCTTGAACGCCCGTATTTTGGCGGATCGCTCCGCGTCTTGATCGCAGGAAACCACGCGAAACGTGCCCTGTGCTCTCTGCCCTACTTACTAAAGAGTTATATAAAATAGAAGTTGTTTTAGTAGTGGTACCCTGTGGATAACGGTGATCCTCGTTTCTCGCCTGGGTTTAAACACTTATCCACCGTGTCATCCCTTACCGTGAACCGTGACGCCGGTTTGTGGATAACGTTGTAAAAAATAGAAAACCGTTTTATAAACAACGCGTTGGTTTATGGGTGAAAACTTGGTGAGCGGGGATCAAATGTGTAAGTGGCATTTGTCGGCTTTGGTCCACCGGGTTGCGGTGCAACATGCGTTGTCCCGGTTGGGATGGGGATCAATCTGCGCTTAACGGGGATAACCGGTTCGTGCCAAAACAGTCCATAGCTTGTCCACAGCTTATCCACAGGAAGGGGTAACTGCCCAGGTTGTCGCTTGCGCGATTGGGCTGCCGCCCAAACCCGCCTGGGGGAGTTCCCCCAGACCCCTCTTATTTCTGTTGGCTACAAGTCCACAAAAGAGAATGGGGTCCGGGGAATTCATTCCCCGGGCAGGTTTGGGCGGCAGCCCAATGGAGGTACCTGGGCAGTTACAGGAAGGGCGGTAATGACCAACGAGATGCATTTTCACCTAATTTCCGACGCCACGGGTGAAACCGTCAGCAGTATGGCCCGGGCTTGCCTGATTCAGTTTGAACGGATCAGTCCGGTACTGCATTCCTGGAAGCTGGTTAAAACCAAGCGTCAACTTGAAATCGTGATCGAGGAAATTCGCGAGACTCCGGGAACGGTTATTTTTACTTTGGTTGGCGATGAATTGCGAAAAATGTTAGAGGATTTTTGTCGGGAACAACAAATACCGTGTATTGCAATTTTGGATCCCCTAATTGATGCCTTGTCTGGTGTTATTGGTTCAAGTTCGCGCAAGGAACCTGGCCGTCAACACACACTTGATGCCGAATATTTTGATCGTATGGATGCGATGGATTTTGCTTTGGTTCATGATGATGGGCAATCAGTTTGGAGTCTACACGAGGCCGACGTTATTTTGGTCGGTGTTTCCAGATCATCGAAAACGCCCACATGTCTTTATTTGGCTAATCAGGGAATTAAGGCGGCAAATATTCCATTTGTGCCTAAATGTCCGCTACCGCCGGAACTGGATCAGGTTACGGGTCCGCTGATTGTTGGCCTAACCAATGATCCTGATCGTCTGGTTCAAGTACGGCGGACGCGGTTGAGGCTGTTGAAGGATGCCAACGAAATGGATTATGTCGATTTAGAAGTGGTTCGGAGTGAAGTGGTTGAGGCTAGGCGGTTTTTTAATCGAAGGGGATGGCCGGTGATTGATGTTTCACGTCGATCGATTGAAGAAACAGCGGCAGAGATTGTTATGTTGTTGACTGAACGCCGGCAGACCAAGCGCCATAATCTTGCCTCGATCAGCAGCACTGTAGATCCCAATAGTTGACAGTTCTGTCTTTGGCGACCGTTTTTTGGGAAGTCCCAGATAAAAAGGCCAAGACCTTAACCGCCTAAACTCTGAAACCTGGTTGTGTTTAGTGAGGCATTCAACGTCCGAACCACTTCCGGAAAGCGGCTTACCGACAACGGAATGCTGAAATAGAAGCCCTGGGCGATGTCGCAGCCTTGCGAGCGCAAAAAACGCAACTGATCAAGGGTTTCCACCCCTTCGCCAACCACCTTTAATTTCAAGCGGTGGGCCATGGCGATGATGGCTTCGGTTAGGGCTGCGGCATCGTTGTTGGTGGTGACATCACGCACAAATGAGCGGTCAATTTTAAGCCCATGCAACGGAAAACGACGCAAGTAGCCAAGTGAAGAATAACCAGTGCCGAAATCATCCACAGACACGCGCACGCCCATGGCGGCAAATTCCCGCAGCATGTCGCCGGCCCGTAGCATATCTTTTATCAGCAGACTTTCGGTGATTTCCAGTTCCAACTGGCTGGCTAGAATTGTATTGTTTTCCAGCGCTCGTTGTACGGTATGCAAGAGTGCCGACGTTTTGAATTGGCGGCTGGAAACATTGACCGCGACATAGGGAATATCCACCCCTTCATCACACCATATTCTGATCTGCCGGGCAACGGTGTTCAATACCCACTCACCGATTGGCACGATCAACCCGGTTTCCTCGGCCAGCGGAATAAACTGATCCGGTCGGACATTCCCCAGTTCGGCATTTTGCCAGCGCAACAGCGCTTCGGCACCGGCCACCTTACCCGAGGTGATGTCGATCAACGGTTGATAACAAATATAGAATTCATCACGTTCCAGGGCTCGACGCAAACGGGCGTCGAGTGCAATTCTCGCCTGGGCCTGCTCGTTCAATTGGCTGGTAAAGAAGCGGTGGGTGGCGCGACCCTCGGCTTTGGCCTGATACATGGCCGTATCCGCATTGCGCATCAACACATGCGGGTCGTCGCCATCCAACGGGGCAATGGTGACGCCGATACTGGTGGACGAAAACACTTCGTGCCCTTCGACCAGGAACGGCAGGCTGAACGCAGCCAGAATTTTTTCCGACACCAGTTCGGCATGTATGACATCCTTCAACCCGGACAGGATGACCATGAATTCGTCACCCCCAAAGCGGGCGACGGTATCCTCCTCACGCAGGCATTCCTTCAGCCGCAAAGCGCTTTCACGCAGCAGACAATCCCCGGCGGCATGGCCGAAGGTGTCGTTGATGGCTTTAAAGTTGTCCAGGTCGATGAACAACAGCGCCAAGTGTTGGTTTTCGCGCCGGGATCGGGCCAGAGCTTGATTAAGCCGGTCAAGCGCCATCAACCGGTTGGGCAGGCCGGTTAATTGATCAAAAGTGGCTTGGCGTAGCAGCCGTTCTTCGTACTGCTTGCGCACGGTCATATCTTCCTTGACCGCCAGATAATGAGTGGTTTCGCCGGTTACCGCCTTAATCGGGGTAATTGAAACATATTCCCAGAAAGTGGTACCGTCTTTCTTCGTATTTTTTAACTCTCCACGCCATTCTCGTCCGGCCATAATCGTTTGCCACAGCAACGAATATTGTTCCTGTGTTGTATGTCCTGACTTTAGAAAGCGCGAATTATTACCAATTACCTCTTCTTGGCCATAGCCGGTGACTTCGCTAAACTTTGGATTGACGTATTCGATCAGGCCTTCGGTATTGGTGATCACGATCGCGACCGGGCTTTGCTCTACCGCTCGCGACAGCTTGCGCAGCCGGTCTTCGGCCGTTTTGCGTGCGGTGATGTCGGTGAAGGTAATCACAGAACCAAGCACGACTCCGCTTTGGCGCATCGGGTGCGAAGTGTATTCAACCGGAAAATAGGCGTTGTCGGCGCGTTGGAAAAATTCTTCAGCGCAGGAAGTGGAAACTCCAGCCCGGCAGGCGTAATCCAGCGGGCAGTTTTCTGACGGAACCATGGTTCCGTTTGCTCGCCGGTTATAGATCAGATCACGGATTTTGTGCCCAACCAGCGCTTCCGCTCCATCCAGATTCAGCAGGCGGATCGCGGCTGGATTGCTGAAAGTGCATACTCCATCCAGATCCTGGCCGATAATGCCTTCGCCGCTCGATTCCAGCAGCAGCAGCAAGCGCTCTTCGCTGCGGCGCAGTTCCTCTTCTTCCCGCCGCCGCTCCAGCACCCGGCCGAGTTGAGTTCCGATTTGTGGCAAAACCGCGATCAGCGACTGATCCGGTTCGACCATTTGGGCCGAAAAGAATTCCAGTACCGCAATCACACAATGGCCGACCACCACCGGAAAGGCGAAACCAGAGCGCAAGCCGGCCAGTTCCGCTTCCCGCGCGCGCGGAAAAGTCCGCGCGTTATGCAGGTCGTGATACCAGACCGGCCGTCCTTCAGCGAGTGCCGTTCCCGGCAAGCCTTCGCCAAACGTCAGGATGAGTCGGTCTGAGACCTCCCTAAACGCGGCGAACTGTTCGGCTTGCTCCAGGTGCCACAGGCGCGATGAAACCAGACGGACCGCGCCATTCTGGTCTTCACCGTCCTTAGCTTCGACCTTCCGGTTATCGACCAGGCAGATGTGTCCCACCGGCCAACCGGTGAACGCGCACACCAGCCGCAAACAGGTTAGCATCGCATCGTCGGCGGTTTCGGCGTTATTGGCCGTAACGGCTATGTCGTGCAGCAGAGAAACCAGGGCGTTGGTTCGGCGGAGTTGCTGCTCCGCTTCCTTGCGCTGGCCGACATCGCGGGTGGAACCAGCCATGCGATAGGCTTTGCCGTCGCCATCCCACAATGCCCGGCCGCGATCCTGCAACCAGTGATATTCGCCATCCCGGCCCAGAACCCGGTATTCGGATTCAAAGTTTTCGGTTTTGCGGAGCAGATGGTCGCGAATCGCCGCCTGATACGCGGTTAGGTCATCGGAATGAATTCGTTCCAGCCATTTGCGGCCGTGACCGGCCCCGTTATCTTCCCCGTCGTCAAAAAAATCGCTGAACTGCGGGCGATAGACCTGATCGGTGGTGATATCCCAGTCCCACAGAGAATCTCCGGCGGCGGACATAACCAGGGCAAAACGTTCTTCGCTGATCCGCAGCGCCTCTTCGGTCTGTTTGCGTTCGGTGATGTCGCGCGACAGACCGACCATGCGGTGGGCCCAGCCGTTCTCGTTCCACAGCGCCAGACCGTGGTCTTGCAGCCAGCGGTAATTGCCGGAACGGTCCCTGATCCGATATTCAATTTCGTGGCGAGGAATTTTCCGCTTCAGATAGGTCCGCATCGCGCTTTTGTAGCGTTGGCGGTCGTCGGGATGGATATAGGACAACCACTGACGGCTGGTGCTGTCGCGGCCGTCGGCGTCGATATCCAGGAATTCCTTGAACTGCGGCCGGTAAATCCGATCGGTGTGAATATCCCAGTCCCACAGCGCGTCGCCGGCCGCAGCCGTGACCAGGGCGTAGCGCTCTTCGCTGGCGCGCAACGCCGCTTCGGCATACTTGCGCTCGGTGATGTCGAGCATGGTCCCGACCAGTCCGCCAACGCCATCAGCCGCAGAGAGAAAGGTAGCCAAGCTGAACAAATATTGGTGATCGGTGCCGTCGGCGTGCGGAAATGGGCTTTCGAACGAAACACTGTCTGGATTGGCCAGCAGTTGCCGTTCAATCGTTTGCTCTTCCTCGTGATCGGCGTCGGGCAGGATTTCGGCCAGGGTGTGGCCGATAATTTGTTCGCGCGGCTGGCCCAAACAGGCTTCGAATGCCGGGTTACAGCCTAGAAACCTGCCCTTACTGTCCTTATAGAACAGCGGTGCCGGAATGGTTTCCATCAGCGTACGCTGAAAGGTGACCCGCTGCTTGAGTTCTTGCTCGGCGGTTTTCAGCCGGTCGATGTCGGCGATCGAGCCGACCATGCGCACCGGACGGCCGTTTTCATCGCGCAAGGCCCGATTGCGAATCAGGAACCAACCATAGCTGCCGTCGGCCTTGCGCAGGCGCACTTCCAGCCGGTAGGGCCGTTCGCATGACAGGTGTTCCTGATGCGTCCGCACCAGGGCCGAGCGGTCTTCGGGATGGGTGAGCAGGAACAGCGTTCCCAGCGCCGGCACCAGCGATCCCGGTTCATGCCCAAGCAGGGTATAGACCTGATCGGCCCAGAACGTGGTGTTGTTCTGGATATCCCAGTCCCAGATGCCGTCATTGACCGCTTCCAGTACCCGGCGCAGGCGATCTTCTTCGGCGGTCAGCGCCGCTTCCGCGTATTTCAACGCGGTTACGTCGCAACACACCGTGACCACGCCGCCGCCCGCCAGCGGCCGGTCTTCAAAGGTTAGAATCGTGCCGTCGGCCCTGATCCACTCATCGGCGAAGACTCGGGTCAAGCGAATTTCGACCACGCGCCGTTCGGCGTATTCTCGAGCCCCGGTCGGATGGTGTTTCCAGCGCAAAGCATGGCGCTGGGCAAGCTCCTCGAAGGTCAGGCCGGCATGAACGTCGTCCGGGATTAGACCGAACAGGGTGATATAGTGCCGATTGAACACGAGCAGGCGCAAATCGCGCCCGAACAACGCCACACCTTCGTTCAGTCCCTCCAGTCCCTGTTGCAGGACTTGATCTGGAACGTTGGCCGGCACAGGGTCCACAGGGTCAGACTTGGTCAAGGACAGCATAGCTCCATCGCCACAAGTATGACGACCTAGGTTAACGAGCATGATAGAGTGCCAGGAGTATTGTCAAGCTGCGATAAGTTTATTTTCTCGCTTCCGGATAGCCTTCGCAGTGGCAAACCCAATCGTTAACGTTATCGTGGTAAATGGTTCGTTACGATAGCGGTATCGCGTCGCGTCCGCGTTCCACGACCACCCCGACCGAAACCGCTTCCGGGAACACCTCTAGTTTTTCCACTTGCACCCGGGTCCGGCGCACCCGCTGGTCGTGCAGGCACAACGCGGCGATGCGTTCGGCGAGCGACTCGATCAGGTTGATGTGTTTTTGTTCAGTTAGGCGACGGATGTCCTCCACGATACTTTCATAAGACACTACCGCAGCGATATCGTCCGGAAACTCGGGACCGGGATGGTGGACGATCAGATCGACATTGATTCGGATTCGCTGCCGGCGTTCCTGCTCGTGCGGATGGATGCCGACCGAGAAGCCGGTGACGAAATCACGCAAAAATATTACATATTCTCCGGCTCTGGCGGTGAGGAGTGCGGGAGCGAAGCTGGCTTCAGGCAAAGTGGTTCTCCTTGGGCGCGACTTGGGGGGCGCGACTTGGGGGGGGCGCGACTTGGGCAATCGTTCGGAAACCTCCGTAAACCTCGACACGGAGAGGGTCGGGATCTTCGAGCGTGAATCGCGAACGGCTTGCGCTTATACTCGTGCCGGTCAGCGGCCGGAAGTGGGATCGGTTCCGCCCACCTGCCGACGTAGCGCACACCCCAGCCTGATCAGCGTTTCACGCAGGCCTTCGTCCTGGATCATCGCCACCTGTGCCGCCACCGCGCGTTCCTCACCCGGAGTCAGCACGCGCTCGCGTTTTTTGTGGCTGCGGCCGGCGGGCGGAGTCGGTGGGGCTTGAATCAGCTTCAGCCGAGCGATGGCGGCATGGCCGAGGAAGCCGTTGAGCCGTTCGATGATCCGCGGTTCATCGTGTTGAACTTCGATCGCGATGCCGCCCCAGGCGCGCAGGTAAAGCACGGCATTGTTCTTGCGTCCGGCTGGAAACGCCAATTTGATCGGTGTGGTGCGCGCCGCCAGCCGTGGCCCGACGATGCTGGGCCATTCCACCAGCAGCGTGCCCAGCGATAGCCCGCGCCGGCCACCTAAAATCTTGCCGGCCAGAATCGGCACCAAGGAAGCCAGTGTTCGGGGGCCGGTTGGGGCTGGCGTTTGGGGTTCGGTTGGGGCGGCCATTCGGGGTGTCCTCAGGAACTAATGATTGATACATTTGCCTTCGTCGCAGGCTCGGTCGTCGCCGGTTCCGTTGTAGCTGGCTCTGTCGTCGCTGGTTCCGTAGTGGCTGGCTCAGTCGTTACGGGCTCGGTCGTCGCCGGTTCCGTAGTGGCTGGCTCGGTCGTTGCGGGCTCAGTCGTTGCCGGTTCCGTTGTAACTGGCTCGGTCGTTACAGGCTCGGTCGTTGCCGGTTGCGTCGTCGCGGGCTCGGTCGTCGCCGGTTGCGTTGTCGCAGGCTCAGTTGTCGCCGGTTGCGTCGTTGCAGGCTCGGTCGTCGCCGGTTGCGTCGTGGCGGGCTCGGTCGTCGCCGGTTGCGTCGTCGCAGGCTCAGTCGTCGCTGGTTGCGTCGTGGCGGGCTCGGTCGTTGCCGGTTGCGTCGTCGCAGGCTCAGTTGTTGCCGGTTGCGTCGTCGCTGGTTCCGTCGTCGCAGGCTCGGTCGTCGCCGGTTGCGTCGTCGCAGGCTCAGTCGTTGCCGGTTGCGTCGTCGCAGGCTCAGT
>CAUYTZ010000012.1:0-24171 GCA_963575695.1 uncultured Gammaproteobacteria bacterium | reverse complement strand
TATCAGGTTTAGAACTCGCCGCGCACGTGAATCGAGAAGTTGGTGTTGTGGGTGTCTTCGCGAAGAAGCGGGGCAGAACCAGGGCGAAGCTTTCGACCAGAAGAAAGACCGCCAGCCAGGCCAGGGTCCGTTTGATCATATTCTTGTCCATTAAGTGACCAACGATTCCGGCCGGAGGCTATGACATGGCGATGCTATGAGTCCACGCTTCGCTTCACAGCCTTAGGCACCCGATGTCCGCTTCAGCCATTTCCTCATCGAAGACACCCACAACACCAACTTCTCGATTCACGTGCGCGGCGAGTTCTAAACCTGATAACCTTTGCCTTCGGCGACCAGGGGCTTTGCCCCTGGACCCACTTCATTTGGGGCGGAAAGCCCCATTTTCGCACTTGCAACATGAAAAGCTTGTTCCTCCGGACAGGCCATGATATCGGCGGCGCGCCATCTTCTGGCTCGTTCGGGAAAGGTCGTCATTATGGAATTGCGTAACATCGCCATCATTGCCCACGTTGATCACGGCAAAACGACGCTGGTCGACACCCTGCTGAAACAGGGTGGCGCTTTCCGTGAACACCAGCAGGTGATGGAACGCGCGATGGACAGCAACGACCTGGAACGTGAACGCGGCATCACCATTCTGGCCAAATGCACCTCGTTGCAATGGGGCGATCTGCGCATCAACATCGTTGACACCCCCGGCCACGCCGATTTCGGCGGCGAAGTCGAGCGGATTTTGTCGATGGTCGATGGCGTGGTCGTGCTGGTCGATGCCGCCGAAGGGCCGCTACCACAAACCAAGTTCGTGGTCGGTAAGGCGTTGCGCCTGGGCCTGAACCCAATCGTGCTGATCAACAAGGTTGACCGGCCGGATGCGCGCGCTCACGAAGTTCATGATGAAGTGTTCGACCTGTTCGCAGCGCTAGACGCCAACGATGATCAGCTCGATTTCCCGACTCTGTTCGCCTCCGGCCGCCAGGGCTGGGCCTCGGAGAGCATGGACGGGCCGCGTGAAAACCTGACCCCGCTGTTTGAATTGATCCGCCATCATGTGCCACCGCCGAAGGTCGAGCGCGATGCACCGTTCTCCATGTTGGTGACAACGCTGGAGGCAGACCCCTATCTTGGCCGACTGCTGACCGGACGGATTCAGTCGGGCGTGATTCGGACCAACGCCATGGTCAAAGCACTGGCCATTGACAGCAGCCAGATCGAAACGACACGGGTATCGAAGATTCTGGCCTTCCGTGGCCTGGAGCGGATTGGCTTGGAAGAGGCTGAGGCCGGCGATATCGTCGCTTTGGCCGGCTTCGACAAGGCGACCGTGGCCGACACCCTGTGTGATCTGACGGTGATGGACGCGGTGCCGTCGCAGCCGATTGACCCGCCGACGCTGGCCATGACCTTTTTGGTCAACGACAGCCCATTGGCGGGACGCGAGGGCGATAAAGTCACCAGCCGCATGATCCGCGCCCGCTTGTTCCGCGAAGGCGAGGGCAACGTTGCGTTCAAGGTTTCTGAAACCGATGCCGCCGATGCCTATGAGGTCGCCGGCCGTGGCGAGTTGCAGTTGGGCATTCTGATCGAAACCATGCGCCGAGAAGGTTTTGAGTTGTCGATCAGTCGGCCACGGGTGCTGTATCAGCACGACCCGCTGTCCGGTGAACGGCTGGAGCCGATCGAAGAGGTGGTGATCGATGTCGACGAGGAATTTTCCGGCATCGTGGTTAGCAAGCTGGCTGAACGCAAAGCCGATTTGATCGAAATGCGGCCGACCGGCGGCGGTAAGCTGCGACTGGTGTTTCATGCGCCGTCACGCGGTCTGCTCGGCTATCACAACGACTTCCTGACCGACACGCGCGGCACCGGGCTGATGAACCGGATGTTCCACGGTTATGCGCCCTATAAGGGGCCGATTTCGGCCCGGCGTACCGGCGTGCTGATCTCTAACGGCGACGGCGTGGCCGTGACCTACGCGATGTGGAACCTTGAAGACCGTGGGCCGATGATGATCGAACCCGGGGTGCAGGTCTATCAGGGCATGATCATCGGCGAACACACCCGGGGGAATGATCTGGAAGTCAACGTGCTCAAGGGCAGGCAGTTGACCAACTTCCGCGCCGCAGGCAAGGAAGAGGCCGTGCGGCTGACCCCGCCGATCAAGATGACGCTGGAAAAGGCCTTGGCCTATATTGGCGATGATGAATTGGTTGAGGTGACGCCGAAGTCGATCCGGTTGCGCAAGCGCATGCTGGACCCGAATGACCGTAAGCGCCACGCGCGCTCGGCCGAAGCTGACTAAACGTCCTCTGCGGGGGCAGGGAATTAACCTCTGCCCCCGCCACCATGGCCACTTCCCCCAGGAACCCAATTCCCTCGGATGGTGTTGGGTTTTGCGCTAGAATATACATGTCTGGGGCAAAGCCTCTGGTCGTTGTTCTGCTTGTCTGACGGTACACGGACACGAACGATCATTGACAAGAGGCGGCAGGCGTCATACCTAGTGTCCGATGCAGGCACTTTGAACAAACTGGAGGTTATGGCTATGACACGTGAAGGCTTCGGCGGCTAAATGGCCTTACTGGAATCTGGCACGGTTGGCGTCGCGACACTGTTGCAGACGTATGCCCTCTGGATTCAGAGCGGGGCCATAGTCGCTTCGCTTGTAGGGGTGATGATAACGGCTCATCATAGACGAAAGCATATACAAAAAGTGGTGCCGCACGACGCTGGCCCGTGACTCGATGGCATCGAAAGTTTTTGTTACCAGCCTCCAGAAATCATACAACATAAAAATCTATTGTGAGTTTCGTTCGCTTGCCCAAAGTTGGGCAACATTGGACGAAAAGCACCATATCTAGCTGTCGCGAGTTGATCGCGGCTCCGCAGGTTCAGATCAGGCGGGGTTCCAATTTTCCCTTCAAAGTGAATTTTGTGTCACTCGCGGTGTTTGGGGCGGGTTGGCTATAAATGGGTGGACCGCATGATCCAAACGCCCTTGGTCGGCGTCACCGCCAACACCCGAATCATCGCCGAATTGCCCTATCACGTTGCTGGCGATAAGTACGTGCGGGCGGTTTTTGATGGTTTCGGCGGCATTCCGCTGGTGATCCCGGCCCTTGGTCCCGAGCTGGACCTGACCGACCTGATCGCCCGACTGGATGGGCTGCTGGTCACCGGCAGCTCTTCCAATATTGAGCCGCATCTGTACCTTGGTGCGCCCAGCCTGCCCGGCACACTGCACGACCCCGAACGCGACGCCACCACCCTGCCGCTGATTCGCGCGGCTCTGGCTGCCGGGCTGCCGTTGCTTGGCATCTGTCGTGGCTTGCAGGAACTGAACGTTGCCCTAGGCGGGACACTGCACCAGCAGGTTCACGAATTGCCGGGCAAAAACGATCATCGCTCGATCGATGATGATCCGCTCGACACCCAATACGGTCCAGCGCACGAAGTCGAACTGACCGCCGGTGGACGGCTGGCGGCGATCACCGGCAAACGGCGCTTGACGGTCAATTCGTTGCACGGTCAGGGGATTGACCGCCTGGCGGAACGGCTGGTGGTGGAAGCCGTGGCGGCAGATGGGATCGTCGAGGCGGTACGGGTGGCCGACGCTAGCGGCTTTACCCTGGGGGTCCAGTGGCATCCGGAATGGCAGTTCTGGACCAATCCCGATTCGCAGGCAATTCTGGCCGCGTTCGGCGCGGCGGCGCGGGAACGGGCAACACTGTCCCCTGCGCGCTAGAATAACTTTTATGATCCCCGCCCCTCACCCCGCCCCTCTGATCCCCGGGCCATCCCACTCCGGCGACACAACACATTCGCGTGGTCGGTGATGCCGGGAACTGAAACCAGCCGACGTGCGGTGACAGGTGAGGAAGCGGCACTGTGGCGCGTGGTTATGCGCGATGCTCAACCGCTACGTCCGCAACCGGCCCCCCCGCCGCCGCCGCCACCCAAAGTTGAGCCGCCGCCTGTCGCTCAAACCGCCCCTTCGCCGCCAACCCAGCGGGCGTCTCGGCCACCGCCACCACCACCGGCCCCGGCCCCGGCCCCGGTGCTGACCATGCACACCGAACCCGGCCATACCGCCGGTATCGACCGACGCACCGACCAGCGCCTGCGCCGCGGCCAATTGGATATCGACGGCCGGATTGACCTGCACGGCCTTAGTCAGGCTCAGGCGCATGATGCGCTGGCCGGATTCGTTCGGCGTGGCTGGTATGATGGGCGCCGCTGCTTGCTGGTGATCACCGGCAAGGGCTCGGGCGGCGAGGGCCAGGGCGTGTTGCGGGCGGCTGTGCCGCGCTGGCTGCATGAAACGCCGTTCCGGCCGCTGGTGCTGGCGATCCACCCGGCACGAACTGACCACGGTGGCGACGGCGCATACTACATTCTGTTGCGACGACGACGCTGACCCGCATTTAGCAGCCGGGGGTCTGGGGATGGCGAGCCTCTCACCTTTATCTATGCCCACCAGTAGGATAGACGACTAACTTCTGTTTTGAGTTACGCTCGATTCGGTCGGTTGTTCGCATCTGCGGTAGCTGGATCTGGCTGATTCGAGACGAATTCGCGCCGCCACAGCGCCGTCAAGCGTCATGTTACAATAAATTTCCGAGTCGTCGTGGCCAAAATGGGACAATCTCTTGACAGGCAACCTGCTATCTCGCAAAGGTAGGGCTGACATGCGGACATGTTCCGTGCCGACAGCCATTCAAGTGGATTGAGGAGGCAACATGACGGCAGACGATTATGAGAACTTCGACGAGGAAACCGGTTGGGATCGGCGAGATTTCCTGCGTCTCGGTGGTGCGGCTCTGGTCGCTGCAACCCTGTTTGATCCAGTGGAATCATTGGCTGCGGCCCAGCGCCCGGTTCGGAAGCTGGCATTCCTGAATACCCACACCGGTGAACGAATCAAGGCTGAATACTGGGTCAAGGGCCGTTATCAAAAGGATGCGCTGAAGGCGATCAACCGCGTGATGCGCGACCATCGCACCGGCAGCGTGCATAAGATGGACCCGCGATTGCTGGATCTGATGTTCGCGATGCAAAGCCGGCTTGGGGCCAAGGGGCCGTTCCATCTGGTTTCCGCCTACCGCTCACCGCAAACCAATGCCGCCTTGCGTGAAAGTGATTCCTCGGGGGTGGCACGGCGCAGTTTCCATGTTCAGGGTAAGGCGGTCGATATCCGGATGCCAAATTTGCCGTTGAGCAACCTGTACAAGGTGGCGTTGCGCATGCGCGGCGGTGGCGTTGGCTGTTACCCAGAAAGCAATTTTGTTCACGTCGATGTCGGGCCGGTACGACGCTGGTAGCGACACCCCTTCCCTTGAGTTGAAAGGGGGCTTCCGCCCCCCCCTAACTCCTGGCCAAGCTTTGCCCTGGCCCCACTTTCCTTAGGAATTGGCTCAAAGCGCCTCCTTGTCCCGATGAACGGCAAGACCTTTAAAGCTTTGCGCGGTCGGCATCAATTCGATCCGATTAATGTTACAATGCTCGGGCAGTGTCGCGCACCACACCACCGCTTCGGCGACATCACCTGCGGTCAAAGCCTGAGTTCCGACGTAAACTTGGTCGGCACGGGCCGAGTCGCCATGGAAGCGAACCAGCGAAAATTCAGTTTCGGCCATGCCCGGTTCGATGTTGGTCACCCGAACCCGGGTGCCCAGCAAGTCGGCGCGCAACGCCAGCGAAAACTGTTTCACGAACGCCTTGCTCGCGCAATAGACCGAGCCACCCGGATACGGCCAGTTGCCAGCGATTGAGCCGATATTGACCACATGGCCGCGGTTGCGTTCGACCATGCCCGGCAACAGCAGACGGGTGCAGGTGGCCAAACCCTGAACGTTGGTGGCGATCATGGCTTCCCAATCGTCCAGGTCCGTGCGGTGTGCCGGCCCCAGCCCCAGCGCCAAACCAGCATTGTTAACCAACAGATCGATGGCGGCGAATTCGGCCGGCAAGGTGGTCAATGCGGCTTGGGTCGCCGCACGGTCGCGGATATCGAACGCCAGAACCAAACACGGCACCCCAAGTTCGATGGCCAGGGCTTCCAGCCGCTCGCGTCGCCGGCCGGTGATGATCAACCGGCTACCAAGGGCGGCAAAGCGGCGGGCGATGGCGGCACCAAAACCGCTGGACGCCCCGGTAACCAGAACTGTGGCCGGGAGATGAGCGGGAGGGGAAGCCGGGGATTCGGACATCGGTGTTCTCCGTTGGACAAATGAGGGCGCAATGATCGTCAGGCGGACTGCGCCGGATCGCAATAACCAGCCGGATGCCAGCGGTTACATCTACGCATAATGCGCGACAAAAAAAGCAAAATTCAATTTTACACCCGGATCGAGAACCTGAGGTGAGGTGAGATGGCGCAATGCGTGTCTTTCGCGCCGCAACGTGAAATAATCGGTCATTAATGCTATTTTTAGTAAAAACTTAACTATGTTTTTGGCAGAATACGGCCACAAATAAGTGAGAGGTGGCAACCCGCGAGCCAAGGCCCAGGAACAAGGCCTGCGAACAAGGGTTAGCACCAGTTACGGGTGGTCAGAGGGGAAGGAACCTGTCGATGAGCATGAGTCCCGGCAGGCCGTCCGGTCATGAACGTGCGCGTATGACGGGCCAGGACAAGTCGTCTTTGCCCCACGCTTCAGAACGCAAGCTCGACCACGATAACGAAAAACTTCTGATGCTGTTGCGTGCGGCCAAGGCGGAGTTGCACGGCCTACGCCTGATTCACCTGCATTTGTCGCTGTTGCGCGACCGCGATCCCAATGCCCAGAACATAGTCCGCACCATAATTGGGGAAATGGCCGGCAAGGGCGGATATTTTCAGTCGTTCAATATTTCCAACAGCGACGTAATCATTCTTTACAAAGGATTGAAACTGTCTTCCGTAACCGAGGTTTGCCTGCAATTGGAACGGTTGTTCCTGGCCAGAACCTCGTTGCGCGGCCCCAACCCCTATCGTGAAACCAGCTTGTATTCGGTGATGGAGCTGTCGCTCAACTTCGTCAACGTACTGCGGTTTCTGGAAGCGCTTGACCGGCTTGAGGAGGGAGGGCCATCGGTCGAGGAAACCAAGCCGGCAATCACGTTGGAAGAATTGTCTAAGCTTGAGCGATCAATGGGAATATTTGATCTGTCACCATTCATGTTCAGCCAGCCGATCGTTAATGTCGGCGTTAGATCCCTAGATGAGATTGAATATTATGAGCTGTATATTTCGATCAAGCAGCTTCAGGATCGGCTGTGCCCCAATTTTGATTTGGCGGCCAATCGTTGGCTGTTTAACTATTTCACCGCCAATCTTGACCAATCCGTATTGCGCGCCCTGATCCACAGCCTAAAAACCATGCGGGAACGACGAATCGGTATCAACATCAACTTGCCGTCGGTGATTTCGACTGGATTTGTTAAGTTTGACGACTATGTACCGTTTGACTTGCGCAACAATATCACTCTGGAAATCTCCAAGGGGGATTTGGTTGAAAGCCTGGGTCTGTTTGAGGAAGTGGTCGAATATGCCGCCGATAAGAAGTATAAGATCGGGATTGATGGCCTGAATCTATTCTGGGCAATGAGCTTCGATTTAGAAGGCCTTCAGTGCCACTATGCCAAGATCTTTTGGTCGAACGAGTTTTTGGGAATGAAGCCCGATTTTCGCGCCGCATTCGCCGAACGCATGGGCCGCCAGCAGCGCTGCCGGTTCATCCTGGCCCGCTGCGATAGTATCGACGCTCTGGTTTTTGCCAAGGACATCGGCATCACCCTGGTTCAAGGCCGAGCGGTCGATAATATTTTGCGCAAAGGGGTTAAGGTTAGCGAGGCGATTGCCGCCGCCAAAGGTGGGCTGGTCGGTTAAAGCGCCACAAGCACATCACAAGCGCATTATTGGAGGGGGGGTGTCCACCCCTCCAAACCAACCGATTACTTCTCGTGCGGGGCCAAAGTCACCAAGGCTTGGGCCCAGCGGAAGAACTTGCTGGTGGCCAGATCCTCAATGGTCTTGATGTTGAACGCCTGACGCAACAGCACATCATCGCCTTCGGAAACGCCCTGAAGCGCGCTTGGCGGCAGTTTGATGATTTCACGCAACGATTTGTTTTCGTGAGCCTTGTCCAGAATATCTTTCAGCGACTCGTTGGTAGCCATCTTGGGCCTCCTCGGTTTCGGTGAACTGGGTCATGACAACCGGTTATCGGCGAAGGTCATTGTAGCCGATGGTTGTTCGTTTCGTCCCCAATAAAGTGGGGCCAGGGCAAAGCCCTGGTCGCCGAAGGCATGTGTGTCAATCATTGGGATCGCTGGTGTTACTGTGGTTTCTCCAGATCGGCATAAAGCCGGGCCACTTCCCGGGTGCCATTGCCGAATACCGCCAGCGCATCCAGTAGCTCCGGTGCCGCCCGTTCCACCGCAGCGTCACCCTCGGCAATGGCCTCGTCGGCGCGGTCGAATTCCAGTAGGCCGATATGGCCAAGGCGCGGCGCAATCTGCACGTCCGGGGGGTCGCCGGCCAGTCGCGAGCGGGTAATGCGATCGGTGACGATCCCAAGCGCGGAAACCATGACCCCAAACAAGCTGGGACCATCATATTCTCGACCGAAAATGCGCCGGGCCAAGGCGCTGAGTGCGGTGGTCGGCGGCACTTCCTGCACATGCTCATCTAGGAAACGCAACAAATCAAAGCCGGCGGCGCTCTGGAAGTTGGTTCCGGCCTTGCGTGCCTTGCCGATCAAATCGGCACTGAGGTTGATCGCAATCACCATTTCAGCCCCAAGAGCCCGGCAAGCCGAAACTGGAACTGGATTGACCAATGCACCATCAACCAGCCAACGGCCATCGATCAGTACCGGAGGAAACACGCCGGGCAGAGAAATCGAGGCGCGCAGGGCATCCACGGCCTGCCCCTTACGCAGCCAAGTTTCATGGCCAGTGAGCAAATCGGTGGTAACGGCGACGAACGGCGTGTTTAACGATTCAATTGTCATATCACCCAGATGACGGCGCAATTCGGCCACCAGATGAGTGCCACCAATCAGCCCACCGCTGCTCAGCCTGAGATCGAGATAGCTGACGATTTTCATTCGGGTCAGCCGCCTGGCCCAGTCTTCCAGGGCATCGAGTTTGCCGGCCAGGTGAACACCACCGACCAACGCCCCAACCGAAGCCCCAGCAACCACATCGGGCACAATACCATAACGCTTAAGCGCACGCAGCGCGCCGATATGGGCCCATCCGCGCGCCACGCCCCCCCCCAAGGCCAATCCGATTCGAGGCCGGACTCTCATCTTACCTTCTCCACCTGGGTGCGATCATTTGTCGCACGCCTGCACGTCGCATGTACCGCGTGTTGCCCTTACCATGGAAGTTATTAAGCTGTGGATGAAAGATGTCAGCAGGCAAGGTTAATCAAAACTTAATAATATTCACGGCACTCTGTCCCGTCTTCCGCCGCTGTGATCATTGGCCCTGGATGGCTCCCGCTTAAGATATGTCGCTTGACCATCAAACTTTCATCCTGTCCCCCGATGGACATTATCGCGTTGTCGCAGGCGATGAGCTGTGGGTGTTCGCCTATGGCTCGTTAATGTGGCATCCAGGGTTCGCCTTTTTGGAGTGTTGTCAGGGCCGACTGATCGGCTATCACCGGGCCTTCTGTGTCTATTCCTATCATTACCGGGGCACGCCGGAACAGCCGGGGCTGGTGCTGGGCCTGGATGTCGGAGGGGAGTGCGAGGGCATTGCGTTTCGAATTGCCGCCGACGAAGTGGCAACGACCCTAGAGCATCTGTGGCGACGAGAGATGATTTCCAATGTCTACCGACCTTTGCCGCTGATGGTTCGTCTAGCTCCGGACGGACGGGAAATCACCGCCTGCGCGTTTGTGGTCGATCGCGATCATATCCAGTATTGCTCCGGCCTAAACCTGGAGCAGGCGGCGGCTGTGATTCGGTGTGGCCACGGCCATGGCGGTGCCAATCTGGATTATCTGAATAACACGGTCGAGCATCTGGACCAACTGGGCATCACCGATCCTTCGCTCCATGACTTGCTGGCGGAAGCGTCGCGCTCCCCACATCCCCCTTACCTGCATTCCTGCCCGCATTCTTAAGTGAGACCACCATGGCACCGACATCGGCGCACTCCGCCATATTCGTTCCCGGTGCCACTGTCGCCGAGGTCAGCTTCGGCGATGATTTCTCCGCCGACCGGCGCGCTCGGCTGTTGCAAACCACATTGGGGGTGATGGCCGGCGGGGTGAGCGTGGTCGATCGCGACTTGCGACTGATGCTGTGGAACCGAAACTTTGTCGAGTTCCTGGAGTTCCCGCCAGCACTAATGCGGCCGGGCGTATCCCTGATCGATCTGTTCCGCTTCAACGCCACGCGCGGCGAATACGGCGCGGGCGACATCGAGCAGCAAGTACGGGAACGCGAGCGGCTGGCACGCAAATTCGAAGCCCACACCTTCCGTCGGGTTCGGCCCAATGGCCGAGTGCTGGAGATTCGCGGCAATCTGCTGCCCGACGGCGGCTTCGTCTCCAGCTATCTTGACGTTACCGCCCAGGCCCAGGCCGAAGGAGAAACTCGTGCCGCCAAGGAACGGGCTGAACAGGCGTTCGCCGATTTGACCGCAGCCCAGGACCGACTGCTTAAGGCAGAAAAGATGGCCTCGCTGGGGGGGCTGGTGGCCGGGGTGGCGCACGAAATCAACACCCCGGTCGGGATCGCGATCACCAGCGCCTCCACCCTGGCGATGGAAACTGAAAAGCTGCGCCGGCTGTATGCCGAAGACAACATGAGCCAGGAGGATTTCGAACGCTTCCTGGGCGTGGCCGCAGAGGCCGCACGGCTGCTGGTCGTCAGCACCGCCCGTGCCGGCGAGTTGATTCACGCCTTCAAGCAGATCGCGGTTGACCAGACCAGCGCCGAGCGACGTGATTTCGATCTGCGCGAGTATGTCGATGAGGTTTTGCTTAGCCTAAAGCCGGCACTGAAGAAAACCCGCCACCGGGTTATGGTCGAGGGGCCGCCCGCCCGCTTAATGGTTGACAGCTATCCCGGAGCGCTTGCCCAATTGCTGACTAATCTGGTCATCAACGCTCTGACTCACGCTTTCGATCCCGAGGGTACCGGCACCATGATCGTAACGCTCGATCAACCAGAACCCGACCAAGCCGAAATCCGTTTCAGCGATGATGGGCGCGGCATCCCCGAAAACCACCTGTCCAAAATCTTTGACCCCTTTTTTACCACCCGGCGCGGCAGCGGCGGCAGCGGTCTTGGCCTGCATATTGTTTATAATATTGCTACAATCACCCTTAGTGGTCAAATATCCGTTTACAGCCAAACCGGAACCGGAACCAGTTTCAAAATTCGGTTTCCCTGCATGTCACCCAAGTCTGCCCTCGCTCCCGTCCCCGACTCGAACACCCCGGAATGACCTCAATGGCCGGAAAACTGATTTTTGCCAAGAAAAACACTGCCGAAGTCATCATTACGCGCCCATGGCCAATTCTGATCGTCGATGATGAAATCGAGGTACACTCCGTTACCCGTCTGGCACTGGGCGGCGTGACCTTCAAGGGCCGACCACTGGAATTCGTCGATGCCCATAGTGCGGCGGAGGCGCGGCAAATCCTGGCCGAACGGTCCGATATCGCCTTGATTTTGCTCGATGTAGTCATGGAAACCGATGATGCCGGGCTGCGATTGATCCAGACGATTCGGGAGGAATTGAGCAATCGCCGGGTTCGGATCGTGCTGCGCACCGGACAGCCAGGGCAAGCGCCAGAACATAATGTCATCATCAACTATGACATTAACGACTATAAAGCCAAAACTGAACTAACTCAGGAGAAGCTGTTCACTACCGTGATCGCCGCGTTGCGTTCTTATGACGACATCGTGGCCCTTGACCTCAGCCGGCGTGGCCTGGAACGAATCATCGACGCCGCGTCGTCGTTGTTCCAGAAACGGTCGATGCGCATGTTCGCCAGCGGCGTGCTAACCCAGGTCGGGGCGGTGCTCGGCTGCGGTGAAGATGGTATTCTGGCCATGCGGCGCGAAGGTGCATCCGACGATGATGAACAGATACTGGTCATGGCCGCCGCCGGCCAGTTTCTGGATCTGATGGAAGACACCCAGGCACAGCCGCTGGCCCCGGCGATTCTGGCTGCGGTTCGCGCCACCTTGGGTGACCGCCGTCATCATTATGGCCCGGATTATTCCTGCCTTTACCTGCTCACACCCAATCAGCGTGAACTGGCGATCTATGTCCGCACCAACCGGCCGTTGACCGAAATCGACCGGCGGCTGGTGGAAGTGCTGGGCACCAACATTTCAATCGGCCTCGACAATGTTAATATGTACGAGTCGCTGGCCGACATGAACCGAAACCTGGAAGCCCAGGTCCGCCAGCGCACCGCCGAATTGGATGCCAAGCGCGAAGAGGCGGAAGCGGCCACCCAGCGCTTCAAAGGCATCATCGAACTGGCCGGTGACGCGGTGGTTTCGATCGATGCCGATCACCGCATCATCCTGTTCAACCCGGCCGGGGAACGCGTGTTTGGCTACAGCGCCGCCCAGGCTCTCGGTCAACCGGTTGCGTTGCTGCTGCCGCCGTCAGCCCATGCCACCCACGCCGACATGATCGCCCGTTTTGTGGCCGACACCGCCGCCACCCGTCATATCCCCAGCCCGGTTCATGCTCGGCGCGCCAACGGTCAAGAGTTTCCGATCGAAATCTCGATTTCGAAACTGAAACTGCCCGAAGGACTTATTCTGACCGCCGTCATTCGCGATATTACCGACCGGCTCGCCTTCGAGGAGCGGCTGCGCCATCTGGCCGCAACCGACCCGTTGACCGGAGCCGCCAACCGCCGGTCGTTTATGGAGACGGGAATTCGAGAATTTAGCAATGCCCGACGTCATGGTCGGCCGCTGTCGGTGGCAATGCTGGATGCCGATCACTTCAAGCTGGTCAACGACCGCTACGGCCACGCGGTCGGCGATGAGGTGTTGAGGCACTTGGTCGCCCGTGGCCGAACCGTGCTCCGCACAGGTGACCTGCTTGGACGATATGGTGGGGAAGAATTCGTTGTTCTCCTGCCCAATACGCCGCTTGATGAAGCGGCCCATGTCGGGGAACGTTTGCGTGCGGAAATGGAAGCCACATTCGTCAACGATGGTGAACACACAGTTCGATTCACGGTTAGTGTGGGGGTTGCCACGATGATCCCAGAAACGGAATCGATTGAACGCCTGCTTGCCGATGCCGACAAGGCGCTTTATGCCGCAAAGACGAATGGTCGCAATCGAGTCGAAAGGGGCTAGTGCAATATTATATTGCATTATGTTGCAGCCTGTAACGCACCAAAAGTAGGGGCCGCGTATCGACTGCGATTAGCGCCGGGAAAAATCGCCGATGCCCTCAACGAAACTATTGGCTATCGGAAAAAAAAAGCTTAAATACCACTGAAGAGGGTTTCGTGCTAGGATCGCGAACCGGGAACTGTAAGCTGGCACCGGTCTTGTGCGTGCTGTGGCGTTCAGGTTTGTTTGAGGAGGAAGTCGTATGAGCATGGGTAGGCAACAAACCGCAACGACCTCTGGCCGGGTGCCGGCAGGAGCGGAGCCGCTGCATTACGCGCTCGATGTGGTCGAAGCCATGGGTAACGCTGGTCTGGTCGCGGTCCCGGTAAAGCCAACGACGGATATGCTGACGGCTGGGGCTCGGGCAGGCTGCGTCAGCATCGAAACGGTGTGGAAGATTTATCGGGCAATGGTCGCTGCCGCAGGCTGAGTTAACGGGTGTAAGGCCAGGGGGGCGATGCCCCCTGGCCTTGTTTGTGTGGCCTCGTGACTCTTACCGTCGTGAATCCATTACCCCTCCGGCCAACTTCTTCTCCGTCGAGCGTTGATAGACATAAATCCCAAGCACACTGAGGCCGACGGTCCAAATCGTGGCCAACGATGACATGGCGTTGATCACACCGCCGGCTTGCCCCGGATTGGCCACAATCACCCACGCCAGTGCGCCCATTTGCACCAGCCAGGTCAAGGCCATGATATAGCCGAAGGTTGGGCGCATGCGCCGAACATAGGCATCACCCGATGCCGCTTCGGCCCGCATGGTTTGATTGATTTCTCGCACCGCAGTTTGATAATCGGCAGACTCCCATTCCGCCATTCGCTCGATATGACGATTGGCATCGGTCACGGCTTCGGGCGGAATCGAACCGTCACCGAAGGCGGATTCAACCTTGGATAGGGCTTGAGCGGCACCCGTGGCCAATGGGCTATCAATCGTGCCCAGCGCGGCTCCGGCGGCGCGGACCAGCAGCGGCAACCCGACCTGAGCCAGAATCATAGGTAGCATGTGTCATTACTCCACGTTGTTGTAGAATAGATGCACGCCGATTTCAGCCGAGGGCGCGCGACCGCTGGCCCAGGCCGGGTAAACGGTGTGGGCGTGGTAATGGGTGGCACCGCCGGTTAGATCGGCCAGTTGCCCGGCCACCGCGCGTCGGGCCACACGCAGGCAGATATCGAATTTCGGTTCGCCGGGTTTGACCGCCAACAACTTGGGCAGGTTGGGATCGCTCGCGTTCCAGCACGAAAACTGGAACGGCTTGCGGCAGACCTCGATCACCGAATGGCCCCACCAGAATTTGCCCCGGGCTTGGGCACGGGCAACGCGGTTCATAACCACCGCCGCCACCGCTTCGATGCCGCGCACCGGTTCACCGCGCGCCTCGCCCCACAAGGTTCGGGCCAGGGTGTCGATGGCGACCAAGTCACGATAGTTGGCACCGCCGGCTGAAAACGGAACCACCAGGGCAAGGGCCGTGCTCATCGACCGCCCTCCTGAATGTGCGGACAACCACTGCGGCTACATTCCAGTTTTTCTTCAATCCGCAGCAGATGGCCGGTCAGGCGGAGTTCAAGATCCTTCAGCGTGCCAACTGGAACATAGGATTTGGCGACCTCCAACTTGTAAGCGGCAAGTGCATCGCGCACCTGGGCCTGAGCGGTGTCGGCACGCAGACGCAAGGCCTCCAACGACTCCTCAGCCTCGCGCCGCAAGCGCAAAACCAACCAGAACAAGCCACCGATCACCGGCAACTCGACCATCGCGACCAGCTTGATCGCGTCCAAAGCGTCATTCATCAGCGCTTCTCCCATGACATCAGGGCATAAAAAAAGCCGCCGGCCCCGATTTGGGACAGGCGGCTTGAGGGAAACTCGTGACCGTGGGGCGCGGCCTTTGGCGACCAGGGCGTTGCCCTGGACACTTTATTGGGGACGAAACTTACTGCTTTCGTAAGGAATTAGGTCCAGGGGCGCTTCGCCCCCGCCCTCCGGAGGAGAACAGGTAAACCAGAAATATACGCAGAACTACTAGGAACCAACGCTTGAAATCTGAATTTCCTGTTTTGGGGCCAAGATAAATACCACCGGAATGGCTTCATCTCTTTCTTTTCCAGCTACAACCACCAGCATTAAACGACCACACTCAGGTAAAATAACAGAAGTTCCAATGATTCTCCCATCAAACAAAAAACTTTGAGACTGGCTAACCCCATCTATTTCTGGCTCTCGCTTTACCCCAACCCTCATTTTTTGTGTAAAAGGCATATCAACAATTTCGCCGCCAGGAATTATTACAAACCCCTTAATTCCGGCTTCAAGTGCTTGTTCATCAAAACCGATTTTGAACATAATGCCAAGACGATCAATCGTATGCGGGACGCTTTCTACATGCACTATATGCGGAAATACCCCCATCAGGGATACCCGTCCATCGGCTTCTTCGCGGATATCATCGCAAGCCACACAGGAGAGAATCTTAATCATTGAGCGCCGCATCCAGCATGGTCATGTCTACACTCAAAGCACGAGCCAATGACCGCATTGAACTGCGAGCCAAATTGTTCGTATCGCTTCCCTTTTCCCAGCGCGCGATAGCGGACTGCTGTGTGCCGACCAACTTTGCCAACTGCACTTGCGATAGTCCGGCTTTCAACCGCAAAGATCTGAGCGTATCCCGCCCACGCTCGGCAGCGATCTCCTGGCTATCTTCAACGCGCAATTTGACAAAATCTTCCGCGTAGCCATCACGTTCCCACTCCGCGACCAGATCGTTAATCGAGGTTCCACCCTTCAAATCAGGTTGAGGATCGTGCGGCGGCACCGTAGGGATTGCAGGATTTTCAGGAAATTTTCCCCATTGAAACTGCGGCCTCCGGCTGGGAAGCGTATACGGCTTCTCAGGTTGCCAGGTGGCGAGGGATGCCGAGAGCTTCGATTTCATGGATGCATTCCTTCGTCATGGGATCGGAGAGGTCGTATTTGAAAGGTGGCCGAGCAACCACTCCAAGCACATGGATTACGGAACTGATTTCATCGCGAGCATATAGGATACGATAGGGCAGCCATCCCTTATTATCCTTCAACTTCAGCAACCACACATTTAAGCCGAGGTTCTGTAGCTCTTGATATTGCGCAACTGATATTTCGTCATACTCACTCTCTGGTCCTGACAAACGCTCCACAACCTCTTGATCTTCCACCAACCTTTGCAACCAATGCGCAATCGCCACCGCAGCCGGCCGGTCTTTGACCCTGATCGTCAAAAGATCCCCTATAGCCCGTGGCCGTATGGCAACTGCGAAAGGCACGTCTATAACACCCATGATATAGCGGGTCTCGACTCGGCGAACAAGACCCTTGATGCGGCCAAAGAAGCCATTTCTCTCTCGCGACGGCGGCACATTCGGGATAGCAAGAATCACGATTGTGCGTTCTACTCCATGATCACTACACCACATTCTGTGACCAATCAAGCGCAACACAACTGGCTGCATAGTAAAAATCAAGCCATGGTAGCCTGGTTGAAAATTTATTCCGACAAACCATAGCAAAAATATCATACCGACCATCCGGCATTTTCGAACGGCGGCGCATTATCCCCCCGCCACTCCGCTTCCCGAACCGGACGGGGCAGCATGGCCCCCAGACGAACCGGATCGGATTTCAGACAACCGGCAACCGCGTCCAGGCCGTCGTCGTGGCCTTTGTCGCGGGCGTCGGGACGCCAATCGCGCATTTCACCGATGAACGGCGTGTCCCACACCGAACGGTGAGCATGTAACGCGCCGGCGGCAAGCACGGCGTCGAAGGCTTCGACGATGCGCAGGTGCTTGGGCTGACGCGAGAAGACTTCGACCACGGAACAGGACACGCCACAGCGGGCCAGTTCCTTGCGCAGCAACCCGGGTAGAAACCGGCCCAGGCCGTTAATTTCCAGCGACACCGCCGGCAAGTGTAAATCACGGACGAAGCCCGCGACCTCCCGGCATTGGCGCGTCGCTGGGTCGGCGTCGGCATCGGGGGCATTCCGTACGGGGGCGGTATTGAGATAGCGAACCCGGTGCAGGTACCAGCGGCCCTGACCATCCGAAAATACTGCGGCGACCACGCTGGCATCGCCCCGGCTCGCTCCGGTCTCGAGGGTGCCGGTCCCGGTCGCTGCCCGGGCCCCATAGGCCGGATCCCACCAGCACGCCGCCGAAACCAGCCGGGTTCCGGCCAGCGACAGCACCGCCCTGCCCTGCGCCTCCCGCCAGTCAAGCTCATGATCATAGGAACGCAGCCGGTCGGGATCAAGCCGGCCTTCGGCGATGCTGACCGGCTTCAGCATCATCTGGCTGTGAAATTTATTGGGGCCAGTATGACGGCGGATACGGGCGATCGCTTCCAGGGAAAACCGCTCCGGCCACAGACTTTGACCCTCCTCATCAACAATTGGGACTTCCAGACGCTTGAAACCGTCCAAAAATGGGGCGCTTTCGCCCACTTCACGCCGCGAACAGTCCGCATAGATGGTGTAGTAGGTATGCGGGGTGCCGACATAAAGCTGCAACCCGCCCGGAACCAGCACATAATCGATTTCGCCTAACCGGTCGCGCAAATCAGCGCGCTTGGACGCGCTATCGCTGGTGTTGGGCACTTCAACATCGTCGCAAATGATCACGTCGGCGCGACTGCCGGTGATGTTGGCACCAATGCCACGCGCCAACATGGACGGATCGCGCAATTCTCCCGGGCGTTCAACGGTGAATTGTTCCGCCGCCCACTGATCAACGCGCTTGGGCCGCAAATGGCGAGCGAGTGGATGACGCTCGATCAAGCGTTTGACGTTACGCACCATCTTGCGCGCCAAAGCCAGATCGGCGGCCAGAACCAAAATTCGGACATTGGGGTCACGCACCAACAACCAAACCGCGAACAAACCGACCAGAGTCGATTTGCCGCAACCCCGAAAAGCCATCAGCAGCATTCGGCGGTCGCCGTTCTGCCAGCGTCGCTCCAGCCAACGGGCGATGCGGTCGTGAACCTGGGGCATGGTTTGGCCCTGGCGGCTAACCCACAGCCAGACGAAGCCGGGAAAATCGATTGGTGACATGCCTGGCCATCCCCCAAAATAGTGGTTTCCAAAGGCCCTCGGCCTTTGGCCGGGGTGGTCTGGAGGGGGGTGGAACACCCCTCCAATAACAAAAAGTCTACAAATCATCATCGTCCGTGATCTGGGCGGAACCGCGCAGCGTGGCCAAGGCCCGTTGCGCTTCGCCGATCATGGCTTCAACCTCAGCCTGGACCCGCCCGGCGGCATCGGCGTTCTCATCCCCGCTGGCCCAATTGGCCAGTTTAAGCAAGGCGTCCAGATGGGCCAGCGCGACCCGTCCGGCCTGATGGTGCTCTTTGAACTCCTTGGTGATCAGTGAGACATCAACCTCGGCAAAGCGGCGATAGGAGCCGAGCGCGCGCTCCATGGCTTCGGGCAACAGGCGGGCGACCGACCGCCGCAAACCGGCCAGAGTCGGTTCGCTGTGAGCTTCCGTCATGGGGACACCCTTCGATAATCAGGAAAAAACGCGGCGAACCTTCGTGAATTTCGCGCTAGGGATTGCGGGCCAGGATGAACCAGCCGGAACCGTTGGACATCGCAGTGACTGAATGACCAAACGCGGTCAGCGGAATCGCCTCGTTATCCGGGCCGCCGCCACCGGTTTTGGTCACGGTTACGGCATGACCGCTCTGGTCAGACTTCTTGATCGTGACCGTTCGACCAACCGCGTTCGCGGCATCGGGGGCCGGCAACCGCACCTCAACCGCGCTGGCCCAAGCACTGACCAGATACAGGCTTTGGTTCAGATCCGGCTGAAGCAGACTGACGCCTTCAACGTACCGGGTGTTGCCGGGCAAGGTATTGTTCGCCGTGATCCACCAGTTGGCACCGTTGGAAATCACGGTCACGAAGTCATAGCGATTGCCGAGCGCCACCGAACGGTTGTCCGGTCCCGGCCCGCCGGCTTCGGTTACGGTCACGGGATAAGCGGTGGCATCGGTCTTCTTGATCGTCACCGCGCAGCCGACGGCCTGGGATGCGGCCGGCAAACGCGCTTCGACCGCACCATTATAGGCGCTGACCAGTTGGACCGAACACGCAGGGTCGATCGCGTACACCTCCGGGCCGGTGGAATCATGGAACACGGTCGAGAATTGCAACGATTCAACCACCAACTGGTTAATTCTGGTCTTCTTAAGCCGGTTTTTGTCTGGATAACCGGCATTGTACGCGGTGTACGCGCCGCCGGAGAGATCATAAATCGCCGGTCCCGCACTGGCTGAAAACAAATTGACGATCGAGGTTTCGGCCGAGCCGGCATCCAACTGAAGGTTGGGCACCCCGCCCAGGGTCTCGCAATAAAGGTTGATGATCTGCGTGGTGTCGGCGTGTGCCCCCAGTCGAAAGCAGGCGGTAGCGGTGGTGGACAGGTTGGCTTCGCAATCGAGAAAGGCGTTGGTGAAGCGGCCGTGTTCGACGAAGAAGCCGCAACCGCTGATCGCCGCGCTCAACGAATACACACGGACACCCCAAAATTTATTGGCGTTGGGGGTGTCGCCGGCACCGCTGCGGGTCAGCCACACCCCATGGGTAACCGGGCGCGCGACCAGGATTCGGGTCAGAGAGTTCCAGTAACAGGGCCGATCGCTGCGGGTGTAGCCATCCAGCACCAGCCCGTACGTCTGATCCCACAGCGTGACATCGCGTACACAGTTCTGTACGCATGGCCCATCCCGACCGATCAGGCGCACGCCGGCCCGACCGCCTTCGATGCGCAAATCCCGCACCGTGGCATAGCCATCCGGCAGCAAAACTGCATCAAAGCCACTGCCGGAAGCATGAACAATCGAGCCTTGGCCACTACCGAACAGGGTTTGGCCGAAGCCAACCGTAAGCGTGTTGGTGATGTGATAGGTTCCGGCCGGCACGTACACCGCTGCATGTGCGGTCAGGGCGGCCTGAATCGCCACCGTGTCGTCGCTGACCCCATCACCCAGCGCACCGAAATCACGCACCGAAACCGTTTCGGCCAGTTTGTCACGCACCACCCGGCTGATCGCTCCGGCCCCGCTGGGCAGAAACGAAATCAAGGTGTCGGTATTGGCCGGCAGGGTTGCGGTGGGATTGCCACCGGCATCGAACGCGAACAGGCGGTTAGCCCGCGCCGTCCGTCCGGGCAGTTCGGCCGAAGCCGGCAGATCGGTCGCCGGGAAATGCAGCATTGCGGCCTGATCACCTGCAACCTGTTGCAAGCAAGCGGTCAGTGAATCCAGCTCGGTGTTCAGCGCGATTGCCGACAAGGGGCCGCTATCGAGAAAATCGGTGACCCGTTCGATCGGCACCCGGCGGAGCAGCGTCACTGCGGTTCCAACCGTAGGTGCCTGGGTAAAAGTCACCGCGCCACCAGCGGTTATCCCAGCGCCAGACACGCTAAAGCCGGTGCTTTGCACCGCCGCACCCAATGAGACTTGCAAATCTTCGGCGGCGAAGATCGGAAATGGATAGGTGAAAACCTTCTGGATGCCATCGGCGATGTATTGCACGCGCGGGATTCCACGCGGCACCTGGACATGCTGGGTCATGATTTAGATTTCCTTGTCTCGGGCGTGCCTCCGGGGCGGGGCTTCGTCCCTGGCCCCACGTAACTTGGAATGGTCTGAATAACCATCCCAAGTAACGGTTTCCAAAGGCCTCCCGGCCTTAACGACCTTCCCATCACCAGGGAGCATGACCTTGGTCACGCCTTCCCACGGACTGAGGAAATCGAACGTCCGAATATCCTGGGTCAGAGTGACCGGTTCGTAGATTACGCGCTTCTGTTCGTCGTCATAGCGCAGCTGGACATGGCCAGACAGCGGAAAGTCCTTGCGCAAAGGATGACCGTCGAAACCGTAATCGGTCAGAATCCGACGCAGATCTGGGTGATCCGCGAACGCGATCCCAAACATGTCCCACACTTCCCGCTCTAGCCAGCCGGCGGTACTGAACACGCCGGTTACGGTCGGGATCGGCGTGTCCTCATCGGCTACGGCCTTGATCCGAATCCGCTGATTGTGGCTGATGCTCAGTAGATTGTAGACCACATCGAAGCGCTGTTCGCGCTCCGGCCAATCGACCGCAGTCACATCAACCAAAAGCTTAAATTGGCAGGACGGGTCATCCCGCAGAAAGGTCAGCACACGCACCAGCGCCCGCGCCTCTACGGTAACCATCAACTCCGCGATCTTAAGCTCGGTCTTTAGCACATCTCCGCCAAGTGCGGCAGCGATGTGCTCGCCAAGTTCCCTGAGGGCACGTTCAGGCATGGGGGCTACCGGCAGTTAGCGCGCGAGGCGATTGCCGCGCTTGATTTTATTCTGGAGCTGAAGAATGCCGTAAAGCAAAGCTTCGGCGGTCGGCGGACAGCCGGGAACATAAACATCAACCGGAATCACCCGATCGCAGCCCCGCACCACAGAGTACGAGTAGTGATAGTAGCCACCACCGTTGGCGCAGCTACCCATTGAGATCACCCAACGCGGCTCCGGCATCTGGTCATAGACCTTGCGCAATGCCGGTGCCATCTTATTGGTCAACGTCCCGGCAACAATAATGCAGTCCGACTGCCGTGGAGTGCCACGTGGAATAACACCGTAGCGGTCAAGATCATAACGCGACATGTAGGTGTGAATCATCTCCACCGCACAGCACGCCAGACCAAAAGTCATCGGCCACAACGACCCAGTCCTCGCCCAATTGAGCACCGAATCCAGCTGGGTCAGCAGAAAGCCTTTATCCTCTAGCTCAGTAGCGACCGCCCTGAAGTACGCTTCCTGAGCCGCGCCCGGCGCTATCGGTGCCCCTTGCTCCAGAGCCTGGACACCCGGCATGGCCAAATTCACTCCCATTCCAGCGCCCCTTTCCGCCACTCATACACAAAACCGATGGTCAGCACACCCAGGAACACCATCATCGACCAGAAGCCAAACACACCGATCTCGCCAAGCGACACCGCCCACGGAAAGAGAAATGCAACTTCTAGGTCAAAGATAATAAACAAGATTGCAACCAGATAATAACGAACATCAAATTTACCGCGAGAATCACCAAACGGCTCGAACCCGCATTCGTAGGGAGAAAGCTTTTCAGCGTCCGGATTTTGTTTGCCGACAATAAATGACAACCCAACACACGCGCCAGAGACCACACCGGCTATAACAAAAAAAAGCAAAATTGGAAAATATTCAACGAGTATTGGATTGCTTAGTATTGGGTTACTCATCGCACGCCTCTAGCGAAAAGTTGCTTGCAACACAATTCGCCTGCCGCCACTCATGACAGCCCGACAAACATGCACACTTTGAGACAGGCCGGTACGAAGGGAACGAGAACACCAACCAGTACTCGCCCGGAAGCACACATGATGAATCAGAAGTAAAGTGGCGCGAGTGACGGGACTTGAACCCGCGGCCTCCGGCGTGACAGGCCGGCGCTCTAACCAACTGAGCTACACCCGCGTAACAAACAAAACAAAATTCAACTCGATCAAGCTTCTAGGAAGCTAACTTGCATCTTCCTTCACCAGCCCGCTTCCGGCGGCACCGCGTCGCGATCTGGTTTGTGGTTTCTAACCGCGCGGCTCCGAAGAGTCAATGCAACTTTGACAACATCTCACTAAGTTTTTTCGGGTCGGCCATGACGAAAACGCCGTTGCCTCCACCGAGAGAGGGGGGAGCTGAACGGCCTACTCCTCACCCTTGCCCATACGCTCTTCCCGCAACGCCTTCAGGCGATCAAACGCCTGTAGCACATTATCTGGAATATCACGGTGATCGGTCGCATTCAGGCCACCGAATCGAGTGAGGACGGTTTCCAGCGACCGTGCCAGCAGCTCGGAGACTTCCAGTTCTTTCTGCACCAGGGCCAGTTCCAGCGCATAGAGCACTCGATCACCTAGACGGCGCTCCAGATTGGCCCTTGCCAGACCTTGACGCCAGCCCTGAAGCATTTTTTCCGTTGTGTCGACGGACTGCTCATCAACACCGCCGAACCGGGCGGCCGCCGCAGTCAACGCCTTGTCCAGCAAATCCGAAACCTCGCGGTCGGCATTGCTCAATGCGCTCTCCAGGACATGCACCATTCGAGTGTCCAGATGCCCCGCCATGCTTCGCTCCCCGTTGCGCTTAACCTTTTTGGCACCACGCTCTTCGGTGCCGACGTCTGCCAGCCAGGCAATCACGGCCTGCCAACATCCTATACCACGCGACCCCTGGACGAATACCACATAAGATCGCCGTCTGCCCTTGGCTACGAGCGAAATTCAGGCAATATTAACCAGTCCTGACCATATCCTGTTTACGGGCGGTGTTCTCTCGGTTGAGAGCGCCACCACGAACCAGAATCTAAAGACAACGCTGCGGACGACGTAGCTGCGGCTTTCCGCCCAGGGCAACTGCGGGAACACAGGCCATGACCAGGTTTCGAAGCCATTTCACCCCGATCATCATCCTCGTCGCCCTCAGCCTCTCCGGCTGCGACGGCGGTGCGGGGACACTGGCCGCAGCCGGCATCGGCCTGGGAATGGTTCCTTTGGGCACCACCAAAAAAATTGCCCCCGACTACATTGCATCAGCGATCACCGGCCGCGATTGCAGTATCGTCACGCTCGAACAAACCGGCTACTATTGCCCGCCAACCTATGAGATTGATCGTTCCAAACTCTATTGTTACAAAACATTAGGCGGCATCGATTGCCACGAAGCACCCGACCCG
>CAUYTZ010000011.1:0-1857 GCA_963575695.1 uncultured Gammaproteobacteria bacterium | reverse complement strand
TTATGGCGGATTTTTGCGTGGCCTGTTCGATAGCGATGGTTCGGTGCAAGGCCAGCAAAGCAAAGGTGTCAGCGTGCGCCTTGCCCAGTCCGATCTCACAGTACTCCATGGCGTGCAGCGCATGTTGTTGCGTTTGGGGATCGTCGCCCCTAGCAGTGCGCTCATGGTAGCCAATCCGGCTCCCATGAGAAAACCACGGCGATCCGCTTCCGCCTCTCGGCCGGGAAACCGCTCTGGAGATGATCATGCCACAGTCGGGTTATTCTCTGGTCACTGAGCGGATTGCCAGCAATCGCACGGTTTTTCCCCTTTTACAGCGCGTGGTTCGGTCTGATAGGATGCGCTGGCCAGACGCACTGTGACCGAGCCGTTGCAGAACAGGCCGCTGCTGATGTGGCTGGCGTTGTTCAACGACGATTGGATCGTGATTCCGGATCCGGTGCTGCTGTTCCGGGGCCGGATGGATACGGTCGAAATCCGCGACGGTGGCCCGACCGCGACCGTGACCCTGTTCGCCGAGAACCGGCTGCGCGATCTGGAGCGCGCCCGGGTGCGTCGCTACACCGACGCCGACCAGCAAGCCGAATACCCCGGCGATCTGGGGTTGGCGTTCGTGCCCTCGCTCCAGGACCGCGCCATTCCCTGGGGAGGCAAGGCATGAACGATTCAGTCGGATTAGGATAGGAGCCAATCGACTGAAGTGTTCAAAGTCTGCGCCAGCGCCTTGTATGCTTCGACTGAGCCGGGCTTCTTTCCGGTTTCAATCTCGGAAACATAACCTTTGGAAATCCCAGAGCGTTCCGCCAGTTCAGTCAGAGAGATCTCCCGGTATTCGCGCCAAACCCGAACTGCGTGTTCGCCCTCCATGATGCGATCAGCAAACGCCGATGGAAGGGTAATGCCGGTTCGGGCACTGGCCGCCGCCGCGATATCTTCCAGATCCTCAAGCCGGGCGACAAGCGCATCATACTCGGCGCGAGGCAATGTAAAGGTCTCAGTGGTGATCATAAGCTTCCCTCCGGTGGCGAACACGGTACACAACCATGACTGTCAGGGTCATTGATGGATCAATATTATATTTGTTATCACAAAAACCGCCTATCACCTCATTGTCTTCGGCTTCAACCGCAAAAATGACTCTATAATCATTTACACGCAGCCGAAGAAAATCTGATTCCTTAAGGGGAATTACCTGATTGGCCAAAGCCGAAGGATTGGCCGCATACTGGGCAATCTTGCCCCGGATGCGCTCGCGATCACCAGGGGTTAGTCCTTTCATATCCTTGACCGCCTTCGCCTCGTATCGGATTTGCATCTTTCCCCCCGCCATCGCAAGGCATGTTCTCATATCGAGAACGGCTAGTCAAGAGAGTGTTTCTCCAATGGAGAACGATGAGGGCAGAATTGCGTGAGCGCGGCGCTGCTCGACCAATACTTGGCCCGCTGGCGGCACCGGCACTTCGAATGGGGCCAGGCCGATTGTGTGCGTTTCGCCGCCGGCTGGGTCTTGCTGATCACCGGCCGTGATCCCGCCGCCGGCAGCGAAGGTCTGTATGGCGATCCGACCGCCGCACTGCGCCTGATGCACCGGGAGGTGGGTACCGCCGATCTGATTGTCGCGACCACCGCCGTGCTCGGCCCACCGCTGACGGTGCCGCTCGCTGCATGGACAGGACGCTGTAAAAAAATGCATCGGTGCCGCACGCCAATCAATGTCGCCGTCAGCCGGTTCCACCGACTTATCAACCACCAGCAGGTCGCCACGACATCGCCCAGCGCCGCAGCGAGCAGCACCGTCAGCGGTGGGCCGAGCACGGCGGTGGTCGCGACAATCAGATCGGCGGTACCCACCTCCCG
>CAUYTZ010000010.1:0-6005 GCA_963575695.1 uncultured Gammaproteobacteria bacterium | reverse complement strand
CCTTGTTTGTCCGTTTCGTCCCGGTTTGGGCATTCTCCGGCCATAATAGCTCGCGGCTACCAGGACCGGAAGCTGCTTCGCGTTTGCGTCGCCCTAAATAAAGTGGGTCCAGGCTCCTGGTGGGTCCAGGGCAAAGCCTTGGTCGCTCGCAAGCCCCGTGTGTCATTTTCAAGGTTCGCTGGTATAAGACCGTGCTTGATCGTCGGATGTTGGGGGGGGGATCCTTGCCATGTGCGGAATGTGTGGCTTGGTCGATGGCAGCCGGAGCCAGGGGCAAGAAGCCTTGCTTCGCCAAGTGCGGGCGATGTCGGATACGCTCACCCACCGTGGGCCAGATGGTGAAGGCCAGTGGGCCGATGCCGAAGCCGGGGTCGCGTTCGGCCATCGTCGGTTGGCGATCATTGATCTGACCGAAGCTGGACGCCAGCCGATGGCTTCGGCTTGTGGCCGTTTCACCGTCACCTATAACGGCGAGATCTATAACTATTTGGAACTGCGGGCCGAACTGGAAGCTGCCGGGGCTCGTTTTCGCGGCCATTCGGATACCGAGGTTATGGTCGAAGCCTTCGCTCGCTGGGGTGTGGCCGCAACCGTGCCGCGTTTGAACGGCATTTTTGCCTTCGCCGCCTGGGATCACGGCAAACGTACGCTGTGGTTGGGCCGCGATCATTTGGGTATCAAGCCGCTCTATTGGGGTCGGTTCGGGCCGCTGCTGTTGTTTGGTTCGGAATTGAAGGCGCTGCGGGCCCATCCCGGATTCAAGGTTGCCATCAACCGCGATGCCGCCGCCGCCTTCTTCCGCCATAATTATGTTCCCGGGCCGCACTCGATCTATCAGGGGGTGTTCAAGCTTGATCCCGGCTCGATTCTGGTGCTGCGTCCGGGGGCTGAGCCGGAGATTGCGCGCTATTGGGACATGCGCGCGGTCGCCAACCGGGCCCGTGACCAGCGCCAGCCGATGAGTGAAGCCGAAGCGGTGGATCGACTGGAAGCGCTGCTGAAGGACGCAGTGGCGCGGCAGATGATTTCCGATGTCCCGCTGGGGGTGTTTTTGTCCGGCGGGATCGATTCCTCGACCGTGGCCGCGCTGGCTCAGGCCAACAGTTCCAGCCCGGTGCGGACCTTTTCGATCGGTTTTCACGAGGCCGCATTCAACGAGGCCGAACATGCCCGCGCGGTCGCGCACCATCTCGGTACCGATCACACCGAACTCTACGTCGATCCCAAGCATGCGTTGGAGCTGGTGCCGCGCATGGCCGAGTGGTTCGACGAGCCGTTCGCCGATTCCTCGCAGATACCAACCTTCATGGTTTCGGAACTGACCCGGAAACATGTCACCGTCGCCCTGTCCGGCGATGGCGGCGACGAGTTGTTCGCCGGTTATAACCGTTATGTGTTCGGCGACTCGTTGTGGCGCAAATTCGGGTTGATGCCCCGGCCGCTGCGCTCGGCGCTGGGGGAGGGGTTGCGTTCGGTGCGTCCGGGGGTGTGGGATGCGCTGTTCAAACTGGTGCCGGGCCGGTTTCGGCCAGCGCAGGCCGGCGACAAGCTGCATAAGCTGGCGGAAGTGCTGGGTCGCGATGGCCAGGACGCGCTGTATCGGCGTTTGCTGACTCATTGGGATCAGCCGGAACAGTTGGTGCCGGGATCGTGCGAGCCGAAGGGGATTCTGTGGCAACCGGAAGTGGCGCAGGAGGTGCCGGATTTCGTCGAGCGGATGCAGTTCCTGGATACCGTCACCTATCTGCCCGATGATATCCTGGTCAAGGTTGATCGGACCAGCATGGCGGTGGCGCTGGAGGCGCGGGTGCCGTTGCTGGATTATCGGGTGGTGGAATTCGCCTGGACTCTGCCGCGCTCGATGAAGCTGCGCGGCAATGTCGGCAAGTGGGCGCTGCGCCAAGTGCTGTATCGTTATGTGCCGCCAGTGTTGATCGATCGGCCCAAAATGGGCTTCGGGGTGCCGATCGCGGATTGGTTGCGCGGGCCGTTGCGTGATTGGGCGGAAGACCTGCTGGACCCGGCACGGCTGGCCGCCGATGGCCTGCTTAACCCGGAACCGATTCGGCAGAAGTGGCGGGAGCACCTAAGCGGGCAGCGTAACTGGCAATACCTGTTGTGGGATGTGCTGATGTTCCAGGGCTGGCGGCAACGCTGGCTGGGGTAGTTCGGTATCTCTGGCTTTGTGATTGGGCTGCCGCCCAATCGTGAGCGACCCATAATGAGAACGGCTGGTTCGATTGTGGTGGCTTGGCGTTGGTCGCCAACATCTGGTATAGGTACCTGCCGCTGTACGGACCGGCGATGCGGTTTTATGTTTCCTGGGGATTGGCTGACGATGACTCTGCCCACCATCGCCCTAGCCGCCGATCATGGCGGCTATGGCCTTAAGGCTCAAATCAAGCAATTCCTGGCCGAAGGCGGCTATGGGGTGCTCGATTTCGGCACCAATGGCCCGGATGCGGTCGATTATCCCGATTATGCCCAGGCGGTGGCCGAAGCGATTCGCGACCACACCGCGACGTTGGGCATCCTGGTCTGCGGCACTGGCATCGGCATGTCGATGGTCGCCAACCGCGCCCCCTGGGTGCGGGCGGCGGTGGTCACAGAAGTCACCTCGGCCCGGCTGGCCCGGCTGCATAACGACGCCAATGTCTTGGCCCTAGGCAGTCGGATCATTGGCTGGGAAGTGGCGCGCGAATGCGTGACCGCATTTTTGACCACCCCGTTTGAAGGCTCCGATCGCCACCAGCGCCGGATCGCCAAATTTACGTCGCACCCGACCGGAACGCCTTAGGATAAGGAGCCTGCCCGATGACCGTTGCCCCCATCCAAGACATGTTTCAAACTTCGCTGGCCGACTCCGATCCCGCGCTGTATCGGTCGTTGCGTGAGGAGCTGGCGCGCCAGCAAGACCAGATCGAATTGATCGCCTCCGAAAACATCGTCTCAAGGGCGGTGTTGGAAGCGCAGGGTTCGGTGTTGACCAACAAATACGCCGAGGGCTACCCGGGCAAGCGTTATTACGGTGGCTGTGAATGTGTTGATGTCGCCGAGTCGCTGGCAATTGAGCGCGCCTGCAAACTGTTTGACTGCGCCTTCGCCAATGTTCAGCCCCATTCAGGGGCCCAGGCTAACCAGGCGGTGATGCTGGCCCTGCTCAAGCCGGGCGATACCTTCATGGGCATGTCTTTGGCTGCGGGTGGCCACCTGACCCATGGTGCTTCGGCCAATCTGTCCGGCAAGTGGTTTAACCCGGTATCCTATGGCGTGCGGCGCGAGGATGGCCGGATCGACTATGACGAGGTTGAGCGGCTGGCCAACGAGCACAAGCCGAAACTGATCATCGCTGGCGGCTCGGCCTATCCGCGCATCATCGATTTTGCCCGTTTTCGCGCCATCGCCGATGCGGTCGGGGCGTATTTCATGGTCGATATGGCCCATTTCGCCGGGTTGGTCGCGGGCGGAGTCTTTCCCAGTCCGCTGCCGCATGCCCATGTCGTGACCACGACCACGCACAAGACTCTGCGCGGCCCGCGCGGCGGCATGATCTTGTCGCGCGACGTTGATCTCGGCAAAAAGATTAATTCGGCGGTGTTTCCGGGCTTGCAGGGCGGGCCGCTGATGCATGTGATCGCGGCCAAGGCGGTGGCGTTCGGCGAGGCGCTACGGCCGTCATTCAAGGACTACGCCCGGCAGGTGGTGGACAACGCCCAGGCGCTGGCCGCAGTGTTGGTCGAAGGCGGGCTGGACATCGTTTCCGGCGGCACTGATTGCCACCTGATGCTGGTGGATCTGCGGCCCAAGCGCTTGACCGGCAAGGTTGCCGAAGCCAGCATGGAGCGTGCTGGCATCACCTGCAACAAGAACGGGATTCCGTTTGATCCGGAAAAGCCGATGGTTACTTCCGGCGTGCGTTTGGGCAGCCCGGCCGCAACCACCCGAGGCTTCGGGGTGGCTGAATTTAAGCTGACCGGGCAATTGATCATCGAGACCTTGGATGGGCTGACCGCCAGCAACTCCGGCGACAACACTTCGGTCGAGGCTGCGGTACAAACCCGGGTGCGCGCGTTGTGCGGACGCTTCCCGATCTACCCGGGCTTGTGATACTTCTAAATACGGGGGGCAGGTCAGACGCCCAAACCAAACTTATGATCAGACTTAAGAAGAAACGAGGACCGACCATGCGCTGCCCGTTTTGCGGTCATGACGATACCCAGGTCAAGGACTCGCGTCCGACCGAGGACAACTCGGCGATTCGGCGCCGCCGGCTGTGTCCGGCTTGCGGTGCCCGCTTCACTACCTTTGAACGCATTCAGTTGCGTGAGTTGACAGTCGTTAAAAGCAGCGGGCAGCGCGAAAGTTTCGAACGCGAAAAGTTGCTGCGTTCGATGCGGATTGCGTTGCGTAAGCGTCCGGTCGATGCCGATCGGGTCGATCGTGTGGTTAGCAGCGTCGTGCGCCAGTTGGAATCGTCGGGAGAAAATGAGATTCCGTCCAAGCAAATCGGTGAGATGGTCATGAACCATCTGCTGGGTTTGGATCAAGTGGCTTATGTTCGCTATGCTTCGGTGTACAAGGACTTCCACGAAGTGTCTGATTTCCATCAGATCGTCGATTCGTTGCAACCGCCGACGGCCTGAGTTTCGTCCCAAATGACGTGGGACCAGGGGCTAACGCCCCTGGTCAGCAGAAGGCTTGGTTCAGCACTTCGCGCAGACGCTGCAACTGCGGCGTCAAGTCATAGGGATGGTTGCCGACAAAGAAGCCAAAGTCATGGGCGGTGAAGGCATTGACCACCGGCTCGACCACGCTGTAGTCATAGTGCCGGATGACATCATGGCGCAGAATGCAGCCGCCGGTAATGATCCGGAAGCCGATTTCGGCCTTGCGCAGGGCATCGAACACTTTTCCCCGATCGGGATTGTACGCCGGATTGAGAATGATGGTGAAGCTGAAGCACGAGCTGGTGCCGTGTTCGCGCTGAAGAATAAAGCGATGATCTCCGGCGAACAGTGAGTGGAAGGTCTCCAGGTTGCGGCGTCGCGCCGCGGTCATTGCTGGCAGCTTTTTCAGTTGTTCGCGGCCGATGGCACCGCTCAACTCCAGCGGCCGGACATTGTAGCCGGGCAGAATGAAGCGATAGGCTTCAAAATGATCATTGCTGCGGCGCTGAACCAGCGCTGAGTCTTCGGGCAGGTCACGAGTCCAGCCGTGGGCGCGCAGGCAGCGGCACAAATCGGCCAGTTCTCGGTCGGCGGTTAGAATCATGCCGCCTTCCATGGTCGCGATGTGGTGAGAAAAGAAAAAGCTGAAGGTGTTAAGATCGCCGAAGGTGCCGGTTTTGCAGCCGTTCAGTTCCGCATCCGCCGATTCGCAGTTGTCTTCCAGCAAATACAGGCCGTGGCGGTCGGCGAAGTCGCGCATCACATCCAGCGCTGCCGGATTGCCCAGGATCGACACCGCGACCAGCAACCGGGTTCGCGGTGTCAGCGCCCGTTCCAACTGGGAGGTGTCGAGATTAAGCGTGTCCAGCTCGACATCAACCATCCGCTGGCGCAAACCGAACTGATGCAGGGGATGAAAGGTGGTGCCCCATGAAATTGCGGGCACGATCGCTTCGTCACCTCGTTGAAGTGGCCGATCCTGCTTGTAGCTGAGTGCGGCCAGGGCAACCAGATTGGCCGAAGAGCCAGAATTGACCATGACCGCATAGGGTAGGCCAAAATAGACCGCGAACTCGTGTTCGAACGCGGCCACCTCTTCGCCCATGGTAAAGCGCCCACGGGCCATAACCCGGCGCATGGCGTTCAGTTCTTCTTCGCCCCAGGACGACGCAGCCAGTTCGTAAGGCATGATCAAGGGTTCCCCAGCGGTCCCGGCGCATGGGCGCTAGAGCGCCGCTTGATCCCAAAGAATCGGTGTTGCCGGAAAGAAAGCGACCAAAACAAAAAACGCCGGTTTCCCGGCGTTTATCGCTGTCGGCGACGCTGCTGCGGTTGGTG
>CAUYTZ010000009.1:0-7913 GCA_963575695.1 uncultured Gammaproteobacteria bacterium | reverse complement strand
GGCGGCAGCGTGGTTCAGTGGCTGATCGAAGATAAGTAAATAACCTGTAAATGCAATACCCCCCCGATATCGCAGACAAAGGAAAGAATCGGAAAGAATATCCACTGATGCGCGTTATATTAAATCTCGTTTCAATTTGCGAGAGCCTCTCGCAAATTGAGAATTGGCCGCGGCGGTCGACTCGACCCAGCCGAACTCCTGCCCCCTACCTCCGGCTAAAAATCGATTGCAACTCATTGCGTTAACGAAAGAAGGGCGGCTATTTAAATCCTGGCACAGGCATTGCTGCTCAAATATCGGACGAAGGCGCTTCGCAACCGGCTCAAAAGAGCGGTCCGAGATTTAAACGGCTCAAAGGACAGCGTGCCATGCATGTGTTTTCCATTCTCAACCGCAAGGGCGACCAGGTGATGATCACCTCACCGTCAACACCGGTGGCTGAGGTCGTGGGCGCGTTCAAGGCCAACAAAGGCGGCGCGCTGGTGGTAACCTCCCACGGCAAAATCAAAGGCATCCTAACCGAAAGTGAAATCGTGGCCGGTCTGGCGGAGCGGGGTCTGGAAGTCTTGTCGTCGCCAGTTTCATCCCTGATGATTCAAGTTACGGTCCGCTGCCGCCGAGCCGATACCATAGCCCGGGTAATTCAGAAAATGATCAAGGGCGACACCCGGCATGTGCCGGTGGTTGAGGCCGGCAGACTGGTCGGAATTGTGTCGATGAGTGACGTGATCGATGGCCAGGCGCTTGAGGCGGAAGCCAACAGCGCGCTGATGCGTGAATGCGTATCCAGCGGCCACATGTCGCAGCCGTGGCCACACCTCAAGGCTGGCCATTGCTGATTCGGAAGATCAGCACGTTACGCTTAAAGCGCTCAATGCCGAACCTGCCCGGGGGGAAGCCCGCCCGGATCACCCGCCTCAGAGTCCGTCTGACGGTTCAGGCTAACCCGAACCAGACGCTGGTTAACACGGTCCAGACCGGTTTTGATCGCACGCAGCGTTTCAATGATCGCACGGGTATCGCCCTCGACCACAGTCACCCGCGACTCCAAGGCTTCGAATCGGTTGGTAATCAATTCGGTCAACAGGTCAAGCTTTACGCTCAGGGGATCGTTGCCCTGGTTGCCGCTCATGATCCAAACCCCATGCTACAGCCGAGGCCTACCAGCCCCAGACGAAGAAGCGGGTACACTACCCCATTTGGGGCGGCGAGAGCCACTCCCTTCGATGAAGAATGGGAATCACACGATCAGGTTGCCGAGCTGGGAAGACGTTTGTTTCGGGCCTTGCGCGGAACGGTTGTAAGCACCGATCGCCTGAGTCCATGGTTCGATATGCAGACCGGTACCGATCGCTTCTTGCGCCAGACTCTGGGCGACAAAACCGGAATTGGTGCCGCCACTGGGGAAACGCATACCGGTGACAAGCGTTGCGCTGGTGGCGCTGCGGTCGGCGTGGCCCTGTTCGGCCCCGGGCTGGCCTTGACTGCTGGCGGTACCCGTGCGGTCGGATTCGACCCGCCGAGTGCGCGCTGTATCGGCTTCGGCGCGGGTGACACGCTTTCGGCTAGTAGACTGGTCTGTGATTTGCTCCAGGTCTGAGCCTGGCTGGCGAGGGTCGCGAATGACCCGCTTGATCGGCTGGACCGGCAGTTTGTCAACCGCGTCCTCCACTGCCACCACGGCACGCGCACGGCCGTCCACGCTTGACGGCAGGCGTGCTTGAGCTGACGGCAACAATGCGGGAACGCTTGGCACGATCACAGCCCCAACCCGGTTCTGGTTCCATCCCAGTCTTGACCACGATCAGCCTAGCCTGGGATTGTTCAAAAACCGGTTAATGGAGCGCAGGTTTTCTGTCGCCCGGCCGTTTAATGCCGTAGGGCCGGGTCTTTCCATTTGCCTTCGGCGATCAAGGCGTTGCCCTGGGGCCATCAGGAGCCTGGAGGCCCCTGGACCCGCTTTTTGATACAGCGATGGGCTGACGGTATTACGTCCCGCCGCCTCCGGCTTGCGTACGGCTGAGCGCAGCCAATTGCTGCTGAACCAGATCCAATTGCCGCTGCAATTCTTCCAGCGACTTTTCGGTCAAGGTTTCAGGGCGCCGCTCTTCGCCTTTTGTATCGATACCGGCATCGGGCAGGCCGGGGAAGCGGGGGAATTCCGCCGCGAACGGAAAGAACATCCTCATCGCCCGTTCAAACACGACCAAATTCTGCTTGCCAACCTCTTCAAAACCACCAAACGGGAAAATTCCACCCAAGCTGGACTGAAAATATTCCTTCATTTTCCCCTGATTGCGGGAAAACGCCTGCATGCTGTAATCAAGATAACCGGGCACCATCCATTGCATTTTGTCGCCGTAGAACGCGATCAACTGCCGCAGGAAATTAATCGGCAACAGGTTCTGACCCTTGCTTTCCTCTTCAACGATGATCTGGGTCAGCACGGAACGGGTAATGTCTTCGCCGGTCTTGGCATCGTACACCGTAAATTCGATATGGGCCTTGACCATCTGACATAGGTGTTCAAGGGTGACGTAGCTGCTGGTAGCCGTGTTATACAGGCGGCGGTTTGCATATTTTTTGATCGTAATCGGTGCGGCTTGCACCTCAACTGCCTCAACCATCGTCGATACTCTCAATGAATGTCTTGATCTGGGTGGCGGGAAGACGGAGTGGCCGGCTGCCCACTCCACCCACAACCCAAGAATTACGCGATGCAAGCCGATAAACGCAAGGGGCGGAACCGGCCTCACCATCAGTTTTTCCGTGGCAGCGCTGGTCATGGCGAAAGAAATATGTTATCCGACGTTGCTTTTCCCGGAGCTGGCGGCCAACGCCGGTGGGCACACGCCAGGGGGGGCGGCGCACGGGCTGGGTCGAGATCCAGTTCAGGGTGCCACCCAGGTTTAAGTCGAGGATTAAGAAAGGTTACAAAAATGAGCGATATCGCCGATCGGGTTAAGAAAATCGTCGTCGAACATCTGGGCGTCGAAGAAGCGAAGGTGGTCGACAACGCCAGTTTCATCGACGATCTCGGCGCCGACAGCCTAGATACCGTTGAATTGGTCATGGCGTTTGAGGAAGAGTTCGGCATCGAAATTCCCGATGACGCGGCCGAAAAGATTCTGACCGTCAAGGACGCCATTGACTTTATCATGGCCAACCCCCCGAACTGATTTCGGTTTGGGTGAAGGCGGCCTGTTGCGACCGCCGCCGGCTGGGCCGGCGGTGCCGTCGTGATGTTGGCTTTGGGGTTTAATTTTCGCGTCAAAGCAGGTTGGAAAGTGTCATGAGACGGGTCGTCGTCACCGGCCTTGGGCTGGCCACACCGCTAGGCGTCGGTCACAAGTTCGTCTGGGAACGTTTGATCGCCGGCGAATCGGGCATCAACGGGATTACCTCGTTCGAGGTCGCAGATCTGGCGTCCAGAATTGCCGGACAGGTGCCGCGCGGCACCGCTCCCGGGCAATTCAACGCCGATGCCTTTGTGCCGCCCAAAGATCAGCGCAAGATGGATGATTTCATCCTCTACGCGATCGGCGCGGCGGATGAGGCGGTCCGCGACAGTGGCTGGCGGCCAGCAACCGAGGAAGATCGGGAAAACACCGGCGTGATGATTGGGTCAGGCATTGGTGGCCTGCCCTGTATCTATGACGGGTCGATCACGCTGAAGGAAAAGGGGCCACGGCGCGTGTCGCCGTTCTTCATTCCAGCCAGCCTGATCAACCTCGCCTCAGGCCATGTTTCGATCATCCATGGCTTCAAGGGACCGAATCACGCGGTGGTCACCGCCTGCTCAAGCGGTGCCCATGCGATCGGCGACGCCGCGCGGCTGATCATGTGGGAAGATGCGAACGTCATGGTTGCGGGCGGTACCGAAGCGGCGGTCAGCCGACTCGGCATCGCCGGGTTCGCTGCGGCGCGGGCGCTGTCCACCGGCTTCAACGACAAGCCGCAGCAGGCCTCGCGCCCGTATGACAAGCATCGTGACGGCTTCGTCATCAGTGAAGGTGCCGGCATGGTCGTGCTTGAGGAATTGGAGCACGCCAAGAAGCGCGGCGCACATATTTATGCCGAAATCGTCGGCTATGGCATGTCCGGTGACGCCTATCACATCACCTCACCACCGGAAAACGGCAACGGTGGCTTCCGTTCGATGAGGTCGGCGCTTAAGCGCTCCGGTCTGGCGCTTGAAGACATCGATTACATCAACGCACACGGAACCTCGACCCCGCTGGGCGACGAAATTGAGCTGGGCGCGGTCAAGCGCCTGTTCGGCGCGGCGGCCGGCAGCGTTTCGATGTCTTCAACCAAATCGGCGATCGGTCATTTGCTGGGCGCGGCCGGCGCGGTTGAAGCGATCTTCTCGATCAAGGCAATCAATCACGGCATTCTACCGCCGACGCTCAATCTGGAAGATCCGTCGGAAAGCTGTGTGGGTATCGATCTGGTGCCGAAAGTGGCGCGGGAAAAGCGCGTGCGTGCGGTGCTGTCGAATTCATTTGGCTTCGGCGGCACCAATGCCAGCCTGGTCTTCCAGGAATTCACCGGCTGATCGGGTGATGCGCCGGCTTGCGGTTCTACTCGGCATCTTGTTGACTTTGGGCACCGTCTTGGTCGCGACAGCGGTCTGGACGGTGGCCCGAATCGAGGCACCGGGGCCGTTGGTCGAAGCTCGGACCGTGGTTGTGGCCCGTGGCGGGCTGTTCGATATCGCCGATACACTGGTCGAGGCCGGGGTGGTCAACCATCTCGGCCTATTTCTTGTCGCAACGATGAGCGGTGGCGGCCACGCACTGAAGGCCGGCGAATATCTTTTTCCAGCCGGAGCCAGTATCGCTGCGGTGGTCGAGTTGTTGCGCCAGGGCAAGACCGTGGTTCATCGTTTGACCGTGCCCGAAGGCTGGACTTCGGCCCAGGTGGTGGCGCTGATCAAGGCCGAACCCGCGTTAAGCGGCGACTTGACCCTGACGCCGGCCGAGGGCAGCCTGTTGCCCGGCACTTACCATTTTTCGCTGAATGACGGCCGCAATGCGCTGGTCGAGCGGCTGCGGGCGGCGATGACCGTGGCGTTGCGTGAGGCTTGGGCGGCACGGGCCAAGGAAGTGACGCTGGCCAGTCCGGAACAGGTGCTGGTCTTGGCATCGATGGTGGAAAAGGAAACCGGCCTTGCGGCGGAACGCCCCCGAGTCGCTGGCGTGTTCCTCAACCGCCTGCAAGCCGGTATGCGCCTGCAATCCGATCCCACCGTGATTTATGCCCTAACCAAGGGTGGGGCACCGCTGGGCCGCTCTCTGACCCGGGCCGACCTTAAGACCGAATCGGCCTATAATACCTATTACGCCGAAGGCTTGCCGCCGGGACCAATCGCTAATCCCGGCAAGGCGGCGCTGGCGGCGGTGCTTAATCCGGAACGACACGAGTTGCTGTATTTCGTCGCCGACGGCTCGGGCGGCCATGTGTTTGCCAAAACCTTAGCCGAACATAATCACAATGTCGCGCATTGGCGGGAAGTGTCGCAGGCTAAGACTGGACAGTAAACTTGCCCCATTTTTTTTCTGTGAATACACAAAAGAAGATGGGGTCTGGGGAATTCATTCCCCCAGGCGGGTTTGGGCGGCGGCCCGATCGCGTAAGCGATACATTTTCAGCCTCTCGCTTTACGACTCTTCTTCCGCCAGCCCCCGAATTCGAGCGGCCAGCGCTGCGGACAGGAAACGGTCGATATCCCCATCCAAAACCCCGGCGGTATCAGAGGTTTCCACCCCGGTCCGCGCATCCTTGACCATCTGGTAGGGTTGCAGCACGTAAGAACGGATTTGGTAGCCCCAGCCGATATCCGTTTTCTGAGCCTCCAACGCCGCCGAAGCCTCTTCGCGTTTCTTCAGTTCCAGTTCATACAGTTTGGCCCGCAACATATCGAAGGCCTTGGCCCGGTTCTTGTGCTGGCTGCGCTCTTGCTGGCATTGAACCACGGTGTTGGTCGGCAAGTGGGTAATCCGCACCGCGCTGTCGGTTTTATTGATGTGCTGACCACCGGCACCGCTGGCGCGATAGGTATCGATGCGCAGATCCTTATCATTGATCTCGATCTGGATACGGTCATCAATGACCGGCGTCACCGCGACCGAGGCGAAGCTGGTGTGACGGCGAGCTTGGCTGTCGAACGGACTGATCCGAACCAGACGATGAACCCCGGCTTCGGTCTTAAGCCAGCCATAGGCGCGCATGCCCTTGATTTGGACCACCGCCGACTTGATCCCGGCTTCTTCGCCGCCGGTTTCATCTAGCCATTCGGTCTTGTAATCATGAGCCTCGGCCCAGCGCAGATACATGCGCAGCAGCATCAAGGCCCAGTCCTGGGCTTCGGTGCCGCCGGCCCCGGAATTGACTTCCAGATAGCAATCGTTGCCGTCCGCCTCGCCTGAAAGCAGAGATTCCAGCTCCATGTGCTCGGTGCGCGTGACCAGCGCCAGCACGGCCCGCTCGGCCTCGGTCACGATCTGCTGATCGCCTTCGGCCTCCCCCATTTCAATCAATTCTAGGCTGTCGGTCAGTTCCCTATCCAACAACCGGCAACCGGCGATCCCACTTTCCAGTTGAGTTCGTTCACGCATCAGCGTTTGCGCACGCTCCGGGTCATCCCACAACTTCGGGTTTTCGACCAAGGTGTTCAGTTCATCAAAGCGTCGGAGGGCATTATCCCAGTCAAAGATGCCTCCTCAGCAGCCCCAACGACCGCCGGATGGCGGACGCGGCTGCTTCGATTTCGCTGCGCATCGATTCAAACTCCAATTTCGATTCCAGGTCGGGCTATATCCAAGAACGGGCCGGTCGCCGTCAAGAGGCATTCACCATTGGGCGGCAGCCCAATCGCGTAAGCAATACGTTTTGCCTCTCAGTTAGCAAACAGCAGATCGATCCGCCGCTCAATGCCGGCGCTGATCATGGCCAACTGGCGGGTGCGCAACGCCTCCACCAGCTCTCGCGCTTCGGCCACAAACTGATCGCGATTGAAGAATTCCAGAATTTGAATCAAGCCGCCTTCCGACCTCATGCCCACGCCAAAGCTCAACCCAGCAACCACCCAACTGGCCAAACCTTCGCTCAAAACCAAATCGCCGCCCGTCACCAAGGCCCCGGCCCCAGTCACCAGCGCCCCGCGAACCAGCGCCCGAACCCCTTGGCGTAGAGTCTGCCGCGCGAACATAACCAGCGTGTCGGTGTCGCCGTGGGTCTTCAACTGGCCAAGCACATCGTCAACCCCGACCGTGGCCACCGGGTCCATGGACTGGAACGAGGGCAATTCGTGCGCCCAGCCCAGGCTTTCCCGCCCGATCACCAGCGGCGTGCCCGAAACCGGCGCGTCCATGGGCCGCCCGTTGGCGGATACGAAGGCGATCATGCGTCGTTCTCGATCGAGATCAAACAGCTTCTGCCGTTCCTGCGCCTGCGACAGCACCCGCACCACCGAAACGATCACCGCCCGCTCGAAGAGTTCGGGCCGAATCACCACGCGGGTAAACTGATCACCATAAAAGGCCGCCACTGACTTACTGGCCTCTTCGCCGAAATTACGGAACCAGTTGCCGGCGGTTTTACCCACTGTGCTGATCGCAACCGTGCCAAAGAAGCGATAGGAGGTGAAAAAGGAAAAGTACCAGTTGGCGTAATCCTGCACTCGGGACCGCATTTCGGCGAACACCGGCTCCAGCGCCACTTCCAGTCCTTTGCGCCCGTCCGCCGCCAGCCGGGTGCGAAACGCGGCCCGTTCGACCGTCATTTGGGCAACGAAGGACGACCAGCGCTGTTGCTCAACCAAGGTGGCGCGCAAGCTGCCCTCGCCATCCTTCCACACCACGGTCAGGGTTGGCGCCCCCTTCATCTGGAACGGTACCGACGATTCCTTG
>CAUYTZ010000008.1:0-16571 GCA_963575695.1 uncultured Gammaproteobacteria bacterium | reverse complement strand
CTATTATGTAAGCTGGCCAGACGTAGGCGGCATAGCCGCCCATCGCGAAAAACTCAGCCATGAATCCTCAGAGCCTGAGAATGAATCAAAATTATACAGTCCAGAAGTCTCGATTGGGCTGCCGCCCAAACCCGCCTGGGGCCCACCTGGGGCCCGCCTGGGGAATGAATTCCCCAGGTGGGTTGGCGGCAGCCCAATCGCGTCAGCGATACATTTTTAGCTTACTTCGCCCCGGCCGCTTCCAACGCCGCCAACAGCTTCTTAAACCGTTCGGCCTGAATGCCCTTGAGCAGCACCGTAGCCTCGTCCTTTTTACCGGCGCGAAGCATCGGCACGATTTCGCCATCCCGGGTCTGCTTGAACGGCCCCCAGGTTTCCTGGAATTCCTTGATCTTGGCAGCGACTTCGGCTGCGGTGCCCTTGTCCGCCAACAGTGCGGCGACACCCGCGTCCACCGCTGCGGTCGCCTTGGCGATTTCAGCCACAAACTTGTCCTGAGCCGCAACGTCGGTGGCACTCAGCAGCGCCACGGCATTTTCACGCGCGACCATCAACTGCGCCTTAACCGAGGCGACATCCGCCGCCCACGCGCCCTGAGCGATCACCACCGAAACCACCAGCGCCATCAGGCCGGCCCACAACTTCTTCATCGTTCACTCCTTAAGAATGCGATCCAAACCACCGTTTGGATGTTTGCCGACAGCGGGTGTTTTAGCCTTGACGATGGTTAATCGGCAACCGGTTTCCGCTTGACCGGGCGGGGACTTTCCTGTCTCGCCGCCCAAGCCAACACCGGATCAACCAGGGCGGGCGGCAGCACCGCCAGCAGACGGGCCAAAACCGCCATCGCCCCGGGAAAGCAGATCCGGGCCTGGTCGCCAGCCAGCCCCAAACGAATAATCGCCGCAGCCAACCCAGGTTCGACTCGGAACGGCATTGGAAAGCGGTTGCGATCGGTCATCGGCGTGCGCACGAAACCGGGACAGATCACCGATACCTTGACTCCACGACCAAGCAGCTCGCAACGCAACGCCTCGCCATAAACCTTAACCGCCGCCTTGGACGCACAATAGGCCGCAAACCCGGGTAGGCCACGAAACGCGACCAAAGACGACATCAGCGCCACCTGTCCACGCCGCCGTTGACGCATTAGCGGCAATACCGGCTCCAGGGTGTTAAGCACACCATCCAGATTGGTCGCTAGAATGCGTCGGGTCAATTCCAGCGACTCGAGGCCGAAGCTTGAACCTCCACCCTCATCACCTTGTCCGCGACCGGTTTTAGCCGAGATTCCGGCGTTGGCAATGACCAGATCCAGCGGCCTTGCGTCGTCGGTGGCTTTGATCCAGGCCGCCAGCGACTCGCGGTCGCAGACATCCAGCACCGCGGTGTTGACCGCAGACCCGGCGGCACGACAGTGCGCGGCGACCGCCGCCAGCCGCTGTTCGTCGCGTCCGGTCAGGGCCAGACCGACGCCGCGCCGGGCATAGACCTGGGCCAGGGCCGCCCCCAGACCGCTGGAAGCGCCGGTAATCAAAATATGGCGGGGGTCACGCACCAAGAGTCTCCATCGTCAGCGTCTGGTCCGGCGTCAGCGTCTGGTCCGGTATCGGTTGCAACAGGCCTTCCAGGCCCAGAAAGGCCGGCAATGGATGGGTGATCACCCAGCACGGCACCGCCGCCAGCCAGCCGGCCAGCCGGCCCTTGGCTTCAAATCGTTCACGAAAGCGCGAGCGATCAAAGACCGGGCCCAGTCGCGGCACGATGCCACCGGCCAAATAAAGGCCGCCGCGTGCGCCCAGGGTCAGGGCCAGATTGCCGGCCACGGTGCCGAGCATGGCGCAAAACATCGCCACCACCTCGCCGCACCGCTCATCGCTGCCGGCCAGGGCCGCAGCGGTAATTTCGGCCGCACTTAGGCTAGGCCCCGGTAGGCTAGGCCCCGGTAGGCTAGGCCCCCGGCGTCGGTCCAGTTCAGCCAGGGCGGCATAAAGATTGACCAGCCCCGGCCCAGAGATTACCCGCTCGGCCGAAACATGGCCAAAGCGCTCGCGCAGCACCGCCAGCACCGCAGCCTCGCGCTCGTCCGCAGCGGGAAGAGTGGTGTGGCCACCCTCGCCGGTCAGCGCCGCCCAGCCGTTGCCGGCCGGGATCAGGCCGGAAGCCCCCAGACCGGTACCCGGCCCGATCACCGCCACCGGGGTTCCAGCCACCGGCTCACCCCCCCCCAGTCGCCGCCGATCCTGTGAGGCCAGACGGGGCACAGCCAAGGCGACAGCGGTGAAGTCGTTGACCGCTTCCAGCCGCCCCAAGCCCAACCGGCACCGGGTTTCCTCCAACGAATAGCTCCAGGCATTGTTGACCATCTCGATCCGGTCGCCGGCAAAAGCGGTGGCGATCGCCAAGGCCGCCAGGCATGGGCGCGGAACCTCGCGGCCGTGAACCGCCAGAAACGACTCCGCCGCCGCCGCCGGTCCAGAAAAATCGGCGCAGGCCAGCACGGCCGAACAGAGCAGCCGCCCATCGGCGATCAGGCCAAAACGGGCGTTGGTGCCACCAAGATCAGCCACCAGCAACGGCGGGCGAGCGGCGGAAGCGGAAGCGGAACCAAAAGTGGAAGCCGAACCAAAAGTGGAAGCGAAAGCAGAACTGGGCATGACCGGTCTTTGTTCCAAAGCCTGTACCAGCCGCCACCATTCCCTGTCAGGTGCGACTTGGCAAGCCCGGCGGCACCCTGATCGACCTGATCGACGATCAGAGGCCAAACCCTGGATTGCCGAAACCCTCATCGACGAGAATAAGAACCGCCAAAGATTCACAGTGAGGGTTGCCAACGACTGCGGATGGTGCTACATCCCCGCCCACGCCGACGGAAGGTACCGCGACGGCGAAATGGGCGCGTAGCTCAGCGGTAGAGCACTACGTTGACATCGTAGGGGTCACAGGTTCAATCCCTGTCGCGCCCACCATTGTGAAGGCCAGCAACCTTAAAGGGTTAGCTGGCCTTCGCCATTTGTGGGTTAGAGCGCACAAAATTTTCGGGGATGCTCGGGGGACACTGGCAGGCAGGACCGGGGTGGAGGACATTCACCCCGCGCCCGTTCCAGCACCGCTCCCCTATTCCCATTCGCCTATTCCCATTCGATCGTGCCCGGCGGCTTGCTGGTGATGTCATAGACCACACGATTAATCCCGCGCACTTCGTTGATCAGCCGCGTCGCCACCCGTGACAAAAAATCATGATCGAAGTGATAATAATCGGCGGTCATGCCGTCGGTCGAAGTCACCGCGCGCAACGCCAGCACATACTCGTATGAGCGGCCGTCACCCATCACCCCCACCGAACGCACCGGCAACAGCACCGCGAACGCCTGCCAGATGGCATCATACAGGCCCGAAACCCGGATTTCATCCAGATAGACCCGATCGGCACGGCGCAGAATCTCCAGTTTCTCCGGGGTGATTTCGCCCGGAATCCTGATCGCCAGACCAGGACCAGGAAACGGGTGACGGCCGACGAAGATTTCCGGCAGGTCCAGTTCTCGCCCCAACCGCCGCACTTCGTCTTTAAACAACTCGCGCAACGGCTCGACCAGCTTCATCCGCATCCGCTCCGGCAGGCCCCCGACATTGTGATGCGATTTAATGGTTACGCTGGGACCGCCGGTGAACGACACGCTTTCGATCACGTCGGGATAGAGCGTGCCCTGGGCCAGGAAATCGGCACCGCCGATCTTGGCCGCCTCCTGCTCGAACACCTCGATGAAGGTCGCGCCGATGATCTTGCGCTTGCGTTCAGGATCGGTCACTCCGGCCAGCCGTTCCAGGAACAGCGACCCAGCATCGCGGTGGACCAGCGGAATATTGTGGTGGCCACGGAACAGGCTGACCACTTCTTCCGATTCGCCCATGCGCATCAGTCCGGTATCGACAAAAATGCACGTCAGTTGTTCGCCGATCGCTTCGTGAATCAGTACCGCCGCCACCGCGCTGTCGACTCCGCCCGACAGGCCGCAGATGACCCGGCCACGACCAACCTGCGCGCGAATCCGAGCGATGGCCTGATCACGGAATGCGGCCATGGTCCAATCCCCGGCCAGCCCAGCGACGCGGTGGACGAAATTGGCCAGCAGCCTGGCCCCGTCCGGGGTGTGGACCACCTCCGGGTGAAACTGGACCGCATAGATTTTGCGCGTCTCATCGGCGATGGCGGCGAACGGGGTACCGTCGCTGATCGCAACCACCTCAAACCCAACCGGCAGTGTCGTAACCCGATCGCCGTGGCTCATCCACACCGTGTGCTTTTCCCCCGACAACCACAGCCCGTCGAACAAACGGCACGGCCTGGTCACTTCCAGCAAGGCGCGGCCGAATTCGCGGGTGTCGCCCGGAGCCACCGTCCCGCCCAGTTGGACGCACAGGGTCTGCTGGCCATAGCAAATGCCCAGAATCGGCACACCCAGGCCAAACACCGCCTGCGGAACTGAAGGGGCCCCGGGTTCGGTGACGGAGGCCGGACTGCCGGACAGAATCACCGCTTTGGGCGCAAAGGCGCGGATGGCGTCGGCGGTCATGGTGTAGGGGTGGATTTCGCTGTACACCCCGCTTTCCCGCACCCGGCGCGCGATCAATTGCGTGACCTGGGAGCCAAAATCGAGAATCAGCACGCGCTCGGCGGTCATGGGATCCCTTTCGCCATGGTGGTTAGATTGATTTCGGTGCATATTCCCTCAGTAACCGGTCAATGAGCAATGCCTGCTTGACCTCAGCCTTGCAGGCACCTACATCGCCCACAGTACTAGGCTTTCCCAACGCAACGGGCCCAACGCAATGGGGTGGCTGTTTTGTGTCGTGTTCCGCCGCCTTATCCAGGTTCAGGAGAGACTTGCCGTGATCCAATCCGCCCACCTTCGGATGTTTGTCGCCACTCTGGCCCTCGTGTTGTGGGCGGTGGGCGGTACTGGCACCGCCTCGGCGCAAAAAGCCCCGCCGTCCGGTTTCGCCGATATTGCCGAGCGCCTGCTGCCAGCGGTGGTCAATATCTCGACCACCCAGAACCTGCAAAAGCCGGGGGCCGCGCCAAGGGTGGGGCCGGATATGCCGCAATTTCCGCCCGGCTCGCCGTTTGAGGAGTTCTTCAAGGAATTCTTCGACCGTCGCGGCGGCAAGGAACCGGGGACACCGCCCCAGCAACAGCGTCGCGCCACCTCGCTTGGCTCCGGCTTCATCATTGACGCCAAGAAGGGGCTGATCGTCACCAACAACCACGTCATTCAGGATGCGGATGAAATCACCATCATCCTGCACGACGACACCAACCTGAAGGCCGAGGTTAGGGGCCGCGACTCCAAGACCGATCTGGCGATTCTGAAAGTCACCACCGAACACCCCCTGGTTGCCGTCACCTTCGGTGACAGCGATGTGATGCGGGTGGGCGATTGGGTGCTGGCGATCGGCAATCCGTTTGGTTTGGGCGGCACGGTTACTGCCGGTATCGTTTCGGCTCGGGCCCGCGACATTAACGCCGGTCCCTATGACGATTTCTTGCAAACCGATGCCTCGATCAACCGTGGCAATTCCGGCGGGCCGATGTTTAATCTCAACGGCGAAGTGATTGGCATCAACACCGCCATCTTCTCGCCGTCGGGGGGCTCGGTCGGAATCGGATTCGCCATTCCGTCTAATTTGGCCAAGTTGGTGGTGGGGCAGTTGCGCGAATTTGGCCACACCCGCCGTGGCTGGCTGGGCGTGCGCATTCAGGGTGTGACTCAGGAAATCGCCGACACCCTGGGACTAACCAAACCCCATGGCGCGCTGGTCGCCAGCGTTACCCCCAACGGCCCGGCCGCAGTGGCTGGCATTCAGCAGGGTGATGTGGTTCTGACCTTCGATGGCAAGGAAGTGAACGAGATGCGCAAGCTGCCGCGCATCGTCGCCGACACCAAGATCGAAAAGGGTGTCCCGGTGGTGGTGTGGCGCAAGGGCCAGCAGGTGACCTTTCAGGTTAAGGTTGGAGAGCTGGAAGCGGCCGAGGAATCCGGCCTGCTGACCACACAGAACGACGATCACAGCAAGCCAGGCCAGGCACGCCAGTTCGACAAGTTGGGACTGAAGCTGTCAGCGATTTCGACCGAGTTGCGCCAGCAATTTGAACTGGCTGCGGATGTCAAAGGCGTGGTCATCGTCGAAGTGCAAAGCGGCAGCCCGGCCGGGGAAAAGAACCTGCGCCCGGGTGATGTCATCGTTGAAGTCAGCCAGCAGGAAGTGACCAACCCAACCGAAGTTGCCGACCGCGTTAAAAAGGCGCGGGAAGAAGGCAAAAAATCGGTGTTGATGCTGGTCGATCACCAGGGCGAGTTGCGCTTTGTGGCTTTGCCATTGGGCGAAGGTGAAGGCGGCAAGTAGGGTGGTTTGCCACCGAGAGGGGGGGGCTGGGGCTTTGCCCTGGTCCCTGCTTTCTTAAAAAGCAGGTTGGGCTTTTATGCCGGTTGCGACCTGCTATGATTGCCGGATGGATAAGATACCGCACGATCTCGACCCGCCAGACTGGACCAACGAAGGCCCCGGCCCCTTGGTGCCAGCGGCTTTCGGCAGTGGCTTGGCGACACCGGGCACTCCCAGCTACCGTGTCGCCCCGCACAACGAAGAGGCGGAGCAAGCGCTGCTCGGCGCGTTGCTGACCAACAACAAGTCATTCGAAAAGGTCGGCGAGTTCCTGCGCCCGGAGCATTTTCACAGCCCGGCGCACGGCCGCATCTTCGCCGCCATTGCGCGCTTGGTCGAACGTGGCCAGGTCGCCAACCCGGTTACGCTTAAGTCTTATTTTGAAACTGATCCAGAACTGACCCATGTCGGCGGTGCCGGCTATCTGGCCGATCTGGCCGCTAACGTCGTTACCGTGGTCAACGCCCGCGATTATGGCATGGCGATTCATGACCTATATTTGCGCCGGCAGTTGATCGGGATCGGCGAGGATATGGTCAACGAGGCCTATCGTCACGATCTGGACGTGGCGGCACAGGCCCAAATCGAAGATGCCGAACGCAACCTATTCGATCTGGCGACCACCGGTGATGTTCGTGGTGGTTTTGTCGAATTCAAGCGGCCGTTGAGCGCGGCGATTGAAATGGCTGAAGCGGCGTTCCGTCGTGAAAGCCATGTTACCGGCGTGACCACTGGCCTCATTGACCTGGACCGCAAGCTCGGCGGCTTGCACAAGTCTGATTTGATTATTCTTGCCGGCCGTCCTTCTATGGGCAAAACCGCGCTGGCGACCAACATTGCCTTTAATGCCGCCCGCGCGCACATGAACTCCGGTGGCCGCGACGGTGGTGTGGTCGGTTTCTTCTCGCTGGAAATGTCGGCCGAACAGTTGGCTACGCGCATTCTGGCCGACGAAACCCGGGTGCCGGGCGACAAGATCCGGCGCGGGGAGGTGCGCGAGTCGGATTTCCCCCGGTTCATTGAAGCCAGCCACACACTTAGCCGGTTGCCGTTCTTTATCGACGACACCCCGGCGCTATCGGTGACGGCGCTGCGCACCCGTTCACGCCGGCTCAAGCGTACCCATAACCTGGGCATGATTGTGGTCGATTACCTGCAATTGCTGCGCGGGTCTGGGTCAAAAGGGGCTGAGAACCGGGTTCAGGAATTGTCGGAAATCACCCGCGGCCTCAAGGCGTTGGCCAAGGAACTGAATCTACCGGTGGTCGCGCTGTCGCAGTTGAGTCGCGCGGTCGAACTGCGCGAGGACAAACGGCCGCAGTTGTCCGACTTGCGTGAGTCCGGCTCGATTGAGCAGGACTCCGATGTGGTCATGTTCGTTTATCGTGAACAATATTATATGGAACGAACCGAGCCGACGCGCCGCGCCGACGAAGGTGATGATAAGTTCAACGAACGTTACCAGCGCTGGCAGCAACGTCTGGCCGAAGTCCACAATATCGGTGAAGTGCTCATCGCCAAGCAGCGCCATGGCCCAATTGGCAACATCCGGCTACATTTCGAAGGCCAGTTCACCCGCTTCTCTGATCTCGATCCCAATCACGCCCAGGAAGAACATTGATACGCGATTGGGCTGCCGCCCAAACCCGCCTGGGGAATGAATTCCCCAGGCGGGTTTCTTTTTTGTTAAACGGCCAGTGGCCTTACAGCCAGTGACGTTGACGGCACCAATGGTGCAACACCGCCACCACCGTTACCGCCAGCGCCATCCCCGCCAGGACATCCGACAAATAATGGGCATTAACGATGACTCGGCTGGCCGCAACCGCACCGCCGGCGATCAACAGCGGCCAGCGCCAGCGCGGGGCCACCAACGCGACCGCCACCGCCAGAGCCACGGCGTGAATGGCGTGGCCGGACGGAAATGATTGATAATCGGCCTGAAACCCCGGCGGAAAAAAGCCGTAGATCTGCTGCTGCTCCAACAGCTTCGGCCGAGACCGACCCAGTAGCTTCAAAAGATCGCCCAGCAACCCGGAAATGGCGATACTCGCGAACACGAACCCAACCCTGCGCCCGATGGTCAAAGACCCGTCGCGGAACGCCGAGGCGCGCTTGCTTACCCCAGCCAGCATCAGCATCACCGTGGCCAGCCCCAGCGGAATTAGCATCCACTTGGCCTCGCCAGCACGGGTAATCAGGCGAAAAACGTCGATCATCGGCTCGGGGAGCCGGCGCATGGCCTGAGAAAGTGCCGGATCGATTTTGAACGCAATCGGTGCCGCGATCAACGCCAAGATCAGAAACGCCACAGCCAGCAACTGTTTGCGTCGTTCGAGCGTGCCCCAATCTGCGGCACTGACCACCTCGACCGGGTTTTGCAATTTGGCAAACAGCTCCTGGTATCGTCCCGGCCCCGGCCCCGGTCCCGGCTTGTGCGCCGAAGTGGAAGTGGAAGCCGAGGCGGAACCGTGACCGTGGCTATCGGTTGGGCCAGGAGGCGGGGCAGAAGCTGGGGCCGGAGCCGGGGCCGGGACAGGCACGGCATGAGAGCCAGCGGTCCCGGTGGTTAGGGAGCGCTTGATCAGATCGACCAATTCCAGGTCGTTGCCGGTGCTGCGGCCGAAATCGGCACGATAGCTGCGTCCGGAAATGGTTTTTTCATAGGCGATCACGGCCAATCCACGATGATCGCGTTCGCCGCGCCGCACATGATCCGGATTGGAGATGATCTGGCCGAGCAGACCGTAATCCTCCGGAGACAGTGGCATCGGATCTTCGCTCATCGGCCCGCGCCGGCTTTCAACCCTGGCCAACATCTCTGGTGCGAGAGTGTGGCTGCGGTGAATCACGTCCAGGCCGGTGGCTTGGATCGCACGCTGTGCCGCACCATCAAACTGGAGCGGAATGATCAACCCCGCTTCCGGTACCCGCCGCTGCTGACGCCACTGACGGACACAAGCGGCCAGACGGTCCGCCATCGGCAGACCGGTATCGTCGCGGCGATGGTCGGGTTTTGGACTCATACGCTCACCTGCTCACGGCATAGAGGGTCAGCGCCACCTTTCGCCCGCGCGAATAGTTAAAACCGGAAAAGGTGGCCAAGGGAGTAACGGGAGTGTCGGCCAGGGTGGCCCGAAACAAAGTTTCTTCGCGCGCCTCGACCAACGCCAGGGCACAGGCCGGGTCGGCACGCACATGGCTGGCGGCTAGCGCGCCCGAGCCGAGCCGGGTGGCGGTACCCAACAGGAAAACCAGGCTGGGTTCGGTATAGCCGCCGGAAGCAACCACCGTGCCCGGGCACGGGCGATGAGCGGCAACCGCCGCCGCCGCCTGCCGGCTGACCCACAATCCTTCGACCGATGGCAAAGTATCGGCCCAAGTCACCACATGCAGCACCGCCGCCGCCGCCAGCGCCGCCGCCAGCGCCGGCCATGGCCGCAGCCGTCGGGTTTCGCGCAAGGCTTGCACCAGACACGCCAGCACCACCACTGCCGCCGCCACCGCAACCCCGTCGAAACGCTGGTCGAGCAGCCAGGGCAACGCGGCCAACCCCCCGGCAAGCAAGCCCAAGCCCAGCACCGCTGACACCGCCGCGCCGGCAAACAATTTGGTTCCAGACCGGCGACCCGCTTCCGCCGCCTGGATCAGCGCCGCAGCGGCCAGCATCGCCACTGCCGGCAGCAACGGCAACGTGTAGTGAAGCAGCTTGGTCGGAACGGCCTCGAACACCAGCCATGATGGAATCATCCAGGCCAAACAGAAGCGAACGGCCGGTTCTCGCCGCTGCCGCCATACCCACGGCACGGCCAGCAGCGCCAGAAACGAAAACGGCGCGAAGGTAAACCAGAATACGGCCAAATGAAATCCGGGTGGCAGACCTTTTGATTCCTGGCCCGAGGCGATCTTGCCCAGCAGGTCATGACCGACCGACTCGGCAAAAAACGCGCCCTTAGTTTGGAGGGTGATCGCAATCAGCCAGGGTGCCGCGATGGCCACAATCACCGCCAGCCCGGCCAACGGCCGCAGCGGCTTCAGCCACCCCCAGTTCAAACGCCAGCCATCGCGGTCGGCAACCGCCAAGGCCAGTACCGTAGCCCCGGAGACCAGCGGCGCAATCGGCCCCTTGATCAGAATCGCCAATCCCTGCGCCACCCAGAATAACCAAATCAGCCGCCCCGGTGCTGCGGTTTTTCCGGCACCTGTGGCGCTGGCGCTGGCGCGTGTGGCCAGATAGAGCCGGGCCAACACCGCTTGAGCCAGCACGATTAAGGCGAACAGAGTGGCGTCGGTCTTGGCCAGCCGCGCTTCCACCCCCAGCACCACGCAGCCGGCGATCATCAGCCCGGCCATCAGCCCAACCTCGGCCCCGAACAGGATCTGCCCAACCCAGGCGGTCAGCAGTACCCCGGCCACCGCCGCCGCCAACGACGGCAAGCGATAGGGCCAGATGGCACCATCGTTCGGGCCATGGCCGGTCGCGGCCACCGCAGCGGTCTGCAACCAATAGATTCCAACCGGCTTTTTATGCCGGGCTTCGTCTTGAAAGCGGATATCGACGAAATCCCCGCTTTCCAGCATCTGACGGCTGGCCTGCGCGAAGCGGGCTTCGTCGCGGTCGAACGGCGGCAGGGTAAAAAAGCCGGGCGTAAACAAGGCTAACGCCAACAGCGCCAGCACACCGTAGCGCGCCACCGTGAGCCGGGTTCCCGCCATCTTAGCGCTCTTTCCGCCTTCGTCGCTCATGAAGCCGCCGCGTTCCCAGCTTCCACGGACACTGGCACGGCCAATTCCGCTTTCAATCGCTTCTTTTCGCTGTGGATCAGGTGGATGTTGCGCAGATAAATCACCACGCCGGTTCCTTGTCCGACCAGAAACACCGGGTCTTTCCGGTGAATGGCATAGGCCAACAGGGTCAAGCCGCCGAACAAGCTAAAATACCAGAACGCTTCCGGCACCACGCTGCGCTTGACCTGCTCGCTTTTGATCCACTGATAGATGAAGCGCATCGAAAACAGGAACTGACCGAAGAAACCGATGCCGGTCCAGATCAGGTCGGTAGTGGTCAGGTTATCGAACCAGGACATGGCGGACGGACACGGGTTGGAGAAGCGGAACGGGTGCCCGCCGGAGCAGGGAGGCCCCATGGCGGAGGTGTAGCGCGAACCGGTACCATCCCGCACCCTCGAACTTCAGGAGTCAGCTTAATTGGGATGGAATTGGGATGGAACGGCCTTCAGTGACCAAGGGCTGGCCCCACTTAACCAGCCATGCCGCGCCGAACCGGAATGGTCGGAGCGATGCCCTCCTTATAACGACGGTATTGGTCTTGAATGCCCCGGATTCGAACCAAAAACTCCTCACCATGGGACAACTCGATCCGAGTTCGGCCTTCCTCGGATTTAAGAATATCAAAGTAATCGTCGAAAGCCCCTTCAAAAACACTACAGAAATCGTTATCGCCGATCTTGGGCACGCCTTCCGGCATAGCTTCGTTAGTAATCCGCAAAAATTCTGATTTGCGCAGATTAAAGCGATAGAACTTGAGCAGGATTGAAACAAAAACTCGCTCCGAAAACAGTTGAATCGCCTCGTTGCCTTTTAGCTGGGCCATGATCGCGGGATCTGAATCGCTGCCAATGTATTCGAATACGCATTTAGCGTGCCGATTCAGAATGTCCCACTCCACTTTTGAGAACAGGCTGGCCACGTTATTTTGTAAACCGGGCAAAAGTAGACGCGGAAACGACACCGGACTTTTGGGCACCGGTCGTTCCGGTATCCTCATCAGCAACTTGGCGAACAGCAACCGGGTCAGGTGGTCCTTACGCCGGTCCTGGGCGACGAACGACAGCGAGCCGATGGTCGCGTTGGCCGCGCGCTCGAACAGGTTTTCAATGCTCGGCCAGCACTCCTCCAGCCGATGCAGGGCGTTTTCCATGTCCTGGACCGAAATCTGCTGGCGATTGCCAAATGATCCCAGCATCGTTTCTCGAATCAGGTTGAGCAGCGCACGCGCCACCGCCGTATTCTGCTGGATTAATTGACCCTTATTTTCGGCATTGACGACCAAAATCCGGGGGCTGTTCATTCGCGGCTCCCACCGCCGTCTACGGCGGCACCGCAACTCTCACCGTCGCCTACGGCGGCACCGCAGCTCCCACCGGCCGCCCACAACCTCGTCATCTCTCGCCGTATCACTATCGATCACCCAAGATTTGCTGTCCGGACGGAAATCAGACGAATAATCTATTGAACATACATCAAGTGAGAACAGAACTCACGCTGATTCTGTGCATAAGTCCGACGCTGCATTTTCGCGGACTATACCACAACATATTGAATTGCCGCCGCGCGAACCACAATCAGCAGAATTATTCCCTCTTGACCTTTAGGGAGATTGACGTTCCTGCGGCACCGCAGTTCAGCCGATCGAACTTTCGCCATTCATCTGATCGGTAATCAGAGGGCTGTTGTCTTCCGGCATACGCGAGAAAGTATCAATTCCACGCGACACAACCTTGGAAATTTTGGCCATGGCTTCCTGATTGGATAGGGCCCGGCCACCGGTATCGTAAAACAACGGCCGATTGGCCTGAGCGGCCGCTGGCAGCAGCGCCGCCGCCGAGCCGGCAGGATTGCCGCTGGCCGCACGAATCAGCTTGGCCGCTCCACCCGGCCCCAGAACATAGGACATCCGACGTTCGTTTTCGGTTGGCTCGCGATGAATCGACCGTTTCAAATCCTTGCCCGATTCGTCCAGATAGCGCGCGGCCATGCCTGCGGACAGGTGCGGGTCCAGACGCAAATCGAGAATCTGTTTGCGCACCGCAGGATCGCTGACCGTGTTGGCACCGTTGCGGGTATGAATCTGCGCCGCCAACGAACCCAGCCCATAGGCCGAGCCATGGCGCTTGACCATGTTCAGCCAAGTCTGCTCGATAAACTGATAGGCACCGGCGGCACTGCTGGTCCGGCTGCGCGCCTGAGGATTAAAATTGCTTTCCTGCTGGGCCTTGGCCAAGACATCGGCAAACGGCACATTGGCGATTCGGGCCACCGAACGGGCGGTATCGACGAACTGTTCCATCCCGCGCGGTGCCCCGGCGGCGACTTCACTCCCGCCAACCGGCACGGTCGGTTTGCGTTTGGGCAGGGGCACCGTGCCAGTTTCCTCGCGCACCGGAATTGAGGGTTTGACCAAAGGCAGGGGCGGCAACTTGCTATTCATCGAACGGCTCCGAAACACGCCGGTGAAATGGTTTTCAACCCCTTCCCACCAAGCGCCATCCTGTATTATACTCAACCCGGGCTGGGTCTCGCAAGCTGGTTCGCGGTCTGGTTTCGCGAGGAACAGATCACATTCTATCGTCACCGAAAACCGTAACTAAATAGCTAATTTCCTCAAAGCGAAGGATGTCTGTTGGGCGATTCTGGCTCTTCTTCACGGGGTGGCGAGGTTCCGGCTGCGGTCTATGACGCGCCCCTGGAAATCCGTGTGGTGCTGGGCACGGCCAAGCTGAAGGTACGCGACCTGCTCAAACTGGGGCGCGGGGCGGTGGTTGAACTCGACCGTAAGATTCAGCAGCCGAGCGATGTTTATGTGGCAGGAGTGCTGGTGGCGCGGGGTGAGGTAACGGTGGTTGAAGATCGTCTGGCCGTAACCCTGACTGATTTCATCCGCTCCAGCCACCGTTGAACCGGTCTGGAAACCACCTCTGGTGGGGACCGGACACTATCGTAAAGTCTCTGCCGCGCCCCTGGTTGACGACGGGGACCGGCAACCCAATATAGGGGCCAATCAGAGGCCGATCAGGGTCCGACACAATCACCTGCTGACGAGGTACAATCATGAACCCGATGAATCCAAACACGTTCAACGAATTTGCCGTCCGCGGACAGACGTTCGACCAAACCGGGTATGACGAAGGCCTGCGCCAGCACATGTTGCAGGTATACAACTATATGGTTGGTGGCTTGGCGGTGACGGGGCTGGTCGCGTACTTCGCGGCGACCAATCTCGGCCTGATGCAACTGCTGTTCGGCACGCCGCTGAAGTTCGTCGTAATGCTGGCACCGCTGGCGTTTGTTTTGGTGTTGTCATTCGGTCTGCACAAGCTGTCGTTGCCGACCACTCAGGCGCTGTTCTGGGCGTTTTCGGTCGTGATGGGGCTGTCGATCGCCTCAATCTTCATCGTTTTTACCCACACCAGCATCGCCCGGGTGTTCTTCATCTCCGCCGCCATGTTTGGCTCGATGAGCCTGTGGGGCTATACCACCAAGCGCGACCTAACCAATTTCGGCGCGTTCCTGATGATGGGCCTGTTCGGGTTGGTCATCGCCGGGTTCATCAACGTGTTCCTCGGCTCCAGCGGTCTCCAGTTCGTGGTTTCGATGGGCGGAGTGCTGATATTCACCGGTCTGGCCGCCTATGACACTCAGCAGATCAAGGAAATATATGCCGAGGGCTGGGGCCAGGAAGGCAACGGCAAGCTCGCGGTCATGGGTGCCCTGAATCTGTACCTGACCTTCATCAACCTGTTCATGTCCCTGCTTAATCTGCTGGGTGATCGGGAGTAGGATCAGTTTGGTTCTGGCCCAACGCTTGCGCCTGAGCCAGAACGGCGGCGACAGCGGATCGGTCGTCGTCGCCAAGGGAAAAGTCAGCGGGACCGACGAGTGCCGCCGCCAGACGGCGGTGGTACTCGTCCTTCGGGATTTCGACCGCGCCAAATCGGGCCAGATGCGCGGTCAGGAACTGGGTGTCGAGCAGCGTGAAACCGCCGGCCCGCAGCCGTGCCACCAGATGAACCAATGCCACCTTGCTGGCATTGGCTTCCCGGCTGAACATCGACTCGCCAAAGAACGCGCGGCCCAGGGCGACGCCGTAAAGCCCGCCGACGAGCCGGTCTTCGTGTCGCACCTCGATGCTATGGGCGAAGCCACGCTGATGCAGTGCGGTGTACAGCCGCGCGATGTCGCGATTGATCCAAGTGTTGGGGCGAATGGGGGTGGTTTCGGCGCACGCGGCGATCACCACCTCGAACGCAGTGTCGGCAGTGATCACAAATCGGCCCTGGCGAACCAGCCGTCGCAGCCGCCGCGGGATGATTAATCCATCCAGCGGCAAAATGCCGCGTGGGTCGGGATCGAACCACATTAACTCGCCTTGATCGGATCCGCTTTCCGCCATAGGAAACAAGCCCATAGCATAGGCTTGCAGCAGAAGACTCGGGCTAGGTCGCAGCATTTCCGCACCCCGAAGACCGTGTTCTCGCCTTTTTCCCGATTGCGCGGGAATTGACGGCAGAGCTTCGTGTTTGCTATCACAGAACTGCCATCGCCGCCAAGGATCGCCAGCGAAACGATTGGCTGTGATCTGGTGGACCGGATGTGTTGGTTGAGGACGACCACAAGAAACAATAAATAATATCGAGCTAAACAGCTTTCATCACTGGAGGACTCCCATGAAGTTTTCGAAACTGATCTCAGCTCTGGTTCTGCCGGTTCTGCTGTGCGCGGCACCGTCGTTCGCCGCCGATCGTGGTACCGCCGCTGAAGCTGCGGCGATGCTGGCCAACGCGATGGTCGCCGTCGCGATGGATGAAGCCAAGGCGTTGGTTACGTTCACCAAGGGTGAGGGCGGGTTCAAGGACCGCGACCTTTACGTGTTCTGCGGTGGGGCTGATGGCAACTTCTCGGCTCACCCGTCCCTGGTCGGCAAGAGCATGAAGGGTTTGATGGACAAGGGGACTCCGCCCAAGGCCGTGGGCGAGGAATTCTACAAGACCGCCGCCGCTGGCGGTGGTGAAGTCAACTATATGTGGCCACTACCCGGCACCACCGACCCGATCAAGAAGGTCGCGTTGGTCGCCCCAGCCGGCAAGCAGGTGTGTGCGGTCGGCTACTATCCATAATCACTCGCATCGAGATTACGCCGGCTCACCTCTTTGAGCCGGCGGCCTAGCCGGTCAATTGCCCTTAACCCGCCGCTTGCCGGCGGGTTCTTTTTTGTTGTGAATTTACAAGTTCACAAAAAACAAAGGGTCCGGGGAATTCATTCCCCGGGCGGGTTTGGGCGGCAGCCCAATCGGGGTACCTTGGACGGGCACAAAAAAGCGGGGCCA
>CAUYTZ010000007.1:0-5616 GCA_963575695.1 uncultured Gammaproteobacteria bacterium | reverse complement strand
CGCCGACAAGCCGGCCAGAGCCATGGCAAGTTCAGGGTTATCCGCCCCCGCCGCCATCACCGGAGCTAGCGTCTCATCCCGCAGCACCGCCCACTCGCGAGCGGCGGCCAGCGACTTGGCCAGCCAGCGGCTTTCACCGTCCAGCCATACCCGCCGCTCATCGCCGAGCAGCGGCCGGAACAGCGCCAGCGCCGAGCGCAAACGGCGCACCGCTACCCGCAGTTGATGGATGCCTTCAACCTGATCCGCACCGACTTCCAGCACGCAGGCCTGATTGGCGACCAGATGGGCCAGGCAGTGATTCAGGATTTTGGCCAGCGCTGCGCCGGTCGAAATGTCGGTGGTTAGCATCAGCCGGTCGGCACGGACCGCGCCGACCGTTCGGCCCATAGCCAGGGCGAATCCGCGCTCGGTCTTGGTTCGTGGTTCCGGCCGCAGTCGAGCCTTGGCGACCAGGGTTTGCGCCAGATCGAACAGCACCGTTGGCCGGCCGCGTTTTAATTCCAACTCAAGTTCAACCAGCGGGGCCTCTGCGCCGAGAGCGGTGCGGATCTCGCCAAGATCGAACGCGATTTCGACCACGGCCGGTTCCGAAGTGCCGTCGTCGCATTCAACCAGCATCGTGGTGCGGCGCATGCGGCTGGTGAAGACTCGGGCCAGAGTCTCGTCCGCGATCCCCTCCAGCAAGGCCCGGGCTTCCGGGTCGCGGATCATGGCCAAATCCGGCTCCGCGCTGGCCACGGCCATCTCCCACTCGCCACGCTCCAGCCCCAGCGGGGCCTCGCCCACGGTTTTGAGCGCTTGAAGCCACTTTCCGCCCTGACGGCGCACGCGCAACGCCACCTTGCGCCGCCACAGATCGTGGTCGGGGGTGTCGTAATAGATTGTTTCCAACTCGGCGCTGGTCGGCGGTCCGGTCACTCGCCCGGCCTCGACCGGCCACGACGCCAGCAGACGGGACAACTCGTCGGCATCACCAACCAGTTTCAATTCAATCTCGCGTCCCATGGCGCAGGCTCCCGGCCGGTGGAGTCGATGGCTGTACCCAGTGTAGGCTCGCCACCCCGCAGTTCGAAACCGATTCGATGACGGTCCCTGCCATCACGGTTGCGAAAACCCTTTTCGCTGGGAATGGGAATCGATATTGTGTTGGGGGTATCTTATCTGGCGAGCCGGGCCTGCAAGTTGGCCTAACTCGCGCGCAAGCGCATTTATGCTTTTTTCTTCCCCTCTTCGCGCATCCTCGAACCTGCGAGTTCCCATGGCCCGTGCCCCATCCCTGGACGAACTGGAAGAACGGTTGCGCATCGAATTCATCGATGATGCTCACGACCGTCTGGTTAAGACCTATGCCGCGTTGGAAGCGGCTGCTGCTGGCGTTAAGACGGACACCGAAGCTTTGGCCATGTTGCGCATGGAAGCCCATAACATGAAGGGCTGCGGAACCTCATTCGGCTTTCCGGCGGTTAGTTTGGTTGCGCACCGGATGGAAGATTACCTGACCGGGGTGGCCAAACTTGATAAGCGCCAGCTAGATGATGCTCATACCTTTCTGGACAAAATCGCGGAACTGGTTGACCGGCGGGAACAGCCGGCCCTGGCCGAAACCAATCTGATCGTTCGATCCTTGCCTGCCCGCTATGTGTTCGAGGTTGCCGACGTTGAGGTTCGGGATTGCGAAATCATGCTGGTGACGCCATCAAAAGTTGTGGCGCGCAAGGTCGGGATTGAAATGGCGGCCTGCGGCTACCGGCCGGTGACGGTTCAAGATCCGATTGAAGCGTTGGGGATGGCGGTGCGGGTGCCGCCGGACATGCTGATCGCGTCGCTGGTTATGGATCATTTGGGCGGAGTGGATTTGATTCGCGCCCTCAAGGCGATGTCGATTACCGCGAAGATGCCGATGGCGCTGTTGACCAGTCTGGATTTGGGCAACGCGGCCTTGAAGGACGTGCCCAAGGGCGTGGGCGTGATCAGGGTCGGCAGCCAGTTCGGTGAGGACTTTGCGGCTCAGATCACCCGCTTTAATATGGGTTGACCGTCGTTAAGCAAATTGGGGCCAGGGGCCTTCGGCTCCTGGACCCAATTCCTTATGCCCCTTAGCGCGGATACAGTCGGAACTGGCGCTTTAGTTCGATCATCTCCAGGCACGCTCGCGCCGCCTCGGCACCCTTATTCTTGTGCTTGACCGAGGCCCGGGCCCAGGCCTGCTCTCGATTTTCCACCGTCAGCACGCCGAAACCCAGGGCCAGGGTGTAGCGGACAGCCACCTCCTGTAGCGCGCGCGCGCTTTCGTTGGCGACGATGTCGTAGTGAGTGGTTTCGCCGCGAATCACACAACCGAGCACAATGTAGCCGTCGAAGCGGCGTCGGCCGGAATAGAAATCCATCGAGCGCACCGCGAAGCGCACCGCTGCCGGCAGTTCAAATACCCCCGGCACCGAGACCCGTTCAAAGGTTGCCCCGGCCTCTTCAATTTGGTTAATCGAGCCTTTAGCCAGTTCATCGGCGATATCGTCGTAAAACCGCGCCTCAAGAATCAGAACATGCGGAATCGAAGCCGACATTATCCTTCCTCCGTTCGCGTATCCCACGGCGTGCCCAGCCCGACCCCGCTGCCGGTGATCGGACGATGACCAACCTCGGTCAAGCCGTGGCCTTCCAGGCCGATGATCGTTTTGTGACGATTGGACATCAATACCAGATCACGCACGCCCAGATCGCGCAGAATCTGGGCCCCGACGCCATAATCGCGCAACTCTGGTACCGGTGCGCCACCACCATCCAATCGCGCCTGAACCTTGATCGACATGGCATCGGGCCGGGTGTCGCGCAGCAGCACCAGCACCCCGCGTCCGGCGGTGCCGATCTGAGCCATCGCGGCCTGCAATTCGCCATCGCGTCCGCCGGCACGGTCGTGCAGCAGGTCATCAAATACCGACAAGGCGTGCATCCGGGTCAGCACCGGTCCCGGAGTCGAGACATCGCCCTTAACCAGGGCGACGTGTTCGGTGCCGCTGACCGTATCGACGTAGACCAGCAAGCGAAAGCGACCACCAAAGCGGCTGTCGAACGGCATTTCCACCAACCGCCGGACCAGATTTTCGGTTCGCCGCCGCCAGGCGATCAGATCGGCGATGGTCCCGACCTTAAGCCCATGTTGGCGGGCAAACACGATCAGATCCGGCAGCCGAGCCATGGTGCCGTCATCGTTAAGAATCTCACAGATCACCCCGGCCGGCTCACGCCCGGCCAGCCGAGCGATATCGACCGCAGCCTCGGTATGGCCGGCGCGAACCAGCACCCCGCCGTCGCGTGCCACCAGCGGAAAGATGTGGCCAGGGGTGACGATGTCATAGGCGGTGGCCTTGGGGGCGACCGCAGCCTGAATGGTGCGGGCGCGATCCGCAGCGGAAATGCCGGTGGAAACGCCTTCGCGCGCTTCGATCGACAGCGTGAACGCGGTCTGGTGGCGCGACTGGTTATGGCGTGCCATCAGCGGCAGGTTGAGCCGCTCCACCCGCTCCCGGGACAAGGCCAGACAGACCAAGCCACGACCATAGCGGATCATAAAATTGATCATTTCGGCGGAGGCTGCCTCGGCCGGAATGATCAGATCGCCCTCGTTCTCCCGGTTCTCGTCATCGACCAGGATGAACATCCGCCCCTGGCGAGCGTCTTCGACGATCTGCTCGATCGGCGATACCTGATCATGCACGCCGTCGGCATCGCGTGCCGAAGCTGTGGCGACAGTGAGTGCCGCGAGAGAGCCTCTGCCGCCGGATACCACGCTGTTCATGTCCGCTCCATCAGGCGCGCGACGTAGCGCGCCAGCAAATCCACTTCCAGGTTCAACCGTTGACCGATGCCGAGCGTACCGAAGGTGGTACACGCCTGAGTATGGGGAATGACATTGACGCCGAAACGCCGGCCCTCGACCTCGTTAATGGTCAGCGACACCCCATCCAGCGCCACCGAGCCTTTAGGGGCCATGAACCGGGCCAGACCTTCCGGCACCTCGATTTCAAAGCGCAGGCTGTCGCCCTCTGGCCAACGCGCGACCACCGTGGCCACGCCATCGACGTGGCCGCTAACCAAATGTCCGCCCAATTCGTCGCCAAAGCGCAAGGCACGCTCCAGGTTTATCGGCGTGCCCGGCAGCCAGGAGCCAAGTGTGGTTCGGTCCAGGGTTTCCTGAGAGACATCAACCGAAAACCGCCCTTCACCCACCGCAACCACGGTTAGGCAAACGCCGCTGCACGCGATTGAAGTGCCAAGCGGAATTTCCGTGGTCTCAAAGCCCGTGGCGACGGTCAGCCGGGTGATTCCGCCCTCGGCAACCGCGACCACTTGGCCCAGGTCGGTGATGATCCCGGTGAACATCCTACCTCATCCTAGCCAGTGCTCAGTCAACGCTCATTTATCGGCGCTCATTTATCGGCCGCCGCAACTCTTGACCCAAATATCATAGACCGGGTGCTCAAGCGCCGACAGCGCCGGGCTGGACGCGAACATCCAGCCGTTGAACAGTCGTTCCTCCGCTTCGCCCGGAATCCGTTCGCGAATTTCCAGGAACGCGGCCGCTTCCGGCGGTTCGATCGGCGGAGCCTCGCGACAGGCGCGGACCGTGATCAGCAGGCTGCCGAACGATGCTGTACCGCCGACCACAACCTCGAAAGTTGAGATGCGGGCGGTGATTTTGTCCAGCCCTTGCAACACCGCAGCCTTGCGTTCGATCAGCGCTGCCCGCGACTCGGGAGCCGCAGCGGCCGGTACGGTACCAGCCACACCGACCACCATGACCAGGGCCGCGACCAGGGCGATGCCGGCCACCTATTTCTTGCCCTGCGGCTCGCCCTGCGGTTTGCCGATATTTTGCAAGCTGAAGATAACTTGGCCCAGCAACTGTTCGAAACCTGGCGTGGATTGGGTGTATTCAACCCGGCCGCCGACCGGAATCATGTCCAGGTCTCCACCCGGCTCCAGCGACAGGTACTTGCCGCCAAGCAGGCTTTCGCTGGCGATGATCGCCACCGTGTCGCGCGGCAACTGCACGGACGGGTTGATCGTCAGGGTCAGCACGGCTTGAAACGTTTTGTTGTCCAGGAACATGCCTGCGACCGAACCGACCTTGACTCCGCTGATGCGGATATCGGCACCGCTCTGCAAACTACCAATATTTGTGAAGCGCGCCTGGACTTCGTAGCCCTTGACCTTGCCGACATTGGCGCTGCCATAAGCGAAGGCCAGGAAGAATCCAGCCACCGCCAACACCACCGCGCCGAGCACAGTTTCGATCACATTGCGATGCATGAGCCTTCAGTCCTCATTACGAACAACACCACGCCGGAGGCGTTTAGAACAAGGCTACGCCAGAGGCGTTTAGAGCAAGGCTACGCTGGCGGGGTCCAGGGCTGATAGTCGCTGGACGATTCAGCCCGCTGGCCACCGGCCAACGGGTGTCCCGACGGGCGGTAAGCTTCGGCCGAACCAGAACGGTTGGGGATGTGCGGCTTAATCCACGGCTGGTGGAACGGGCTGTCTTCCGGCAGCGGCGCATCGTGGGTGTAATGCAGCCAGCCGAACCACTCCGGCGGCACGCGGGTCGCTTCCGGC
>CAUYTZ010000006.1:0-3212 GCA_963575695.1 uncultured Gammaproteobacteria bacterium | reverse complement strand
TCAGGCATTGCCTTGCCCCGGCCAGGCCGGCTCGACCCTGGCCTTAATCGCGGCGCGGACCAGCCTGGGCCATGCCACGGCGTTCGTGGTCGATGGGGGGGCGTTTGGGATCTCCAACCGGGCTGCGATCGGACTCCTCGTGCGTGGGAACGGGGATGGGGGCAGCGCGGAAGCGGTGTTCGTCCTGACTGGGATGGCGCACCTGCTCCACTTTCCGGCCGAAGATTGGCCCGGAACCAGCTTGATTCAGGTGGTGCTGAATGATTCCGGCCCGGGCGGGGTCGGCCGGACAGTGATTACCGAAAGCGTCGAGACGGAAGCGGAGCGTTTGCCGCTCCTGGCCTCGTCGAACGCGGAGATGGTTGATCGGGCCCGACTGGGCGACCAGGAACTTGAAATTTCGGCGCGGCTGCCCAGAGGGGACCAACCGTGGCTGCTGTCGCTGTTGCCGATCGTGGTGCTGATCGCCGGCGGCCTGTTCAGCATGGTCGCTTTGATTTCCGGTCGAGTCGCCAAGCATCAGGCGCGTCAGGTGGCCAGTCTGGCGGCCTCACTGCAACAGGCCAATGACGAACTGGTTCGACGCATGGCCGAACGTGATCACATCGCCGATGCCCTGCGCGACAGCGAACGCAAGTATCGCGGCATTTACGAGAACGCCGTCGAAGGAATTATTCAAGCCGGACCAGATGGCCGCATCCTGTCGGCCAACCCCGCACTGGCGCGCATGTTCGGCTGCACGGATCCGGATGATTTCTTGGCCACCTACAATGCCCCCGGCCGACGACTGTTTACCGATCCGGTCCGCTGGGATCAGTTCCGGGCCGAGTTACTGCTGCACGGCGAGGTGCGGGCGTTTGAAGCCGAAGCTGAACGCAAGAACGGTTCACGCCTGTGGATCGAACAGAACGGCCGGGCTGTGGTCGATGACGGGGGCCGGGTGAAGCATTATGAAGGCCTGGTCAGCGATGCCACGGAAAGGCGCGCGGCGGAAGAAGCGTTGCGTCTAGCCAAAGAACAATCTGAAATGCTGGCCAGGGCAAAATCAGAATTCATGGCTAATGTTAGCCATGAACTGCGTACGCCTCTGAATGCGATCATCGGCTTTTCCGGAATGATTAAAGATCAGTTATTCGGCCCGATCGGGCGACGAGAATATGTGGAATTCGCTCGTGATGTTTATGACAGTGGTGCGCTGCTGTTGACCATGATCAACGATATTCTGGATATGGCCAGAATTGAGGCAGGCAAAAAGGAGCTAGACGAAGTCCTGTTGGATTTGGGTGAGGTGGTGCAGGCCAGTCTAGCCCTGGTCCGTGGCCGGGCGACGGATGGTCATGTGACCCTGACCGCAACAATTCCAGCGCATTTGCCGCCGATACGGGCTGAGGAGCGCTCGCTCAAACAAATCCTAAGTAATCTTCTCAGCAACGCCATCAAGTTTACCGGCCGGGATGGTCGGGTGACTCTGGCACTACGCCAGGAGGCTGATGGCCGTATTTTGATCAAGATTGCCGATACCGGCATCGGCATCGCGCGCGAAGATATGGCAAAGGTGCTGATGCCGTTCGGGCAGGCCGCAGCCGGGCTTAACAACAAGAGCGAGGGCACCGGGCTGGGACTGCCGCTGGTTCGCTCCCTGATCGCGTTGCACGGCGGCAGCTTTCATATTGAAAGCCAAATCGGGGTTGGGACTACGGTGTTTGTCTGGCTGCCGGCGGAGCGGGTGATTCGCCGGGTTGCTTAGGCGACCAGGGCCTTGCCCTGAACCCCCATCATTTGGGAATATTAAAATCGCGCAGCCGCACCGGCTGCCGTCTGGCCCCCCAGGCACCGGGGACGGCCTCGAACACACCCGGGCAAACCGTGCCACAGTGCCGGCAGCGACCGTCGGCGGTCAGGTTCCATTCGCTCAGAACGTAGCCACGCCGGCCAACCACCCGCTCGCCACAACCCGCACAGTGGGTGCTGCCACGGCCAACATCTTCGACATTGCCGACGTAAACGAAGCGCAAGCCATGCTCCAGGGCAATCCGTCGCGCCTGAATCAAGGTCATGTGCGGCGTGCGGGGCTTGTCAAGCATTCTATAGTCGGGATGAAAAGCGGTGAAGTGAATCGGCACCTCTGGCCCCAGATGATCGATAATCCAGCGGCACATCGCCTCAATCTCGACCGCGGAATCATTCTCCCCCGGAATCAGCAGGGTGGTGATTTCCAGCCAGGTCTTGGTTTCACGTTTGATATAGACCAGGGTGTCGAGCACGTCCCGCAGATGACCGCCACACAGCTTGTGGTAAAAGTCCTCGCTGAAGCCTTTGAGATCGACGTTGGCGGCGTCCATCTGGCGGAAGAACTCGGCCCTGGGCTCTGGACAAACGTAACCGGCGGTGACCGCAACCGTGGCGATGCCGCGTGCGTGGCAGGCTTGGGCAACATCGACGGCATATTCCAGAAAAATGACCGGGTCATTGTAAGTGAAGGCGACGCTACGACAACCGTAATCGGCGGCGACGGCGGCGATTGTTTCAGGAGAAGCGGAATCAGCCAAGGTATCCACTTCGCGTGATTTGCTAATATCCCAGTTCTGGCAGAAGCGGCAGGTTAGGTTGCAGCCGGCGGTGCCGAACGACAGCGTCGGGGTCCCGGGTAGGAAATGATTGAGCGGCTTCTTTTCGATTGGATCAATGCAAAAGCCACTGGAGCGGCCATAGGTGGTCAACACCACCGCATCGCCATGACGGGCACGAACAAAGCACAGCCCGGCCTGATCTTCGGCCAGTTTGCAATGACGCGGACACAGGTCGCACTGAACTCGGCCGTCGCCCAATTGCTGCCAATAGCGGGTTGGCCAATATCCGGTCGTTTCTGGCAATGTCATCGACTTAAGACCCCAGAAGACTCATCGTCTCGTCCCAAATACAGCGGGTCCAGGGCAAAGCCCTGGTCGCCGAAGGCCCGCGTGCCAGCATTACACGGAAAGGCTGAAACCGATTCGAAACGCGCCCCAGTGCCGCGCTTGAACATGAATTGGGGCGTCCACTTCCTGAGTCAAGACGATTCTGCCGTTGCCCCAGGGCAATCGGGTGAAACAGTTCTTGACAAGGGGCCTGTGTTTCGAATCGATCGGCACACTGATTCGGAGCGGAGGTCACGATGGACGGGGCAGGATGTCTTGGAGAAGCCGTTGTTTTCCTGAAGCATTTTTCAGGCT
>CAUYTZ010000005.1:0-1643 GCA_963575695.1 uncultured Gammaproteobacteria bacterium | reverse complement strand
CGGCTGATTGAGCAGCCCCAGGCGCGGCAACGACAGGGCCACGGTCTGGCCGGCGGCCAGTCGCAACCCGGCCAGATTGGCCGGAAACTCGACCGACAACTGCCGGCGGCGAGCTTCGAGCGTGATCCGGGCGATGCGCTGCGCCATGTAGGGCGAGTTGGTGAACGGCAGATCCAGGTTTTCCGACACCTCCAGATCGCCGTCTTCGGCCCGGTAGGCAGCGACGGTCACCGGCGGGTAGTCGGTCGGCTGGCCGTTGTGGGCCGGGGACAGGCAGGTGCCGCGCACGGTGTTGATCAGATCCCGGCGCGAGCGGCGCGGGCGCACGGTGAGCACGTCGCGGGCCTGGGTTTCACCCAACTCGACCAGGGGCGGCAGATAGGCACCGACGAACAGCCGCCACTTGCCGGCGGTATACGTGAGCCGGCCGGCGCAGCACGACAGCAGCCGCGGCAGCACCTGCACTGGCGCCTGGTCGAGATCGATGACGCCGTTGCAAGTATAACGTTTCTCGTTGCCACCGGGCCGGGCGACGGCCTCGTCGCAAGTTGTCGCTGCTGAGATGAAAGAAGACATATCGAGTTCATCAAGGGTGCAGCCCAGGCCGAACGGGGCCATCAGGTAATCGAGGATCGCCAGCGCGGCGTTGTCGGACCAGGTGGTGGTTGCTGTACGCGGATCGTAGAGCTTGCGCCCTTTGACCAGCGCCGAGACGTTGGGCAGCGCCGAGGGGAACGCCGTATCATCGCGCTTCAGTTGCAGGTGCAGGTAGGCCCGGCCGCGCAGACGGTGGGCGTTGGTCCACTCACCGCCGGTGTTGGCGACCAAGACGGAATCCGCATTTTGCGACGGCGATCCCAGGTGCTTCCAGATCTGGGCATAGACCGTGCCGCTACGGGCATAGGGCGCGTCGGTGGCTTCGCCGGAGGCATTGATCGCCACCGAAGCATTGTCGAAATAGAGTGTGCCGATGGTTTCGACCTCGTGCGCGGCGAGGACCACGATCAGGTGCAGGAAGTCCAGTTTGTCCGAGCCGCTGGGCGCCCGCAGGTGGGCGTAGACCAGCGGCCCGCCGGTTCGGACTTCGCCGTAGACGATGCGGTGGGCGGTGATCGCCTGACGAACCATCCGGGCTGGAGCGTTGGCAATCAGCTCTGAGCGTCCGGGGGCTGAAATCGGCAACGGTGGCGGCGGCGGGATCGGCGCGGGTGTGGGCGCCGAAGGTGTGGGCGAGCCGACCACCTCGTTGCCGAGATAGGAGACGCCGATCGAGACGGCTCCGGCGGCGATGGCTCCGAGCACGCCGCCGCCGACCACCTCGGAGGCCAGCCCGCCCATGACCATGCCGATGACCGGGAAGATCGCTTCCATTACAACCTCCAGGCGGCCAGAACACATGTGATCGGGCAAGAAATCAGCCCCTCCCGTCCCAACACCGCGACGCTGGGGCCGGCGCATAGACCGAGCGCCGGGCCATGAACAGTGTCGACCGCCACGACATCGCCCAGCGCCGCAGCGAGCGGCACCGTCAGCGGTGGGCCGAGCACGGCGGTGGTCGCGACAATCAGATCGGCGGTACCCACCTCCCGGTGCATCAGGCGCAGTGCGGCGGTCGGATCGCCATACAGACCTTCGCTGCCGGC
>CAUYTZ010000004.1:0-1046 GCA_963575695.1 uncultured Gammaproteobacteria bacterium | reverse complement strand
CGTCCCTCTCCTAGACAATATCTCTGCCGGGGCTTTTCTTTCCGACGATCCCTCGCAATCGACGGATATCCCGATGGTGCCGTTTGCCACGGCCCGCCCGGGCGATTTTGCGCTGCGGGTGTCGGGCAACTCGATGAATTTGATCTATCCCGATGGCGCGCTGGTTTTGGTCCGGCCCTATTCCAGCGCTCCGGTCTCGGGCCGGCCTTATGTTGTGCGTAACGGCCATGAGGTGACGCTCAAGCGCGTGATTGTGGAGCCGGACGGTTATCACTACCTAATGTCGTGCTCTAGCGACCCGGAGTTCGGCGAGCGGCCGATTCACCCACGCCCAACCGACCGTTGGACAGTCATCGGCGAGATTGTTGAGTACCGTTCCGTCTGGGGGGTGGGGGGGGGGTAACCTATTGTTTTGATTAAGTTCCTGGGCAACTTGTGAGGATTAAGTGATGAACCAACCGACCAATTCCGACATCAAAGCCATACTCGGCAAGCTGGTCGACCGGATTGAGGCTGAGGCCACCGAGAACGCGCGATTCCGGGCCGGGGTCGAAGCCGAATTGGCCGCAAATGCGAAATTCCGAGTCGAGGTTCGGGAGGAACTCCGGGTCATCCACTCTCGCATAGATTGCGTTGACATCCACCTCACCGGCATCGACAAGCGCCAGGATGACCAGAACCAAATCTTGGCCGCGATGATCCCGGTCAAGATCGCGGCCGTCGGTGGACGGTAACCCCACCACCCCAAGGAGAATTACCATGCGTACTCTGACCCTTGCCGCCGCCATCGCTCTGGCTTTATCCTCCCCGGCGGCGTCCCAGTCCAACGACCCCTACCGCCAACAGCAATCCCCCTATGGCGGTTCCTCGTCCGGAGGCTACGGAACCCAGCCCGACCATTCCGTGTCCGGCTACACCCGGCAGAACGGCACCTATGTTGATCCCTACCGCGCCACCAACCCCAACAGCACCCGCTCGGACAACTATAGCACCCAGGGCAACACCAACCCCTACTCCGGCCAAGCGGGGACGCATAACCCGTATGG
>CAUYTZ010000003.1:0-1231 GCA_963575695.1 uncultured Gammaproteobacteria bacterium | reverse complement strand
TTCGCGAAGCTGAAGGGCGGTAGTGATGCCGTGCGCTGCCAGCTTGGACGCATAAGCCCGCCCAATACCCCAAACATCACCTGTCTCTGTCTATGCCAGTACCATTCATGCGCCCGATGGTGTCTTGATCACTGCGGGCTGCGTCGGTGCCTTCGTTCATTATGGGCTGGGTTTGGGGTGGTTGCAGGCGTTCCTGATCGGCTCGATCGGGCGCTGGCAAAGACAGAGACAGGTGATGTTTGGGGTATTGGGCGGGCTTATGCGTCCAAGCTGGCAGCGCACGGCATCACTACCGCCCTTCAGCTTCGCGAAGCTGACGATGGCTGGATTAAAAGGTATCTGGGCATTTCGGCTCTGAAGACGGTGCTGGAACTGCGTGGCGTTGCCTGTCATGACCCGGAGACGCAACCTGACCATCGCCATTCCTGTACTGTATCGCGCTCGTTCGGACAGCCCACTGGCAGGTTAGATGACATCCGCGACGCCGTGGTGTCTTTTGCCGGCAAAGCTGCTGAGAAACTGCGAGCTGAGAAGCTGTCGGCGGGCATGCTCACGGTTTACGCCGCGACCAACCGCTTTCGTAACGACCAACCGCAGAAAACGCTGTCCGCATCGGCCAAATTCTACCCGCCACAGTCTGATGCCTTACGGATCATTCAGGCTGCTGTTTCGGCGTTGACCAAGGCGTGGGATGTTGGACCGTGGGAATACTCCAGTGCTGGCATCCTGCTGGCGGATCTTGTCGCCGATGATGCCATTCCTCGTGACCTGTTCTTTTCCGCCCCCGCCGAGACACAGTCAGGCCTGATGCAAGCCGTGGACAGATTGAACATGCGATTCGGCCGAGGCACAGCTTCGTTCGGGCTGGTTCCAGAGGATGCGGCCTGGAAATCCCGTCAGGAACGTAAGTCGCCGGATTACACCTCTCGCTGGTCAGATATCCCGGTCGCCGAGGCATAATCCGCTTGGCTCAAGCTAAAGCGCACCTGTATCGAGCCGGTCAGCTTTAGCATGAGCACACCAACCCCGGCTATTTGCGCGGCCCGCGTCCCAACCCAATCTTGACCGCGATTTCCGAGCGCTGTTGAGCGTAATTGGGGGCGACCATCGGGTATTCGGCCGGCAAGTCCCACTTGGCGCGGTAGTTTTTGACCGACAAGCCGTGGTCGGTGGCGATATGGCGCTTGAGCATTTTTAGTTTTCTACCGCAATCGAGACAGGTAATGCTGTC
>CAUYTZ010000002.1:0-9194 GCA_963575695.1 uncultured Gammaproteobacteria bacterium | reverse complement strand
ACCGCGGCACAGAGCCATTCCGCGCAAGCCGGCCAGCGCCACCACGACCCCGCGCGGGTGCGGTTCCGCCGCCTCGCTCCCGGACGGCGCATCAAGCCGTTCCCGAGCAGCCCCACCCGCCGGCCGGGCCGGGGGTCGGGGAGCGTAGGTGTCTGTAGGCGGTTGAATCGTGAGGGCGACTTTGACTGCCGGCGCGGCAAAGCTGGTGATCGCGGCAAACGGAATCACCAGCCGTTCAGGAACGCCGCCGAAAGTGAGCATGATATGGAATTCGTCCTCAGACACCTCCAGTCCATAGAACTGCCGTTGCAGAACCACGGTCATCTCTTCGGGATACTGTTCACGCAAATAGGGCGGAATCCGCACGCCCCGGTGGTGGGTGCGGAAGGTGACATAGAAGTGGTGATCCCCCGGCAAGCCACGACCGACGATCTGGCGCAGCGCTTCCCGAATCACGCCACGCAGGGCGCTTTCGACCATCTGGTCATACCGCAACAACTCTTTTGCCATCCGAGCGCGGTCCTTGATTCCGGGGTTGGCCATAATCGGTCCGGTGCGAGTCTCTCGTCCGGTCTAGCGATCCGCACATTCGACCAGAAATACACTCGGTCAGAAATAAGTGGGGGGCTTCTGTTGCCCGGTGCCCCCCGAACCGCGCTTACCTAATTGCTAGGCAGCGATGGCGACCGGAGTCGCCTGGTTGTCGTTGGCATTTATCCAACTGGCCCGATAACGGCGGTACCATGCCGAACGAAAGCAGTGCCTTTACTACGCACGTCGATCCTAGTTCGCCCCCGCAAGGCCCGGCTGCGGGGCAAGCCCGAGCCGGGAAAATTGGTGGAGGCGCCGGGTACCGCCCCCGGGTCCGCAACGCTTATGCCGCACAACGTTTATCGTCGTAGCCGGCGAACCGGCAGAAAGAATATAGGGCATGGCGAGGGGCACTTAAAGGGCTTAGATGCGGGCAATTGCGTCGGAGCGCATTTTCCGCGACAGTGCAGCCATTCTGGAAACGATCATCAGCCATAACCGGGCGATTTCTTCATGTCGATCACCGCAGACCAACGCACCGAAATCGAAGACCTGCGTGCCCATACCGTTCCGACCCGTCGCGCGACCGCTCCTGGGGTGGAGGAGATTCTGCTGCAACCGTTGCCGGTGCTGGATCATGGCTTCGTGCGCGTGATCGATTACATGGGCGACGATGCCGCTGTGGTGCAGGCGGCCCGAGTCTCTTATGGTCGCGGCACGCGCAAGGTCAGTGAAGACGCCGGACTGATTCGCTATTTGATGCGCCAGCGTCATTCGACTCCGTTCGAGATGTGCGAGATCAAGTTTCACGTCAAGCTGCCGATCTTCGTTGCCCGGCAGTGGATTCGCCATCGTACCGCCAACGTCAACGAATACTCGGCGCGCTATTCGATTCTGGATAAGGAGTTCTACCTACCGGCACCCGAGCATCTGGGCGCGCAATCCAGCGACAACCGCCAGGGTCGGGGGCAGGCTCTGGACGGGGCGGAGGCGGAACAGGTGCTCGATCTGCTGCGCCAGGATGCGTTGACCGCTCATGCCCATTACGAGCAGTTGCTCAACCTGGATGAGAGCGGCGCGGTACGCGATCCCGACCGGCGTGGTCTGGCGCGGGAGCTGGCCAGAATTAATCTGACGCTGAATTACTATACTCAGTGGTACTGGAAGATTGACCTCCATAATCTATTGCATTTCCTGTCGTTGCGGGCTGACGCTCATGCTCAGTATGAGATCAGGGTTTATGCCGAGGCCATGCTTGATGTGGTCAAGCGCTGGGTGCCGCAAGTCTTCGAGGCGTTCCAGGAATATCGTTTGGGCGGCGTAAATCTGTCGGCGACGGGTTTGGCGGTGGTGCGCAATCTGTTGGCTGGGCAAGCCGTGACTCAGGCCGAGAGCGGGCTGGGTAAGCGCGAGTGGCGGGAGTTGATGGAAGTGCTCGGCCGGTCTGACGTGGGATAGCCGTGTTCTTTATCATGTTCTTTATAAAGTGGGTCCAGGGGCCTTCAGGCTCCTGGTGGGGTTCAGCCCCTGGTCGCCGAAGGCAAATGTGTTAATTGACAACCCCCCGGCGGCCTGCTGACGGTCAGCTTCGCCAACGGCGGCGCCGACGCCACCAACGCACTGGTACAGGCGGTTACACGGGCCGTACTCTACCGCAACGACACGCCCTATGGCGACGCCGCCATCCGCGCCACCCTTGCCGACGGCCACGCTGGCTCGACCAATGCCGACGTTACGGTGACCAGTTCAGTCGTCACCGTCGACCAGAGCACGGACGACTCCAGCGGCAACGCCGCCAATGGTTTTTCGCTACGGGAAGCCTTGGCGCGCGGCGTGGCGCAGTCCGGAGCCGACACCATCAAGGTGGTATTGTCCGCCTCCTCCACCATCACGCTCGGCAGCGGCGTCACCACCGGAGCGGGCGACACGCTCGACCTCAGCGGCGCCACCAATTTGTCGATCAGCGGTTCAACCATAACACTGGGCGGCGGGCTGACCATCAACGACGGAACGGCCGCCGCGGCCATCAACAGCACCATCGCCGGATCGGCCACGTTGACCAAGATCGGAAGTGGCACCCTGTCCCTGTACGGGACCAGCAATTCCGCCGGGTGGAGCGGTGCCGTCTCGGTGACGGCGGGCACGCTCTATGTCAGCGCCGCCGCTTGCCTGACGACCGGCGCGCTGACCTTGGACGGCGGCACCTTTTCGACCAACGGCTCCAGTTTCGCCGTGAACAACGCCTTCACCATGGGAACCGGCGGCGGCACCTTCAATATTTTTGGCAGTGTGACTGCCACGTTCTCGGGTTCCATAACCGGAGCCGGCGGCTTGACCAAGACAGGCAATGGCACGGAAGTGCTTTCGGGAACCAATACCTATGCTGGGACGACCACCCTGTCGACAGGAAGCCTCCGATTGAGCGGCGGCGGGGCCATCAGCGATACCGGCGCGGTGACGACGGCCTCGGGGACGACCCTTTCGCTGGCGTCGTCGGAAACCATCGGCTCGCTGAGCGGGGCCGGCACGGTGTCGCTCGGTGGCTGGGCGCTGAGGACGGGAGGCAACAACACGACCACCACCGTGTCGGGGAATATCAGCGCCAGCAGCGGCGCGCTCATCAAGGAGGGCTCGGGCACGATGACGCTCTCCAGCATCTCCAACAGCGTGGGCATGAACGGAACGATCACGGTGTCGGCCGGCACCCTAGCGGTGGCGTTGGTAACCAACCTGAATAAGAGCTCCAACTCAATCACTCTGGACGGCGGGACCCTGAGCATCACCGCCACTTCCGGCAACGTCACCGTGGCCAACGCCATCGTGGTGGGGGCCGGAAACGGCGCCATTTCGGTCGCCAGCGGCGCCACCACAATCGTCTCGAACACCATCACCGGCACCGGCACCCTGACCAAGAGCGGAAGCGGCTCGCTGAGCTTGACCAACGCCGGCAACGCGGCCGGGTGGAGTGGCGGCATCACGGTTTCGGCTGGCACGCTCTTGGTGAACGGCGACACTTATTTGCCGACAGGCTCGCTGGCGCTGAGTGGCGGCACGCTTAGCACCACCCTTAGCAACGCGACGGCGACCATCTCCCGGGCGATCGTCCTGACCGGAGCGTCCAATGGCTTTTTCCTGCCTAACTCCAATGCGATCACCCTTACCGGAAACATCACCGGGACGGGCGGATTCACCAAAAACGGCGCCGCCACGCTGACGCTGTCGGGAACCAACACCTACACCGGGACGACGACCGTGACCAATGGAACCCTGGCTTTAACCGGGGGCTTGGCCATCGCCGATACCGGCGCGGTGGTGGTCAACACGGGCACCCTGTTGCTGAACACCGGCGAGACCATCGGCTCGCTGGCCGGAGCGGCCACCGTGACGCTGGGGGGGAACACGCTGATCGCCGGCGGCAACAACACCAGCACCACCTTTTCAGGCGCCATCAACGGCACCGGTGGGCTGACCAAGACCGGCACCGGCACCCTGACCCTGTCGGGCACCAACGGGTACTCCGGCGACACCACGGTCAACGGGGGAACGCTGTCGGTCACCGGTAGCACCAATGCCGCCAGCGCGGTTTCCGTCGCGTCAGGCGCGACCCTGGGCGGCACCGGCACGGTCAACGGCTCGGCCTCCATCGCCAGCGGCGGAACGTTGGCCCCGGGCGTGGCCGGGGTCAACAACGGCGTCGGTAAACTAACCATCGCCGGCGCCCTGACGCTTCACGGCACTCTGGCGATCGAGATTTCGGGAAGCGGCGGCACCGCCGGCACCGATTACGACCAAGTCTCCGTGGGCGGCGGCGTGACGCTGGACGGTTCCACCAGCGCCCTCACCCTCAGCCGGGTAAACGGCTATGCGCCGACCAGTTCCAACAGCTACCGGATCATCAACAACACCGGCGGCGGCGCCATCGCCAACACCCTAGGCAGCCTTGCCGACGGCGGCACGATCACCACCAACGGCGACGCCTACACGGTGACCCGTCTCGGCGGGGACGGCAACGACCTGACGGCGACGCAGGTGTTGACGACGGTGACGACGGTGACATCGACCGCCGCCAACGGCACGTACAAGGCGGGCGATACCGTGCCGATTACGGTGACGTTCAGCAATCCGGTGACCGTGAGCGGGGCGCCTCAACTGACACTGAACGCGGCGAACGGACGGGTTGCGAGCTACGCCAGTGGCAGCGGATCGGCCTCACTGGTGTTCAACTATATCGTGCAGGCAGGCGATTCGTCGGCGGACCTCGATTTTTCGGCCACCACGGCGCTTGCGCTAAACAGCGGCACCATCAACGCCACGTCCACCAACGCCACCGCCATCCTGACCCTACCAACGCCTGGCGCGAGCAACTCGCTGGGTGCCAACAAGGAAATTGTGATCGATGGCGTCGCTCCGACGGTCGGCTCGGTTTCGGTCCCGGGGAACGCGACCTACAAAGCCGGCGCCAACCTCAACTTCACGGTTAACTGGTCCGAGGCGGTCTCCATCACCGGCACGCCCCAGATCGCGGTGACGCTCAACACGGGGGGCACCGTTTACGCCACCTACCAGTCGGGCGGCGGTTCCACGGCAACCGTGTTCCGCTACACCGTCGGCTCGGAAACGCTGGACACCGACGGCGTCACCGTCGGCGCGCTCGGCCTCAACGGCGGCACTATCAAGGATGCTGCGGGTAACGACGCTACGCTGACCCTCAACAGCGTCGGTTCCACCACCAGCGTGCTGGTCGATGGCGTTCCGCCGACCCTGGCCATCACCAGTAATGCTGCGGCCCTGAAAGCTGGTCAGACCGCGACCATCACCTTTACGTTTAGCGAAACGCCGACTGGATTTGCTGCTGCCGATGTCGTCACCAGCAATGGTGCGCTGAGTAATCTCGCGGTAACCGGCAACCCAAGGGTCTACACCGCCACCTTTACTCCCACGGCAGGGCTTGCCTCTGGCGGTGCCGGCATCACCGTTGCTTCTAGAACCTATACGGATGCCGCTGGTAATAATGGTGGTGCAGGGACAACTCCCAGTATCAGTATCGATACCGTGGCACCAATCCCACCTGCGCCCACCCTGGCACCCGTCCCGCCTCCGGTGCCGGCACCGACGCCAACGCCGATACCCCCTCCAGCGCCTCATCCTCCGGCTGTGGAGGCTCCGCCCAATACTCCGAACGTCACCATCGTTCGTGACACGACGCCTGCCCCCCAGTTTGGTGGCAATGATTTCTCCGCTCCCTCTACCACCAGTTCGTCGTCGACGAATTCGCAGTCATCAGCTCCATCTACTCCGACACCCGTTGCTCCAACGGCGGGAGCGCCGTCTCCGGTTAATTCGACTCCTGCCTTACCGGCTTCCACGCCTACATCATCGACTCCAATTGTTGCCGCCGCTCCGTCTCCGGCCGTGGCGAACGATGCAGGCAGTCGCAGCGGGGCGGCTCCGGCAACCCTGCCGTCCTTGACCACAAGCGACAGCGGCTTCCGTGTCGCCGTGTTGGCACCGACTTCTGCCGGTGGCGGCGATGCATTGGTGTCGGTCCGCCCGATGGCCGATGTATCAATCGGTCAGGGTGGTCAGATTAGCTACAGCGTCGGCATCGACACTTTCGCTCACACCAACGCCCAAGCCGTTATCCAGTTGTCGGCGACACAGGCCGATGGCAAACCGCTCCCTGCTTGGCTCAGTTTTGATTCCAAGAGCGGAACACTGACTGGCACACCGCCAGCTGGAATGAACGGTGAAGTTCAAATCCGTGTCATTGCCCGTGACGACCAAGGTCGAGAAGCGATTGCCGTCGTCCGGATCGGCGGCGAGGGACAGCGGACCCAACCTGCTCAGCCCGCCCAACAACAGGCTCCAGAAGGACAGGGACAACGCGCGCAACCTGGGCAACCCAATCCACCAAACACTCAAGGTCGGCCCGCCGTACCACCGGGAGCGACCATTCCGAATGGGGCCAATGCTGACCCCGATCGCGCTTCACCTGCTCCAGCCGAACGTCATGGCGACGCCAGCGACGGTCACCCGGTGGTCCGGCTGGCTTCGTTCCGCGACGGGCACCGCAGCGGCCACGAGCATGGCAAGCCGGGATTGAGCGCACAGCTCAAGGCCGCGCACCGTGGCGCCCAACTGGCTCAGCAGGCGGCGCTCTACCGGGCGGCGGCGCAAATGATGAATTTCCGCGCTTGAACGCGACATTGAGACAAGGAAGACTGTTTATGAAGCGCGCTTTTCATGCCAATTGCCGCCGCGCGGCGCTGCTGGCTTCGGTTTCTTTGGCGATGCTGGTGTCGGGGTGCGCGAGTCCCGATCCGTTCACGCGGGAAGAGCTGTCGGCCAAGGCGGTGGCTGATCGGTTGCTGATGTTCAAGGATCAGGAGCCGCTGACCAAGCCGTTGACCTTGGCCGAGGCGATGGCCCGAGTGCTGCGCGACAATCTCGACCAGCGATCCAAGATGATGGAAGAGGCGCTGGCGCTCGGCCAGGTCGATCTCGACCACTTCGACCTGCTGCCCAAGCTGACCGCCGGGGCCGGGTACCTCAACCGCTCCGACCACGCCACCACCACCAGCAAGGATTCCATCACCCTGCAACCGGCGCTGGCCAACCCGTCCTATTCGATGGACCGCGACCGCGTCGTCTCAGACTTGACGGTGTCGTGGAACATCCTGGATTTCGGGGTCGGCTGGTTCTCCGCCCGCCAGAGCACCGACCGCTCTCTGATTGCCGCCGAACGTCGGCGCAAGGCGGTGGCGACCCTGATGCAGAATGTGCGCTCGTCCTATTGGCGGGCGATGGCGGCGCAGGAGTTGGACGAGCGGGTCACCAAGGCGCTGGCCGAGGGCGAGAAGGCGCTCGGGGACGCCGAGCGGGTGGAAAACGAGCAACTCCGCAATCCGGTGGAGTCACTGCGCTTCCAGAAGACGCTGTTGGAAAACCTCAAGCAGTTGGAGGCGATCCGCCAGGAACTGGCCATGGCGCGGGCGGAACTGGCCTCACTGATCAACGTGCCTCCCGGCAGCAAGTTCCGCTTGGCCAAGCCGGGCAAAGCCGACATGGCGGCCCCGTCCTGGGCGATGCCGGTGGCGGACATGGAAGAGGCGGCGTTCGTCAACAACCCGGACCTTCGTGAACAGGTCTATCAAGGACGCATCGCGGTCAACGAGACCCGCAAGGCGATTCTGCGCATCCTGCCCGGCATCACCTTCTCGGCGGGGCTGGAGCACGACAGCAACAGCTTTCTGGTCGATAAGAGCTGGACCGAAGCCAGTTCGCGGATTTCCTGGAACCTGTTCAACATCGTCTCGGCGCCGTGGCGGATACAGGCCGCCGAAACGGCCGAGGATGTCGCGGAAGCCAAACGGCTCGCCCTGCGCATGGCGGTGCTGGCCCAGGTCCACGTCTCGCTCAATCAGTTCGAAGGGGCGATCAGACAGTACGGTCGTGCGGATCGGCTATGGAAAATCGAAACCCGATTGGCGGACGCCACCGCCAGCCGGCAGGAGAACGACGCCCAGAGCGTCATCGAGCGGATCAGCAACCAGACCTCGGCCATCGCCGCCGACCTCAAACGCTTCCAGGCCTTCGCCCAGGCACAGGAAGCCTTGGGACGGATGCAGACCACCATCGGTCTAGACCCGCTGCCAAGCGAGGTCGCCAGCCACGACCTCCAGACCTTGAGTACGCTGCTGGAAGCGAGAATGGATGCGATGAACCAGGGCCGAATGCCGCCCGAAATCGTCCCTGTTAAACACGAGGACGGCGCCATTCCGGTTTCCCAGACTGAACCCGTTGCCAAGGAAACCCACGGCTGATGGCAATCCACCGTCCGGCAATTTTTGGTTTCGTGGCCAGCGTCACAGTGCTGGGGGCAACGGTGGTTCATGCCGAAGACCTGTCTCCCGCCCGTGAGGCCCCGTCTGTTCATGCTCAACTGGTGCCCCGCCAGTTCACCACGCTTGCCAGCGTCATTCCGGCCGAAGTCGAGCATATCTCGGTGCGCGACGGCGAGCGCTTCGCCGACCGGCAGGTGCTGGTCAGGCTTGATTGCGCACTCCAGCGCGCCCAGCTTGACGAAGCGCGGGCGAGCTTGGCGGCTGCGGAGAAAACCCGCTCGGTCAACCGCAGGCTGGTCGAGTTGCATTCGGGCGGCGTGCTGGAAGCCGACGTCGCCACCGCCGAAGCGGCCAAGGCGCGGGCCAAGGTCCAGTCCGCCGAGGTGACCCTGTCCAAATGCACGATTCCGGCCCCGTTCGGTGGCCGGGTGGTCGAGCAGAAAGCGCGGGAACATCAGTATGTCCAGGCCGGGCAGCCGCTGCTCGAGATTCTCGACGACAGCGTTCTTGAGGTGGAATTCATCGCCCCGTCGTCGTGGCTGGCTTGGCTCAAGGCTGGCGCATCGTTGACCGCTGTCACATCCACGGTCAGGGTGTATGCCACGCTGTTTACCGTTCCATCATTGACCATGAAGCCAAAAGAGTCGTAAGAGAGACCATTGGCGTTGGCAGCCGGGGTAAACCTGGGGTGTCCAAATTGGCCAAAATCATGTGCCCGGAAAATGGACCCGGCAATATGCTAAAATCGCATTTTTTAACAATACGTTGTGGCGATTTTTATGAGCCAAAAACCGGGCAAAAAAATCAGGCCAAAAGGGG
>CAUYTZ010000001.1:0-1571 GCA_963575695.1 uncultured Gammaproteobacteria bacterium | reverse complement strand
CAAGATCAATCGATGGTGGGGCGGTTGACGTCATGCGTCAATAAATGCACATCGCCAAATGTTTTGGAATCCCCCTGAGTCGATTTGTCGCACCCATCGCGGAACCAGCCCAACGCCACCGGTTATTGAGCATTCACGTCGCCTCCCTGCCGCTGTTGATGGGCCGCAGCTTCTTGGGTAAATTCAACGAATCCAGGCGGTTCCGGCAGCACGGTAAACACGCCGTCATCAATATCAACCACGATCAGCACGCCACCAGGAGCAAGAGTCTGCCAGATCTGGTTCAATGCCTTTTCCGGGTCTTCCAGGTGTTGAAACAAGAGGCGGGCATAAACGAAGTCAAATTCCCCTCGATACGAAGTCAAATCGTAGACGCTGGCGTTGGCAAACCGAACCTGACTGGAGGCGTTGCGGTTGTGCGCTATGGTCAGTAGACTTTCGTTGAGATCTACGCCGACGACCTCACCGTTTTTTCCGACCATGTCGCTCAATCGTCGAGCAATGAATCCTGGACCGCAGCCGAGATCCAGCACCCGTTGGCCGGGTTTGGGGGAGGTGCGCGCCAATATCCGGCAGTCGATTTCCCGCCAGCCTAAATCGGCCTGCGCCTCCAACCGCCGGAGTTCGGACGCATTGTCGGTAAACTGGCCAAAGCTATAAGACCTCATTGAATCGCTCACTCATCGTCTCCTGTCAAAGAATTATTGCATCGTTACCGGGGATGTTTTCTACTGTTTCCCATGGTATGAGGATAATTCCTGGCCAAAAGGTAAGGCTGTGCCAGAAAATACGGAGTGTATCATGGTTATCTGCGAACGCATTGTGACCACAAGCCATGGTGATCTCGCAGTTCTTGATAGTGATGGCACTGGCCACGCAGTGCTTTTTATTCATGGCAACTCATTTTCGAAGGATGTGTTTCGGGCGCTATTTAGTAGCGATTTGGTAATGAATTACCGATTGATAGCGATCGACCTTCCAGGTCATGGTCATTCATCCAATGCGGCCGATCCAGATCGTGTTTACACTTTGCCAGGGTACGCCGAGTCGCTCCGGCAGGCTTTGGAGGCGCTTAGCGTCACCCGTGTGGTCATCGTTGGGTGGTCGCTGGGTGGGCATATCGCCATTGAGGCACTTGCCCGGTGGCTGAATGTTGCTGGAGTGATGATCATCGGTGCGCCACCGGCCAGCCCGACGATGGAAGCGTTGGGGGCGGCGTTTCATGCCGGTGAGGTGTTAAATCTGGCGAACTGCGAAGTGTGGTCCGAAACAGGTATTGATACTTACATCAAAGCTCTTTGCGGTACCGATCAGGCCCTTACCAAGATCTTGCGCACCGCAATTCAGCGTGCCGATGGTCGATCCCGCGCTCTGCTTTTGCCTTCCTATCTGGCGGGCCAGGGTGCCGACCAACGACTTGTTGTTTCGGCCTCATACCAGCGAGCCTAATGAATGACACACGGAATCCAGGGGTAGCTAGTCAGTGAATGCATCCGTTCTGTGTCAGCCGCGAAGGCATTCCAGGCTACGCAACAGGCATCGACGATCGCATCGTAATCGTCGAGCACGCG